>JAVBRG010000131.1:0-18104 GCA_031548195.1 Planctomycetota bacterium | reverse complement strand
AACAGTCGTGTGATCAAAAGGTTGCATGGTAAAGGGAATTGCGAGTGGTTTTTCGCCACCGCCCCTTGAGTAGCCGATAACCCTAACTTCATGCGGCATTTGCGGATGCGGTTCCCGCAAATGTCGCGTTGTAGAGTTAGGTCCGATGTGGCAGGACAAAGAGTTATGTTGACACAAACTTGAGCTGCGCCTGATCCTTACTGCCGCGTTCTTATCGTCACCTTCTGTTGTTTGGCGCGGGCCGCCGCGTCCAGAGCCTCGACCACCCGGCCGTGGTTCGCGTCCTTGTCCCCGTTCACCACCAGGACCACTTCCTTCCCTTCCGGGTCTCCGGCCCGGGTTCGCGCCTCGATAATCTTCCGTTCCAAATCCTCGACCTTGACCTCGTCCTGTTCGAGGAAAACCCGGCCGTCGTTTGTCACCGTCAAGTTGATTCGGTCGACCTTCTTCGCCGTCTCGCCCGATTTCGCCTGGGGTAAATCCACCGGAATCCCCCCCTCCGGTTCAAAGCGGGCGGCAATCATGATGAAAATCACCAGCAGGAACATGCAGTCAATCAGCGGCGTCAAGTTCATCGCCGCCGACCCGGAGCGTTTGCGGTCGCTGAATTTCATTGTCCCGCCTCCTGGGCTGTCGCCCCGCCGCCGGCCGCATCGCTCCGCATCTGTTTACCCAGACTCGATTGCGCCTGCGCCATGCGTTCCGACACCGTCTTCCGCGGCGCCGCCGGTTTGGCCGCCGCCGCTTTCACCGCGTTCAAAGCCGTCGGAACCGCCGCCCCGGCCAGCGCGTCGAACTTCGGTGCCAGGGGTGGGGGAACCGCCGACAATCTTTCCGATTTCGCGCGGGGATGCACTTCCGCGTCCTGACGAATCCGCGCCATGAGGTGAATGGCGTATTCCTCCATGTTGAGGACCACGTCCTCCACCCGGCGGCTGAAATAAACGTAGGCGACGTAGGCGGGAATGGCGATGGCCAGGCCGGCCAGGGTGGTGATGAGGGCTTCGCCGATGCCGCCGGAGATGGCGCCGATATCCTTGACGCCGGAGTGGCTGATGGTCATCATCATGTTGAACATGCCGGATACGGTGCCGAGGAGTCCCAGCATGGTGGAGGTGCCGGAGACGACTTCGAGGGCCAGGGTGCCCCGGGACAGATCGTGCATGGCGCGGCGTCCGGCGCCTTCGACGATGGCTTCGGCTTCGGGCCGGGCGATGTCGTGGGTGGCGATGACGGAGGCGAGGATTTCGGCGAAGGGTCCGCCTTCCCTTTTGCAGATGGCGAGGGCGTCGTCGAATTCTTCGGGTTCGCGGAGGTTTTCGGCGACCAGGACCAGGGGGGGGACATGACGGCGCGTCGGCGGAGGGTGAGGAGGCAGTAGATGATGTAGGTGACGCCGATGACGGCGGCGACGGCCAGGACGTACATGACCGGGCCGCCCTGTTCGAAGAGTGAGGCTTCCTGGGTGATGGGTGTGGGTGCTTCCATGGGGTGTTCCTTTTCCGAAGCTGCCTGGATTTCCGCTTGACGGGATTGGTCCAGCGGAATCGCTGGTTGCGGGGGTCCGTGTTTGCAGCGCTACTGGAAATTCTTAGTGTCAGTTGTTTAATAATTTGAATTAGTGCCGGCGGTCAGACACTAAGTTCAAATTATTAAACTACTGACACTAGGAATTTCCAGTAGCGCTGCAAACACCAGGGGCCGCAACCAGGTCCCCTGTTTTGTGCGGTTATAAATGAGTCAAATAGCGGTTAAGCGGTTTGCGGTTGCGGTTATGAAATGCGGTTATGGGCCGCGTAATAAGGTGGCAGATTCAACATACGGTAAAAACGCATGGAAACTCGTTACGCGGCCCTTCCTTACAGAGCAAACAGCGCGTAAGCGCGCTTTTGCGTCCGGGCGGCCCCAAACGCTGCGAATTCGGAATGGGGGGTCTGGGGGGCGAAGCCCTCCCGGAACGGTAGAAGCAAAAGGGAACCTCCCATTTCCCTCACCCCAGCCGGGTCATCTCAGCGAACCGCTTGGCCCGCGCCTCGACCTCCCCGCGCGTCAACGGCAACAGCGCCGCGTTCCCCAGTCCTTGGCACGCGTATGACGCCGTCGCCGTGCCGTTGAGGATGGCTTTCCGTAGCGTCTGGTCGTCAAATTTGTTCGCTTGCGCCAAGGTCCCCATAAAGCCGCCGGCGAATGAATCGCCCGCCCCGGTCGGGTCGGCGATGTGGTCCAGGGGATAAGCGGGGAAGGGGACGATGCCGCCGGCGTCGGCCAGGAGTCCGCCGTGTTCCCCCTTCTTCAAAACGAAAAACTCCAGACCGTATCTTTTCCGAATCGCCTCGGCCGCCTTGACCAGATTGTCCTCGCCGGACAGGAGCCGCGCCTCCGAATCGTTCACAATCATCCCCTGGCAACGGCTGATGAGTTTGTCCAGGGCCGCCCGGCTTTCCTTGATGTAAATTTCAATGGTATCCACGACGGCGCAGACCTTGCCGTCCAGCTGGTCCAGGACCTTTGCCTGAAGCTCCGGCTGGGAACAGGCCAGGAAAACGAATTTGCTGTCGCGGTACAAAGCCGGCAGGACCGGGTCGAAGGCGCCTAGGACGCCAAAATGCAGGGCGTCCGTGTCCCGGTTGTTCATGTCCTTATGGTAGGTCCCATGCCACTGGAAGGTTTTCCCGGGCAGGGTTTTCAGTCCCTCCAAATCGGCGTCGCATTTCCGGAAATCCTCGACGAATTCCTTGGGAAAATCTTCCCCCACCACCCCGACCACCCGCACCGGATTGAAAAAATGCGCACTATGAATGAAATAGCTGCAACTGCCGCCGAGGACCTGCTCGTAAACCTTGCCGTCCGGCATACGGATTTTGTCCAAAGCGATGGAACCCACGACCAGTACGGACATGGCGAATCTCCCCTCGTGAGTGATTAAACAAAGGCGTTCGGTTAGCGACTTCGTAAAAATGCCGTTCTATTACAAAAAACCATGCCGCCCGTGGGACGACATGGCAATGGGTAATTGTCGTTGCTTCATTGGGGGAATGCAATAAAAAAGGCAGATTGGCAGCTAATGCGTGGATTGGGATAATTCCGGTTCGGTAATATCCAAGGTGATAAGCCCGCTGTCAACCAGTTCTTCATCTTCCGGTAGCCGTTCACCATCTTCCAGCAGCCCCCTGATATGCGCTTCCAGGGCTAGAGGCAGGCGACGTCGGACCTCTTCAATGCTGGGAGCGGCTACCAGACAACCTGGATAATCCGGTGAAAACCCGTTATAACTATTTCCGGCTTTGGCTATGCAGTAGAGGATTTTTTTGGGCATGCTTGTCTCCTATTTCCTTAGGCCGGCTTGTTTTCATCCGAATCATAAAACACCCGCTTCGCCTTCCCCTCCTGCCGGGGCAAGCCGCCCGCCGGGAAAACGTCCCCCTTCGGCGAAAAGCCGAGGCGTTCCTTCAAGACCTTTTCCACCGTGAACCCGGTGACGCTGCCGTCGGCTTCGACGTTGATCCGCACATCCTTCACGCCCTGCCGTTCCTCGATGATGATTTGATAATTAGGCAAAACGCCGGGAATTTCCATGAGCGCTTGTTCCACCTGTTTCGGGAAAAAGTTAATTCCCTTGATAATCAGCATGTCGTCCACGCGGCCGGTCACCGAGGCAATCCGCACGTGGGTCCGTCCGCAGGCGCAACGCTCGCGCGATAGTATCCGGGTGATGTCGCCGGTGCGGAAACGAATTACCGGGATCGCCTCGCGGGTCAGGGAGGTGATGTACAGTTCCCCCGCCTTGCCGTCCGGTACCGGCTCCTTGGTGTCCCGGTCCAAAATTTCCACAAGGTAATGGTCTTCCCAAACGTGCAGGCCGGAATGGTCCGGGCAATCCTGCCCCAGCGTGCCGACCCCTCCCGTTTCCGTCATGCCGTAGACGTCGAAGGGCTCGATGCCGAGGCCGTCCTGCAGCGTTTTCCGCATGCTGTCGGAAAACGTTTCGGCGCCGAAGACCCCGAGTTGCAGCCCCGGCAGTTTGCCGCCGCCTTCCGCCCGGAGTTCCTCCAAAATGCGGATGCCGTAGGAGACGACCCCGGTTATGATCCGGGTGTTGAAATCGCGTGCCAGTTTGAGCTGGCGCGCGGTATTCCCCGCCCCGGTCGGAATGATGAAAAGGCCCGCCTTCCTGGCCCCGTGATACATGCCGAAACCGCCGTTAAACAGGCCGAACGAGGGGGTAATCTGAATCGGATCGCCGGGACGGCAGCCGGCCATCACCCAGCAGCGGGCCATGCATTCGGCCCATTGTTCGAGGTCGGCCTGGGTGTACAGCATCGCAATCGGCGTCCCGGTGGAACCGGAGGATTGGTGCATTTCCCTGATTTTGCGGATATCCTGGCATAGGAAACCGTTCGGATACGACAGGCGCAGATCCTCCTTGGAAATCGAGGGAAGCCTGGAGAGGTCGGAAAGGTCGCGGATGCCGGCGGGTTCGATGCCGGCTTGCTGGAAGCGTTCGCGATAGAGCGGATTCTTTTCACAGACATAGGCGCAGATTTTACCGAGCCGCTCGATTTGCAGGGCGGTGAGTTCGTCTCGTGACATCGTCTCCAATTCGGGCTGGAAATAGTTGTTCGGCATAGTCGTCTCCACTGGCGTAAAACGCGGTATTTGCACAAAAAAGGCCGGAAATAATCCGGCCTTTCGGGTCAGGGTTTGCCAACAAAATAATCGAACCGGCCGCTTCTCACAGGCCAAGCTCGAAGCGCTGGAAGTCGGTAATCACCGCGTTGCCGCCGGCTGCTTTCGCCGCCTTGTCGAGGAATTCCTTCACCGTCATCTTGCCGTCGGGGTCTTTGACGAAAACCTGTTCGGTGAGAATCTTGTCGCCGTAAAACTTGGTCAGCTTCCCTTCCAGGATTTTTTCCTGGATGTTCGCCGGCTTGCTCTTCACCTCCTCCAGCATGATTTCCTTTTCCTGGGCGAGGAGCTTGGGGTCGAGGGCGTCCCGGGTCCAGGCAAGGGGGCGGGCCGCCACGGAGTGCATGGAAATGTCATTGGCGGCGGTCTTGATCGCGTCGTGACCCGCATCGGCCCCTTGCAGGGAAAGGGCGACCATGGCGCCGGCCTTCCGGTTGAAATGCGCGTAGTAGCCGATGAGGCCGCCGGCCGGGGCGTCGATGGTGTAGGCTTTGCGGAGCTGGATGTTTTCCCCGACCACGCCGATGACCGCCTTCACGGAATCGGCGAAGGTGCCGTCGGGAGTCTGGGCTTTCAGGAGATCGTCGGCGTTTTTCGCCTTGACTTTGAGGGCGGTGGCGAGGGCGAGTTCGACCAGCGCTTTGAAACGATCGTTATTGGTGGTCGGTTCCTGTTCGCAGGCGAGTTCGATCATCGCCGCCTGGTTCCCCTGGTGGCTGATGGCGATGACCCCCTGGCCGGTGGGGCGGTCGGCTTTTTTGGCGGCCTTGTCCAGGCCCTGTTTACGGAGGGCCATTTCGGCCTTTTCCATGTCGCCGCCGGCTTCTTCCAGGGCTTGTTTAACCTGGATCATGCCCATGCCGGTTTTTTCGCGCAGATCCTTAATCATTTTCGCATCGATGGCCATAATTGCACAACTTCCTTTCTATAGACGTTTGCAGGAAATCGAGCCATGGAAGCGCTGCTCGATTTCCTGCAAAGTCATCAATTTGCCTGGCGGTTGGTGAACACTCACTGGTAGAACCGAGACAAGGCGCCGTTAATCTTCGCCGCCGTAGGAGAAGCCGCCCACTTGGCTGAAGTCCTTGGGGGTGTCGATGTCCTTGGCCTTTTCCGCCGCGGCTTCCTCCCGGCCTTCGGCGCGCTGCTTGACCGTGCCCTGCAAGGCGAAACGTTTCTTGCCTTCGATTACCGCGTCGGCCAGTTTCGAAATGATGTACTGAATCGAGCAGAAGGCATCGTCGTTCCCCGGGATGACGAAGTCGAGGTTTTTCGGATCGTCGTCGGTGTCGATGAGGCCGATGAGGGGAATCCCCAGTTTCATGCCTTCGGCGATGGCGATGTGTTCCGTGCCCGGGTCGACGAGGACGATGGCACCGGGAATGTCCTTCATGTTGCGGATGCCCTCGAAGTTGCGGAAAATTTTCCGCTTCTCGCGGCTGAGGGACGAAATCATCTTTTTCGAAAATTCCTGGAGCTGGCCGCTGGTTTCCAGGTCTTCCAATTCCTGCAGGCGGGTGACGCGCCGGCGCATGGTGTTCATGTTGGTGAGGGTGCCGCCGAGCCAGCGATTGGAGACGAAATAGGATTCGCAGCGACTGGCTTCCTGCCGGACGATGTCGGCGGCCTGGCGCTTGGTGCCGACGAAGAGGACCTGCTTTCCCGCCGCGGTGGTTTGGGCGAGGAAGTGCCAGGAACGGATCAGCGACTTCAGCGTTTCTCTGAGGTCGATGATGTGGATTTTGTTCTGTTTCGAGAAGATGTACGGCTTCATTCTCGGGTTCCAGCGCGATGCCGCGCTGCCGAAATGGACTCCGGCCTCGATCATGTCTTTTAGAGATGCGATTGCCATGCTGCTTTTCCTTCCCGGTCCTCACCGCGGGTGAATCCTTTGCCGCGCCGCTCCGGCCTGTGCCGACGGCGGTTGCCGTTCGGTTTGGGGCCTGGGTAACGGTTCTTGATAGCCGGCGCGCTTGTACCGAATGTTCCCGGCCGGTTTCAAAAACCCCGGTCGTATGGTTCGGCAGGTGTTCGGACGGTGTTCGACCTAGTGCTTTGCTACACAATAAAAAACCGGCGCGGCGCACGCCGCGTCGAATCGGTTCAATAAACTGTACCTACAAGGGAAAAAACTGTCAACATAAAAGCTGTTGTGGACACCTGGTCCCAACGTCAATCACGCGTGCCTGCCAAAATTTTGTTCTTCCTGCCATTTTCAAATTCATGTTTGAAATCACGCAGCGTTCCGCAGGTCGCGGCATATACCGCCAGATGATCCAAAGTGGCAAGGTCCGAGCTGGAGCCCAGTTTCTTTCTCACTCCGGCGGGAACATCGCCGAACCGGGTGGTCAAAATATTAATAATTATATTCGCTTTTCCTCAGATCAATCAGGTGGATGGGGAAGTCCAAAACCTGCCGGTGCAATCCGGGGACCGATCCAAATAATTCTCCCATGCTCAATGGACCCTTCCAAGGGGGCGCATCTCAAGTTTGTGTAAACATAAGGGCAGCTCTAAAAATGCTCTTTTGCCCTGCCACATCGGACCTAATCCCACCCGTCATTCCGGCGTCGCAAACGTTCAACCGGGGTGAGGCAGAACTCGCCGGAATCCAGGCCGATAGACGATCGCTACCGTGGCGTTTGCTCCTTATCTTACGGAGATGTAAGTTCCGACTCTGATGGGGTGTTTAGTGGAACTACTAAGCGACGGTTTATCGGCCTGGATTCCGGCGAATTACGCTTCCCCCCGGTTCAAGGTTTATGGCGCCGGAATGACGTGTGGGGTGGTTCCAGGCGTAACAGGATGCGGATTGATGTAAAAGCGTTGAAATGCGCTCCTTCCAAGGCATTTTACCATGTTGCAGGATGATTGCCAAGGGGTAGGGGAGGAGGAGGCGGTTTTTACGTCCGGCTTTCTCCAGCTCGGGGATGAGCCGGCGGTAGGCGTCGACGATATAGTCGAGAAAGCGGAAGGGGAGATATGGTTGCGAAGTCGATTGGTGTTCCAGGTATTTATGGAGTTGATCATGCTGGTGTCCATGCCCGGGAAAAAATGAAAATACCAGTCAGTATGAGACTTTTTTCACGAAAACACCGTCCGGCGACGGCGAATCGACAGCGGCGTTCGGCATATGGATGATCCGCTCCGGAAGGTCCGGGAGGGTGGTCCGGGGTAGACGTAAAAACTCTTCGGCTCCGGTAATTTCTCCGTTTATCTTCACCCCGCTCACCCGTAATTTCTTTAGGATGGCTTCCCCTTCCAGACCGAACGCCTCCGGCCTCACCCACGCGGTTTTGCGGGAAAACAGTTCGATGAACCGCCTCACTCCGTCCGCCCCTTCGAAAACCGCCTCGGCCTGGCTGGACCGGAATTTGATCCTCAACCCGGCTTGACAGGCGGGATTGCTGTCCACAACCTGGGGAGATAGGTTGAACTGGTGAGCTTTAGGATAATTGCGGTGGCTGAACGACTGTTTCGCGCCGGCTTCACCGCTGCGTTTGTCGGCTGGGGCTGGGCCGGATGAATTAGCCGCCGCTCCCGTCAGGAAAAACTCCACCGCTTCCGGGCGTTCCCGCGCTCCCGGGTCCACTTGCACCGAATCCACCCGGAAAAGCAGGGGGATTGACTCGGGAATTTCCGCCCGGCTTTGCGCCAAAATGATATTGCAGTAGTCGAGGAAACCGGGTGAAAAATGAAATTCCGTTCCATCGCCCCGGGCATTCACAATTTTACCCTCTTCCCAATCCCAAAAACCCGCGGCCGGGCCAGTGAGGAATTTCTCCAATAATCCTCCTGCCCCAAGCATCCGCTCCCGCCGAAGCGCCTCGCCACCGGACGTCAGCCTGACCGGATTATACACCGTGTCCCGCCAGATTGAATCGAGGGACAAAGCGGCCAGCCGCACCAGCAGGCGCTGAAAACGCCGAAGGGAGGACAGGGGCGACAAACCGTCCCAACCGCCGCTTCCGGAAAATTCGCGGAGATGCCGGTGCAGGCGATTGGCGTAGAATTCAGCTCCGGACAAGGGAAAATCGGCCGTAGGCGAACCCGGCGCCCCCGCTGAATTTTCCCGCCGCAAGGTAAAAAATTTCCGAACCTGATCGAGGTTTTCGGACGCGTCCTGGCTGGCTAGACCGATCTTCTTGAGTTGAACCAACAGATTTTCCCAGTCGTCCTCGGCCGACAAAACCCCCACGGAATTCGCGCCGGAACCGGGTATGGACACCCACGCTCCGCGAGTCTGGCACTGATTCCCGCCCCGATCCGGATTATAACTGGCGAATCGGTTTTCCCGGTTATCTCCGGCAAGATCGCCGGCCAAATCGCGGATGGTTTGGCTGAACCGCGCCGCCATGGCGCCGAAACGCCCGGCCGCCGCCGGTATTTCCCCCGGCGGGGATTTTGCCAAAGCATCAGCTTGCCGCAATGCCGGAGCGGATATGTCACCATCGATCCGTCCCGCCAGCCGCGCATACTCCGCCAGCCAGAGTAAATCCGGCTCCGCGTCCCTGTCGTCCGGATCCAGCATCGGCAGCAGATGCCGGCAGGCAAGGGCGGCGAAACGGGCAAGCGGATCCTCCCGGCGGACTGCCCGGTGAATGCCGTCCCGCACATCCGCTGCGGCGACACATTCCCGTTCCCCGGCGAATAGCTCCGTGGCGGCCCGGCGCCACGCCTCCAGGGCTTGCCGCCGATAATGCCGAAGGTGCCGGCGGCGCCGGTCCGTGTCCCCCGATTCCGCCACTTTCCCCATTAAACCCGCCGCCACCCGGTAGCCGTCACGGCCGAAGGCGGCGGGAATGACGACGCCCGGCCCGGGTCTGTGACTGCTCCCTTCGAAGATGCCGTCCAGGCGAACTTCTTCCAAGCCGGGTATGCCAGCCAGCCAGGCGCTTAGCCAGGTCGGATTGCCGCGATGGGCGTTGTCCAGGAGATTCTCCTCCAGTTGCCGGATGGCGGAGTGGGCGTCACCAAGCCAGTCCCGGTCGCCGGCCCAGTCGGAGAATACGGCGAGTAGGTGCAGATCGCTCCGGCTGACTAGCCCCTTCGCCTCGGCGATGGCTTGTAGCGGGGCGAATGAATCGGGATCGCCAGCGGAAATTTCCCCGCCGGTTATCCCTTCCCGCAATATTATCAGCATCAGGAGCGTGTTGCCGATAACCGCCGGATCCGCATGCCCGGCGGCGGCGAATACGCTCTCCTGCAGGCTCTCGATGGCGGGGATGGTTTTGAGATCGTAATAACTTTCCACGTAGCGGCGCTGCAATTCGTCGGCCACATCCCGGGTTTGGGCCAGGCCAAAACGGGCAGGGGAAAAGGTGGACGACAAATCCCGGGCAATCGCCGCCAGGTTCAAGTAATCGCCCAGTTCTTCGGCCGATTCCGGTATGGGGGAACCAAGGGAAAGCCGCAACAGGGTCTGGCGATTTTCCAGAAACGACCAGGTGATGAGTCCCGACAAAGCCAGGCAGGCGGCGGCGAGCCAGCCGGCGGCGGCGGTGAATTTGATCCCGGCACGCTTCACCGATATGGCGGTTTTTTTCCGGGCGGAGTCGGCCGGCAGGATCAGGGAAAACAGATCCCGCGTAAACCACGAGGGCGAGTCCGGCTGCGGTTCGGAGACTTCACTGAAAGTGGCCAGATTGCCGAGTAGCGGGGGCAGGGTGACGGCGCCGGGGCAGGAGGCGGTATAGAATATGCCCCCCGGACACGGGGCGGACGGGACGGCATCCACCGGTTCCGGTTGCAGGTCGGCGACGCCGGGGTGTTTACTCGGGAAACGGTCAGTGAAGGCGGGGTGGTCGAACAGTTCCTCGGCGAAGCGGACCAACGGTGTTTCCAGGCGTTTAAACTCAGCCGGTGCTTGCATGCCTGCCGCCAGGACGGCGGCGTCCGGGGACGACGAGGTAAGGTCGGCGGCGTCAAGGAGATCGGCCAGTGCCTCGGCGTGGACAGCTTTGGCGAAGGCGGCGCAGCCCTCTTCCAGGTTCGATCTGACGAGGGCCCCAAGCGGTTGGGCGAGGCGTCCGGCGGGCGTGGCGAGGACTAGGGATCGGAGACCGTAGAGTACGTCCAGGTTATCCACCACGAGATACACCGGCGGGTTCTTTCCGGCGGCCCGGTTGATGAGCAGGAGTCGCTCGCGAATGCCGGCGGCTTCGCGGAGGATCTTGGCGGGAGTGGATTGAAGCAGGTGTCCGGCGTCGAGGATGATGGCGGTCCCCAGAAGCGGATCGGCATGACGACCGGTCGATAGTTGCTTGAGGACGGGTCGCCAGCAATCGCTGCCGCCGGCATTTTCCGAGGTTAAATCCGCGGCGTCTTCGTGCGGAAGGGCGAACCAGGCGGGATCCTGCGTCACGGACGGCGGGATGGAGCTGCCTGGAGCGGCGAGGAGCATGAGGAATGGGTGGCGTGGCAGGGCGGGGCGTCTGGACGCTTTCCGGCTGGCGGGGCGATTGTTTTGGGGATGCGCGGCCCGGTTTTTCGAGGTTTTCAGCAGGTGTTCGCCGATAACGACGGCGCTGCCGGCGGCTAGGGCGAGGGGAATGGTCCGGGAATCGGGGAGACCCAGATGGCGGACGGTGAGGTGGGAGACGGCGAATACGGCAGACCACTTGACGGCGCAGGCGGCGAAATGGTAGAGGGCGCGAATTTTCTGCATGTGACAAGCCCTTACTCTAAAATTCCCCGGCATAACTGGCTGAGGCGATCCGCGAACAGCAGGTACAACGCCACCGGCATAAGTGGCGGAAAAATCCAGCTCGCCGCGCGCAGGAAAAACCCCGGGCATCCGGTACGGCCCACATACACCGGCGGCTGAGCCGCTTCAGTTCCGGTACCGGAACTAGCCGCGTCAATCCCGGTCCTTTCCCTCCGTTCAGCAACCACCTCCCGGCAGCAGGCCAGATATCTTTCCCTCTCCATGGCGAAGCCCGGCCGCGCATAAAATCCTTCGAAGCCCAATTCCAGGCACTGCCGGTAAATCCGCACCAGCTCCCGTTCCTTCGGCCGGTTCCGGGCCGCCAATAGCAACCGGTTAAGTCGCTGGTAAAACACCGAGTCGTAATTGTCCGGCAGCGGCACCGATTTCGCTACCTCCAACGTTTCGGGCCGTTTCCCCAAGGTTTCCTTGAGCCAACAGGCAGCCGCGAACCAGGCGTATTCGAAATGCGGATCCCCGTTTGCGGCGGAGCGGACGGAGCGGATGACCTGGGCCAGGTCAAGTTTGATCTGATTGACGGAAACCGCGCCCGGCCGGCGCTCCAGAGCCAGGGTCAGGTGGGTGGTGTAGGAAAAAAGCGGTCGGAAAACGTCACAATAGTCCATGAATAATGTATCGGTTAATTCGGTCTGTGGCTGAGAGCAAATTTTGGCGATTGCGGCAAAATCGTCGGCGGTTTCTCCGGGATCACGACCCCCTCTTGCCTTTTACCGGGTAATTCGTCACAATTCGAATCTATGCGTATATCCAGGCGCTTGGACCAGGGCGAACAGGCGGTGAACGTCACCGGCGGATGGACGGCGCGAAACGCGTCCGTTCCGGCAGTTCGATCGTTTCGTTTGCTAGCGCCCGCCATATTCCTTTGCCTTTCCCTCGCCCTGATCCCCGGCTGTTTCCCTACCGCGAACACGAACGATCAAGGCGCCCACCAGAGTCTGGTGGAAATAGGCGAACGTGCCCTGGAGACGGCGGAGGAGATGGAAAACCGGGATGAAAACGCCGAGGCGAATTTGTATTACCGTCGCGCCTTGTGGGCGTTCCGCTATCACGAGCAGCTTACCGGCGAAGAGCCGCTCCTTCTGGAGGAGGCCCTGGAAGGGAAAAAACGCACCGACAAGTGACGTCCGTCTATGTAAAACTTCAGGAGAAACATGCGTTACGTAATCGATGTCCACAGTCACAGCGGCTATGCCGGAGGCGTCGGCGACATTTCCCTCGCCGACGTCGCCAGGACCATGGCCCTGAAAGGGATCAACCTCTTCGGAGTCGGGGACTGCCTCCAGCCGGCCTGGCTGGATAAATTGTCCGCCCTCCTGATGGAAGCGGAACCGGGGCTGTTCGCCCTGGCTGACGCCGACCGTTCACTCGCCCCGGCCCGGTTCGTCATGCAGACGGAAATTATCGTCACCTCTCCGGTGTCTTCCGGCGGGCGGAAGGGGACGCATGTGGTGCTGCTTTTTCCCGGCTTCGCGGCGGCGAGGGAGGCGCTGGGGCTATTGCTGAAATGGGATGTCAAAGCCGATATGGGGCGTCCCTTCCTGAAATGCGCCGACCCGGCCGACGTGGCGGCGAAGTTCACGGAACTGCTGCGTATAGACCAGGGCGTCATGGTCATCCCCGCCCACGTGATGACGCCGCAGGGCGTGTACGGTTCGGATCATCCCGTGGAGCGTCTGGCGGAGGTTTTTGGCGAATTCGCCGGGCGAATCAGCACTTTCGAGACCGGGCTTTCGGCCGATCCGGAGCTCCTGTGCCTACTCCCCGAACTCGACGGCAAGACCCTGATCTCGAATTCGGATTGCCATTCCGGCGCCTTGAATCGGGTCGGCCGCGAGTTCACCGCTCTGGATATTCCCGCGCCATCCTACGATGAAGTGGTCCGGGCGCTGCGGGGCGGCAGAGTGGCTTACACCGCCGAATTCAATCCGGCCGAGGGACGGTTTTTCCTCACCGGGCACCGGGCCGGCCTGGAAGGGCACGGCAAGGGCTATTGCTATTACTCGCCCGGTCTCGCCCCGGCGGACGGGCTTTGTCCCGTCTGCGGGAAAAAATTGACCGTGGGCGTGCTGGATCGGGTGTTGCATCTTTCGGAAACGCAAAGGGGTGAGGGCGGCGCGCGGAAAATCGGCTCGGTCAGGCCCCGGCAAATTGGCCGGCGGCTGGTGCCGCTCGTGGAAGTGCTGGCCGCCGGTCTCGGGGTGAAAAGCGTGAGCGGCAGGAAGGTCCTCGAACTGTTCAATAAGATCGTCGCCGAAACCGGCACCGAAATAGCCCTGTGGGAACGGACTCCCGGGGAAATCCGCGCCGCGTTTTCGGGGCTTCTCCCCGAAGCGGCCTTGAGGGCCATCGTCCAGGTGGCGGAGGGGGATTTTTCCTTCCAGCCGGGTTTTGACGGCGAATACGGCCGGCTTTGCCTGGGGGAACGGATCGATTGGTTCGGACAGCAGCGGGTCATGCATGATGAATAGGGATAGCCAATGGAAGAGTATACCCGGGTAAATGCGGCGGAATGGGACAAACGCGCGCGCGAAGGCAATGTTTGGACCCTCCCCATCAGTCACGACGAATTCGCGCGCGCCCAACAGGGCGAATGGCAGGTGCTCCTGACCGCCATCAAACCGGTTCCCAAATCCTGGTTTCCGCCGCTGGCCGGCTGCAACCTGCTCGGCCTCGCCAGCGGCGGCGGGCAGCAATGCCCCATTTTCGCCGCCCTCGGGGCCAAGGTGACGGTGTTCGATCTGTCGGTCAAACAGCTCGACACCGAGTTAATCATGTCCGACCGCGAAGGCTACACCATCCAGATCGTCCGGGGGGACATGACGGAGCCGTTCCCCTTCGCCGACGCCTCCTTCGACCTGGTCTTCCACCCTGTGTCCAACTGCTACATCCGGGACGTCGAACCGGTTTGGCGGGAGGTTTACCGGGTCTTGAAGCCGGGCGGAAGGCTATTGGCCGGTTTCACCAATCCTTGCGTCTATTTGTTTGACGAGGCCGGCGAACGAAAGGTGGTACGCAAACTTCCCTACGATCCGATTGTCGGGGCTGCCAGCACCGATCTTGAAGCCTTGGCCGCGAAGGGGGCGATTGAATTCAGCCATACGCTTGACAAACAAATAGGAGGGCAACTCCGGGCCGGGTTTCTTCTCCGGGATATGTACGAGGACACCGACCGCGAAGCGCCGCTGGCGGAGTTTTTCCCGCATTATATGGCGACTTACGCGGTGAAGCCGGTGTAGGGGGTGATGCCTTTTCGGTTGTTTGTCGGAAATGATCATGTATAATGTGTGTAGGGCTGCCCTAATGTTCAAGCGAGGCATAGCGATGAAAATAGTATATAAAAATGTGCCGTTTATGGTAACTGAATCGGGGCGTGAACTCATGCTAAAGCCGGGCAGCGGGAAACAAGTGTCAATTGACGAGTGGCTGGATAAGGTCGCTGCTTGGCGTGAACGGAATAAAGTGGCGGTCGCGAAGATATCCGTTGAGGAGTACTTGGCCACTAAACACGCTGAAGTCGCAAAAGGTTTGGAATGAGTGCTCCGTTTATTCTTGATGCTTCGGCTTTACTTGCTGTGGCCAAAGGCGAACCAGGGCGGGATAAGGTTAAGCAGATAATAGATCAATCGTTTGGAGAGGTACTAATCCACATTGTCAATGCGTTTGAAGTAGCGTATAAATTAATGCTATGGGGAGTGGATGAAGAATCTGCGTGGGAGTTTGTGGATATCGATAGCGTTTCAATCGTTGGATATGTCGATGAGGTTTTTGTTAAAAAAGCGGCCTTATTAAAATATGGTCATCCCTTTCTATCGATGGCTGACAGTTTTTGTATAACTTTGGCGGAAGAGTTACATGGTAAAGTGTTAACTAGCGATCGAGTTTTCAATAAAGTCCGCACCAGCGCACAAATTGTGATATTTCGTTAGCGTCAGGCTATCCCATATACAATCCCGCCGCCCTTTCCTCAAACTTTCCCGCCAAAATGGCTTCACGCAAATCCTCCATCAAACGCAGATAGAAGCGCACGTTGTGAATGGTCACCCACACGCTCGCCATTAGTTCGCCCAATAACGCCAGATGCCGCACGTAGGCCCGGGTGACACTGCGGCAGGTCTCGCAGTCGCAGCCCTCCTCCAGGGGGCCGTCGTCCTCGGCGTAACAGGCGTTCTTCAGGTTTATGGGGCCTGTCCGGGTGAAGGCCTGGTAATGCCGCGCGTGCCGGGTCGGCATTACGCAGTCGAACATGTCGACGCCGGCGCGGACGCCGGCGATGAGGTCGGCGGGTGTCCCCACCCCCATCCGGTAACGCGGTTTGTCGGCCGGCAACAGGGGCGCCGTGAAGTCGACGATGCGGCGGATGTCGGGGGTGTCTTCGCCTACGGCCACGCCACCGATGGCGTAGCCGGGGAAGTCGAGGCTGGCCAAATACTCGGCAGATTCTTTCCGCAAATCCTCGAAAAGGGCGCCCTGGGCAATCCCGAACAGGGCTTGTGCGCCGGGGTTTTCGGCCCACTTATCCCGGCAGCGTTTAGCCCAGGCGTGGGTGAGGAGCATGCTTTTCCGGATTTCGTCCCGGGGCGCTTTCGCCGGGGGGCATTCGTCCAGGCACATCATGATGTCGGCGCCGATGTCCTGCTGGATTTCCACCGCCCGCTCGGGGGTGAGGAACAGTTCCTTGCCGTCGATATGATTGTTGAAGCGGACGCCTTCCGGCGTGACCTTGCGTTTCTTCGCCAGGGAAAATACCTGGAAGCCGCCGGAATCGGTGAGGGTGGGGCCGTTCCAGCCCATGAATTTGGCGAGGCCGCCGCGCTTCTGGACTTCCTCCGAACCGGGCCGGACCGCCAGATGATAAGTGTTTGCGAGGACGACCTGGGTTTTGGCGCTACGCAATTGTTCGATGGTCATACCCTTCACGGAGGCGGCGGTTCCCACCACCATGAAGAAGGGGGTTTTGACTATTCCGTGGGGCGTTTCCAAGAGACCGGCGCGGGCGCGGCCGACGGTTTTTTCGATGCTAAAGCGCATTTCATCTCCAGAAGGCGTCAGCGAATTCGGGAATTCGCGAATTCGCGACCATACCCTACCGCCATTCCTTCCCCAAGGAAAGGAATGGAAATCCCGGCGGATCCTTACCCGAGGTCCGAAAGGCAATTTTGGGGTTATGGGGTCGGCATAACCCCGGCGTGCAATAGGGGGCATAACCACCCGCCTCTCCCCGTGACCGGTTAAATTGCACTTGCACGCCTTAAGGAAAACCCTTCGGACCCCGCATGACCGGGATTTCCATCAGGGTACCGCAAGCTTTGGCCAAAGCTTCACTACAAGCGCCGTTATAACCGCGTTCACGCGGGTCGGTGATGTTTTTTTTAACTTTTTTCCATACCCAAAGCATGCGGAAAGGCGTTGACGTATACGGCGTAATAGGTTATGATTATATCGCCTCGAAGTATCATATAGCAGTCCAAAATCTATCACGAGGCAGGATAGACGGCGCGGCCTATGCAGGCGCGCAATGCGTCACAAACTCGGAAACGCAACTGAAAATCCGCCAAGATTTGTGTGTGCCGCGTGACCGGGAATGAGACGCACCCTTGAAGCCGCCAATGGCTTTGAGGGTGCCGTTTCGTTTCCGCTCGGTGCACGGCCTTGGCGGGCCTTCAGTTGGGTGGATTCGGACGGTGCTCTCTTTGACCTTCTCCTTCGGTAACCTTCCGAATGTGACGCCGGTTCATCCCGACCGGAGTCGACCATGTCCAAAGCACAATGAAGTTTCCCTTCGCTTCCGCCCGCAGACCCCGTTCTGCCGGGCGGTTTGGCATGTTTCTCATAGCAAATCGGCCAAATAAAGGACAAAGAATGCACGCCGTAAACTTTTCCGCCGCCAAGCATAATCTCAAACAATACTGCGATATGGCGGTGAATAATTCCGAAACGATCGTCGTCGCCAGAAAATGCGGCAAGAACGTCGTCATCATGTCGGAAGACGATTACAACCGCCTGATGGCGAAATTGCAGCCGGCGAGAAACAATTATAAATACCCGATGGAGCCGCTTTGATATCGGCGCATCTCAACTCTTACGTAAATCCGCATCCTGTTACCCTGGACACCTCCCCACGCGTCGGTGGTAACCTCGAGGCAAGGGAACGGCTGCTCCGAAATCCTGTTACGCCGGACTCCTCCCCACTCGTCGGCGGTAACCTCGAGGCAAGGGAGCGGCGGCTCCGAAACCCTGTTACACCGGACTCCTCCCCACGCGTCGGCGGTAACCTCGAGGCAAGGGAACGGCGGCTCAGAAACCCTGTTACGCCGGACTCCTCCCCCCGCGTCGGCGGTAACCTCGAGGCAAGGGAACGGCGGCTCAGAACCCTGTTACGCCGGACTCCTCCCCACACGTCATTCCGGCGTCGCAAGCGTTCAACCGGGGTGAGGCGTAACTCGCCGGAATCCAGGCCGATAGACAATCGCTACAGTGGCGTTTGCTCCTTGTCTTACGGATGTGTAAGTTCCGACCCTGATTGGGCGTTTAGTGGAACCACCGAGCGACGGAGCGACCGTTTATCGGCCTGGATTCCGGCGAGTTACGCTTCCCCCCGGTTCAATGTCTATGGCGCCGGAATGACGAGTGGGGAGGAGTCCGGCGTAACAGGATTTCGGAGCCGCCGCTCCCTTGCCTCGAGGTTACCGCC
>JAVBRG010000052.1:0-17248 GCA_031548195.1 Planctomycetota bacterium | reverse complement strand
CGTGCCCTTGGTCTGCGTTGAAGCTTCTTGACAATATATTCGATATTGCCTGCGAAGCTTCGCCTTGCCCAAGGGCACGAAAACGAAAAATCACTCGCAAATTTAGACTTTACGGGGCACTAGCCGCCGGCTGAAAAAGTGATTTCCGCCCTCGCTTCCTCGTCTGACACGATGATATACATTTTCACAATTCCAATAGACGTTCGGTATAAACCGACGCTCGGTGGTTCCACTAAACACCCTCTCAGTGTCGGAACTTACCCATCCGTATGACAAGGAGCAAACGCCACGGTAGCGATTGTCTATCGGCCTGGATTCCGGCGAGCTACGCTTCCCCCCGGTTCAATGTTTATGGTGCCGGAATGACGTGTGGGGTGGTTTCAGGCGCAACAGGATGCGGATCGGAATAACACAGTTGAGATGCGCCTGCGGCGCGGTCAAAGCAATTTCTGCAGGCGGAGGCTCAGCCAACTGATGGCGAGGGAAATGATAATCAGGAGACCGAAGGTGATTTCCTGGAAATAGGGGTTGACCTGGAGCATGTTGAGGACGTTCGAAATGACCCCCATCAGGAGGACGCCGCAGAAGGTCCCCAGAATCGTCCCCTTGCCGCCGGTCATCGGGGCGCCGCCGATGACCACCGCCCCCAGCGCCTTAATCTCCATGCCCGCCCCGGTCGCCGGCTGCACCGCCCCCACCCGCGAGAGGAGCATCGCCGCCGCCACTCCCACCAAAATCCCGTTAATCAGGAAAAACGCCAGTTTGTTGCCGGTCAGACCGATGCCGGAAAGGTAGGCGGCGTTCGGGTTGCTGCCGATGGCGTAGACCCGGCGGCCCAGGCGGGTGCGGGCGAGAATGAAATGCACGACCAGGTAACCGAGGACACTGACGATGAAAATCAGGGGGACGGCGCCGTTCAGGAAACGCTTGGCGCCGAAGTACTCAAATTTGCCGTAGATGGTCTGAATCGAACCCGAGGTCAGGGCCAGGGATATCCCCCGGAAAATCCCGATGCAGGCCAGGGATATGATGAAGGATGGGACCTTGAAGGCGATGGCGTTCGCCCCGACGAACAGGCAGCAGAGAATGGCGACGCCCACCCCGCCCGCCACCGCCAGGGGGGTGGGGACTTCCGACTTCATGAGCATGGCCATGGAGCAGGCGGCCAGGCCGATACTCGAACCCACGGAAATGTCGAAGTTGCCGGAAATCATCAGGATGGTCGCGCCGGTGGCGACCAGCCCCAGAACGGAAATCTGTTCCAGGATGTTCACGAGATTCCGCATGGAAAAGAATTTCGGATTGACAAACCCGGTGATGACCGACATGACCGCCACCACCACCAGGAGAATGAACCATTGCTGTTTGTAAAATTCGCCGCCTCTTCGCGCCGCCATCGCCCTTCGTCCTTTCCTTGATCCGCTTCTGTGCAGCTCCAAAAATGCTCTTTTTAGAGCTGCCTTTCACTCCATAAACATCCGGATCAGCGTCTCCTCCTTCGCCTCGGCGCCCGACACCACCCCCGCCAGCCGCCCGGCCCGCATGACCCCAATCCGATCCGACATGGAAATGAGTTCCGGCATGTCGGAGGAAATCAGGATGATGCTTTTTCCCGCCCGGACCAATGACACCATCAACCGGTAAATCTCCCCCTTCGCCCCGATGTCCACCCCCTTGGTAGGCTCGTCGAACACCAGCACCTCCGACCGGCAGAGAAGCCAGCGGGCCACCGCCACCTTCTGCTGGTTGCCGCCGGACAGGCTCATGACGTTCAGGTCGGGGCCGGCGGCGGCGATGCGGAGCTCCGCGAACATCCCCCCGACCGCCCGCTCCTCCCGGGCTTTGGACAGAAAGGGTCCGCCGAAAAGTTCGTTCGCCGAGACCACGATATTTTCGGAAATGGAACGGTTGGCGAAAAGGGCAAGGCGCTTCCTGTCCTCCGTCAGGAGGCAGAGCCCGGCCGCGAGCGCTTCCGCCGGGCTGGCCGGGGCGATAGGCCGGCCGTCCAGGGTTATCGTCCCGGCGGTCCGCCGGCGGGCGCCGAAGAGGGCTTCGGCGATTTCGGTGCGGCCGGAGCCGACCAGGCCCCCCAGGCCGAAAATTTCCCCCCTGCCGACCGTAAAGGAGACGTCCCGCACCAGCGGGGGACAGGAAAGACCCTCGACCCGCAGGCGTTCCTCGCCGGCCGGAAACCGCTCCCGGGCGAAGAACTGCCGGGCGTCCCGGCCGACCATGAGTTTGGCCACGCTATCGGGGTCCTGTCCGGAGGTGGGATAGGTGCCGACTTTGGCGCCGTCCTTCAGGACGGTGAGCCGGTGGCCGATTTCAAAAATTTCCTCCAGATAATGCGAGATGTAGACAATGCCGATGCCCTTGGCAGAAAGGTCGCGAATCAGGCCCATGAGGGCGCGTTTTTCGTCGACCCCCAGGGAAACGGTCGGCTCGTCCATAATCAGGACCGAGGCTTCGCCGTGCATGGCTTTGGCGATTTGCAGGTTCTGCTTTTGGGCGGTGGAGAGGTTTTCGACCGTTTCGGCCGGGTCAAGATGGATTTTCAGGCGCTCCAGCAGGCTGGCGGCGCGGCGTTCCTGCTCGCGGATGCCGACCGTGAGGGGGAGCCGGCCGGAAAGTTCGTGCCCCAGGAAAATGTTGTCGGCGACGGTCAGGGATTCGATAAGCTCGATGTCCTGGTAGATGGTGGATATCCCCAGCCGCATGGCCTGCCGCGGTTCCAGCCGGGGGTGGGACGCGCCGCCCACGGTAATCAAGCCGCAATCCGGCGCCACCGCGCCGGAAAGGATTTTAATCAGGGTCGATTTCCCCGCCCCGTTTTCGCCGACCAGGCAATGCACCTCCCCGGCCTCGAGGTCGAAGGAAACGTCCTGCAGGACCCGGTGCTGGCCGTAGGTTTTGGATATGCCGGCGAGGTTCAACAATTGGCGCGCCAAAGATGATTCTCCAGTGGATATTTTAGCAAAGTGGCGATTGGCGGTGCAACCGCCACTTTGCAAAACTTCGCTTCAATACAGCCCATTGTAGCGGGGGAAGTACTGTTTGGTCAAATCCAGCCAAATGGGATCGACTTCCCAGGGGATGTACTTGGTCTTGTCGTCCACCGTTTCCTTGGTGCCCGGGGTGATGGGGAGCATGATTTGCTGGGCCAGTTCCCGGTTTTTCCCCAGGACGTGTTCGTGCAGGGCAAGGAAGGAAATGAACCCCTCCCAGCCGGGGGAGGTGGAGAAGGTGAACTTCAGGCTGCCGTCCTTCAGCAGGTCGGCGCCGACCGGCGAACCGTTTTCCGCCACCACCTTGATGGGATTGTTGAGGAGATTCCTGGCCTTGAGCATGCGGATGATGCCGGCGGCCATGTCTTCGTTGAAGGCGAAGAGGATGGAGAAATCAAGGCCCGTCTCGATGAGATCCTGCGCCTGGGTCACGGCGACGTCGGGATTGTACTTGCCGTCACGCACGGCGACGATCACGTTCTTCCCCAGCTTCTCCACGGCCGGCTCGAAGGCGGCACGGAACATCTGCACCGGAATATGTTCGAACAGGCCCATCACCATGGCGATGTCCTCGCCGGGGTAATTGTCGGCAATCCACTTGGCCGTTTCCCGGCCCATGGCGTCCCAGTCGAAGTCGATGCAGGCCACCACCGACTTGTGCTGCTTGAGGACCTGGCCGACGTTGTCCGTAACCACCAGGGGAATCCCGGCCTCGGCGCACTTCTTCGCCGCGATGTTGGCGCCGCCCTCGTTAAATGTGAAGACGCACATGCCGTCCACCCCCTGGGTGATGAGGGAGTCGATGTTGGCGATTTCCTTCTCCACGTCATAATCGGAATTCAGGACAATGACCTTGGCGCCGGCCTTCTGGGCGCCGTACTGGAAGCCTTCCACATCCTTTTTGTACCAGGTGTCGGGGCCGGGGGTGACGTAGCCGTAAACCTTCTCGGCGGTCCAGGCGGAGGTGGCGAAAAGGGCGACGGCGAATAACAGGGCGAGGCAGCGGCGCATACGGTTCTCCTTTTAAAAGAAACGATATTTTCACAAGCGGCGTCATGCGTTCGGTATTGCTTGACGGTCAATCCTCGGGTATGCCCAATTCCTTCAGGGTATTCCTCAGCCAGGCAAGGGACTTTTCAATCAGCGGACCGCCCTGCCCTTCGCATTCGAGGCTGAGGACGCCCCGGTAGCCGGAGTCGCGCAAAAGCGCCAGGCAGGATTTGATGTTCCCGGCGTTGACGCCGTCGCCGACGGCGGAATGGCTGATGCCGATGCCGGTGGCTTTCCCGCGGGCGACGTCGGCGAGGGACTGGGAGACGTCCTTGATGTGGACGTGGTTGATCCGCTTGACGAAACGCCGGCAGAATTCGACCGGATCCTGGCCGGCGATAAAGGTGTTGCCGGTGTCGAAATTGAGGCCGAAGCGGGGGCTGTCGGCGAAGGCGAGCATGCGGGCCAGCACCTCGGGGCGGGTGGTGAAGTAACCGTGAATCTCGATATTCAGGTTGATTTCGTAAAGCTCCGCCATTTCCACCAGCACGCCGTAGCTCCTTTTCATCAGTTCCAGCGCCTCGTCGTCACTCAGCCCCTCCGGTTTGTGCAGGCCGTCGGTGGTGGCGATGTTGGGGCAGCCGGCCAGCTTGGCCCAGGGGAAGGTCTTCAAGACATACGGCACGCCGAGATAGCCGCCGTCCTTCCCCGACAGGGGGTAGGCGGCGTCGAGCTGGGAGAAGGCGACGCCGCGGCGTTCCATGTTTTTCCGCATCCGCAGCGGGTCTTCCGTAAGGGTGATGTGGGGGAAGTAGCCGAGGCCGTGAATCCAGTTGACGCCGTCCATCACCCCGCATTCGATGCGGCGCACCTGGTTCTGTTCCGCCCATTCCAGGCATTTTGCGAAGCTGAAGACGGCGGAGTTGAAGGCGTCGGTGTGAAAACTGATTTGCATGCGAGGGTCTCCTGTTTGGGAACCGGGCGGCGTTGCCATCACCGCCCGTAATCCACTTCGACCGGTGTGCGCGTTTTCGCCGATTCCATCACCGCCAGAAGGGCGAGGCTGGTGTTGGCGGCGTCCTGCAGGGTGACCGGGAATTCCGCACCACTCAAGACACAGTCCACGAAGGCGCGGATACTCTCGAAGGCGAAACCTTTCGGAGCCCCGAATACCGAATTCTGGACAATCATGTCCGGAACTTCGACCTTGGTGTCGGTGTACTTCTGGATGAGATTGTGGTTGCTGACGTCGAGGCTGATCATCCCCTTGTCGCCCAAAATATTAAACTTGATGTCGTTCACGCAAGGGTTGGCGTTGGGGGTTATCCAGCCGTTCTCCATCTGGGCGATGCCGCCTTTACGGAATTCCAGCGTGGTCAGGTAGGTGTCGACCGTGTCGACCCCGAGCTTCTTCAGGACCCCCTCGCGGCTGACCGCATAGACCCGCTTGACTTCGTCGTCGAAGAACCAGCGGAGGGTGTCCAGGCTGTGGCTCCCCAGGAACCAGATGATGGAGGATTTCGCCGCCCAGGGAAGCAGGTCCGTCGCCACCCACTTGATGTCGTTCAGGCGGAAGTAGCCGTTCACCAGTTCCCCCAGTTCCCCGCGTTTCACGCTCTGGTAGGCGGCGTTGAAGGCCGGACTCCAGCGGTTGTGCAGGTCCACCATGGCCCGGACCCCGTTCTTCCCCACCGCGTCCATGATGGCGAAGACGTCGGACCTGGTGGTGGCCAGCGGTTTTTCTATGAGAATATGCTTGCCGCATTCGGCCGCCGCGACGGCGATGGCGGCGTGGGCGAAGTCGGGGGTGACGATGGCGACGGCGTCGCAGCCGCTTTCGCGGAACATCTTTTCGTAATCGCCGTAGGCCTTGCAGCCGACTTTATCCGCACGCGCCCGGGCGCGCTCCTCCTTTTGGTCGCACACCGCCACCACTTCGCAAAACGGATGCGCCTGGTAAATCTTCGCGTGGTTCTCGCCCCAGATACCCGTTCCCACTATGGACATTTTCAATTTTTCAGGCATTCCTCTATCTCCTAAAATCGCATTCAACCGCAAAACCGCATTTAACCACAGATGCCACAGAGCACACCGAGAACCGCCACCACTGGAACCACCCAGCGACGGTTTATCGGCCTGGATTCCGGCGAGTTACGCTTCCCCCCGGTTCAATGTTTATGGCGCCGGAATGACGTGCGGGGTGGTTCAGGCGTAACAGGATGCGGATTGAAGTAACAGAGGTGAGATGCGCCCTCAGCCCTTTACCGCCCCGAAAGTCAGGCCGCGAATCATGTATTTTTGCACCGCGATGGCGAACACGAAAACCGGCAATACCGCCAAAACCCCGGTCGCCGCCATTTCCCCCCACTTCACCCCCGATATCGACAAATACATCATCACCGAAGTGGGAACGGTTTTGGCGTGGATGCTGGTCAGGAAATTGGCGAAAACAAATTCGTTCCAGGAATTGATGATGCAGAAAATCGCCGTCGCGGTCATCCCCGGCAAAACCAGGGGCAGGACCACCCGGCGCATGGTCTGGAGCCGGGTGCAGCCGTCCACGAACGCCGCCTCCTCCAGTTCCATCGGCAATTCCTCGATGAAGCCGCGCATCATCCAGATGGTGAAGGGGATGTTGAAGGTGGTGTAGCAGATGATGAGGAGCGTCCGCGTATCCAGTAAACGGAACAGCGAGGCCATGAGGAAATAGGGAATCACCACCGCCATGGCGGGAAGAAAACGCTGGCTGAGAATCCAGAAGGCGCGGTCCTCGCGCTTACGCCAATTGTACCGGGCGAAACCGTAGGCGGCGAGGGAACCGAGAATGAGGGAAATGAAGGTGGTCAAAAGCGCCACCACCACGCTGTTGATGAAATAGGGGCCGATGTCGCCGCTGCCGATTAGCAGTCGGTAATTCTCCAATGTCACCGGCGCGGTGAGGAGCCGCTCCGGCTGGATGACGTCGACCCGGCTCCGGAGGCTCACCAGGACCATGCAGAGAAACGGAAAGAGAAACGCGGCGCAGATGACAATCACCGCCAGACCGCGCAGAATCGACTTCAGGGTCGCGTATTTGCCTTCCACCGGCATGTCAGTTGTCCCCCTTCCGCTGCTGTTTAATCAGATACCAGCTCACCACCGACACGACGACCAGCAAAACCATCGCCACCGCCGTGGCCCGGCCGATTAGCCCGTTCTGGGCGTTGGCCAGACGGAACACGTGCAGGCTCAGGAATTCCGTGGCGTTGCCCGGGCCACCCTGGGTAAGAACAAAAGCGGTGTCAAACAATTTCAGCGAATCGATGGCGCGTAATAATATGCACAGGAATATCAGCTTTCTGAGCATCGGCAGGGTGATACGCAAGAGCATCTGCACCCGGCTCGCGCCGTCGATGGCCGCCGATTCATACGGTTCCGCCGGCATGGACCTGAGACCCGCGTACATGATGAGGGCGACAAAAGGGGTGAACTGCCACAAATCGACCAGGAGGACCGACCAGAAGGCCATGTCCTTCGACAGCCAAATCACTTTCAGGCCGAAGAGGGAGGTGAGCATATAATTGAATATGCCGTATTCGGCGTTAAGCATCAGCTTCCACATTTGCGCCGCAATCGAGGGGGTCATGGCCAAGGGGATGATGAGAATGCCGATGACCACAGGTTTGAGTTTGAACTCCATGGCGTTCAGAAGCGAGGCGATGGCGAAGCCGAGGAGCATTTCGACGCCGGTGGCGAGGACCATGAAGAGTATGCTAATCCACACCGAATGCCAGAAATCGGGGTCGCCGCCGGTGAAGAGGCGCATGAAGTTGCGGAAACCGACAAATTTGGCCCGGTCGAATTGCCAGCCCAATTGATAGTTGGTAAAGGAAATGATGATGGTGAAAATGGTGGGCACCACCGACAGGATGACCATGACCGCCATGGCGGGAGCCACGTATTTGAAATGCGGATTACGCTCGAAATAGCCGGCCGGCGGCAGGTCGGGCGTTTCTTCGCGGCTGGTCTGGTCCGGCATTGGCGCCCCCTGGCGGAAGTGGGTTGAACCGCCCTTCTGGCGAAATGATTATTGCAGAGTGACGATTGACGGTTCAATCGTCACTCTGCAAAACTACACCCTATTCCAACAAATCCTCGCAGTCCCGCTGGATGTCGTCGCACGCCTTGTCGGTGGGGATGTCGCCGGCGAGGGCGGAGGAACCGTAGCGGCCGGCGATGTCCAGGACCTGGCCAATCTGATCGAACTGGGGAATCCAGGACAGGCCCTTTTCAACCAAACCGTTCGCCACCACCAGCGCCTTCTTCTGTTCCGGGAATGACGGATTGGCTTCGATTAGCTTGGGGTTGTCGAAAACCGAATCCCGGACCGCGGCGCCGCCCAACAAGACGAATTCAGCCGATTTGGCGCGGCTGGCCATGTAGGTGATGAAAGCCCAGGCCAGGTCCTTCTTGGACGATTTGGCGGAAATGCCCAGGCCCCAGCCGGCCAGCGCCGCACCGTCCCCGGCCGGGCCGGTGGGTGTCGGGACAAAGGCGACCTTGTCGGCGACCACGGAGGTGGCGGGATTGGTGATCTGGTTCGCCAGGGCGGTGGAGTCCAGCCACATCGCAGCCTTGCCGGTCAGGAAGGCGCCAATCGCCTCTTCGTGGGTGTAGGTGCCGACATCCGGCGGGGCGTTCTTAAGAAGGTCGACGAAGAATTTCAGGGACTCCTTGGTGCCGGGGGTGGTGCAGGTCATGACCGCCTCACCCTTGGCCAAGGCAGCCTGGTCCATGAAACCGCCGCCGAAATTGTACATGATGCTCATCCAGCCGGAGGCGAAATGAATGCCCCTTTGGGCCCGCATCGAGACACCGTAGATACCGGGTTCCTTGCCGTTGAAGAAACGGGCGAGTTCGAGATATTCGGCCATGGTCTTCGGGGGGGTCTTGCCGTACTTCTTGAAGAGGTCGGTGCGGTAGGCGACGAAGCGCGTTTCTCCGGAAGTGGGGATGGTGTAATGCACGCCGTTGGCGCTGGTGATGCCGTCCCGGTAGGCGGGCATGATGTCGGCGTAGTCGAACCAGGACGGGGTCTTCACGGTGTCTTCAACGTAGGGGCTGATGGGCTCGAGCATCTTCTTCGAGGCGTACTCGCTCATCCAGAAGGCGTCCACCATCATGACGTCGTAGCTGCCGGCCCCCTGGACGTCCAGGAGCTGCTTGTTCTTCAGGTTCGTCTCTTCGACCACGTCCCAGGCCACCTTGATGCCGGTCAGGGCGGTGAAGTCCTTTTCCATGCCGCGGAAGGCGTCGGTGGAAGGGTGGGTGGCCATGGCGACGGTGACGGTCTGCCCGCCGAACTGCGCCTTCATGTCCGCCCCCCAGATGTCCAGGGCGGGATTTTCGGAGGCCCGCGCGACTCCCGACATAACGAAAACCGCGGCCAATAACAACCCAAACATTTTTCGCATCGTGTTCTCCTCCTATCAAGATGTGAACCATCAATTTATCCGCAACTCCGTTTCCGAATCGAAGAAATACGTCCGCCCTTCCGCCAAACTCACCTTCACCGTCGCCTCGTCCGGCAAATCCGGCCGGTCCCTGAACACGCAGGACAGCTCCTGGCCGGCCAAATCCAGGAGCGCGAAGGTCTCCGAGCCGGTCGGCTCCACCACCTTCACCTTGGCCGGCAGGCCGTTTTCCGCCACCACCACGTGTTCCGGCCGTTTGCCGAGGAGGACCGCCCCCCCCTCCGGAACGCCCGCCGGAGCCGGCACATCCGGCACGACCAAGCCACCGGGGAGCAGCAGCCTTCCGCCGCGGCACTCCGCCCGCAGCATGTTCATGGCCGGCGAGCCGATAAACTGGGCGACGAAACGATTGGCCGGATTGTCGTAAAGTTCCAAAGGTTTGCCGATTTGCTCGATGCGGCCGGAACGCATCACCACGATGGTGTCGGCCATGGTCATCGCCTCCACCTGGTCGTGGGTGACGTAGACGATGGTGGTCTTGAGGCGCTTGTGCAGGCTCTTAATCTCGGCCCGCATCGCCACCCGCATCTTGGCGTCCAGGTTCGACAACGGTTCGTCGAAAAGGAACACCCGGGGCGCCCGCACGATGGAACGGCCCATCGCCACCCGCTGGCGTTGCCCGCCCGAGAGCTGCCGGGGGTAGCGGCCCAGAAGCCCCTCCAGCCCGAGGATTTCGGCGGCGCGTTGGACGCGGGACTGCTGCTCTTCCGCCGGCGCCTTGGCGATACTGAGGGAGAAGGCCATGTTTTCCGCCACGGTCATGTGGGGGTAAAGGGCGTAGTTTTGGAAGACCATGGAGATGTCGCGGTCCTTCGGCGGCAGGTGGTTGACCACTTTGTCGCCGATGGCGATGGTGCCGGAGGTGATTTTCTCCAGACCGGCAATCATCCGGAGGAGGGTCGACTTGCCGCAGCCGGAGGGGCCGACCAGGACCACGAATTCGCCGTCGGCGATGTCGACGGAAACGCCGTGCATGACGGCGATGTCGCCGAAGGTCTTTTTTACGTTCTTG
Organism: Planctomycetota bacterium; assembly: GCA_031548195.1. Taxonomy (GTDB): domain Bacteria; phylum Planctomycetota; class SZUA-567; order SZUA-567; family SZUA-567; genus JAJBSZ01. Next base: position 6,728 of record JAVBRG010000052.1, on the reverse strand, counting down.
ATGGAGACGGAAGCCACGGCTCCCTCCTGTTGAAATGAGTGGCGCGCATGGGGATGGTCTGGTGAAGAAAACGCATTCCAGGTTCATTTTACCTGATTATAAAGCCGCAACAAATTTTTACCCCCGCTTTTTTCGCATCCGCACGTCGAACCACACCACGAAAAGGAGAATCACCCCTTTGATAATCTGCTGCCGGTCAGTGGGGATGTTCATCAGCCCCATGCCGTTGTTGAGGGAACCCATGACCAGGGCGCCCACCACCGCCCCGACCACGCTTCCCTCCCCCCCCATCACGCTGGCGCCGCCGATGATGGCGGCGGTGATGGCGTCGAACTCGAACATGGTGCCGGCGTTGGCGGTGGCGGAGTTGAGGCGGGCGGTGAAGAGCATGCCGGAAAGGGCGGCCAGAAAGCCCATGATCAGGTACAGTTCGAAAGACACCAGGCGGTTGTTGATGCCGGAGAGTTTGGCCGCCTCGGCGTTGCCGCCGATGGCGTAGACGTAGCGGCCGAAGGGGGTCCTGGTCGAAATATAGTAGAGAATCAAGGTCAGGAAAATCAGCAGCAACGCCGAGTAGGGGAGGCCGCGGTAGCTGGCGATGGTGTAGAAGGCGGCGAAGATGACCAGGCTACCCACCAGGGTGGCGGCGGCGAAAAGGGGGAAGGCGCCGACCGGCAGGCCGTGGCGCCGCTTCTGGAGGCGGGTGTGGATTTGGTAGCCGACGAAACAGAGGATGGCGAGGAGGCAGACCAGCATGGTCGTGTCGTGAAAGGGCAAATCCGGATAGAGGCGGGGCAGGTAGCCCTGGCCTATCGTCTTGAAGGAATTATGCATGGGGGCGATGGTTTCCCCCTTGGTGAGCATGATGAGAACCCCGCGGAAAATGAACATGCCGGTCAGGGTCACGATAAAGGCGGGGATGCCCTGGAAGGCAATCCACATGCCGTGCCAGGCCCCAAGCAGCAGGCCGACCCCGCAGCCGGCCAGGATGGTTGCGGGCGTGCTCCAGCCGTGCTTGACCTGGAGAATGGCCATGATGCCCCCGAGGAGGCCGGTCAGGGAACCGATGGAAAGGTCGGTGTGGCCGGCGATGATAATCAGGACCACGCCAATCGCCAGGACGGCGATGTAGGAGGTTTGGAGCATCAGGTTGGTCAGATTGCGGCTGGTCAGGAAGGTCCCGCCGGTGGTCAGGGTAAACACGATCATGATGACGACCAGCGCGATATACATGGAGTATTTCCGCGCAAAAGCCGCGATTTTGCCTTGTCCCGACGAAAACATCCTATCCTCCGGTCGCTAGCTTCATGAACAGTTCCGGCGTGGCGTCGCCCCTTTCCAGCGTTCCGGCGAGTCTCCCTTCGTGCATGACCACGATGCGGTCGCAAACGCCCAGAAGCTCCGGCAGTTCCGACGAGATCATGAGAATGGCGACCTCGTCGTCCTTGACCAGATGGTTCATGAGTTCGTAGATTTCGAATTTCGCCCCGACGTCGATGCCCCGGGTCGGTTCGTCGAGGATGAGAATTTTCGGCTTGGCGAGAAGCCATTTGGCCAGAACCACCTTCTGCTGGTTGCCGCCCGAGAGGTTGCCGGCCAGTTGATCCAGGGACGGGGTCTTGATGGCGAGGCTCGACACCATCCGGTCGGCGGCGCGGGTCTCGCGAATCGGGTCAATCTTGTGATAGCGGGTGAAGGACCGGAGGCTCGCGAGGGTCATGTTGGTCTTGACCGAATTGTAGAGGACCAGGCCCTTCCCTTTCCGATCCTCGGTCAGGTAGCACAGCCCCTTGGCAATGGCGGCGCCGGGATTGGGGATGCTTTCCCTTTTGCCGTCGATGAAAATTTCCCCCCGGAGCGGCTTTTCATAAAGCCCCAGAAGGCTCAGGGCGAATTCGGTCCGGCCCGCCCCCATCAAGCCGCCGAGGCCGACGATTTCCCCTTTACGCACCGCGAAGCCGATTTCCTCCAGGGCGTGCTTGTGCTTCAGGACCGGGTGGGGGACGGTCCAGTCGCGCACCTCGAACATCACTTCGCCGGGGCGCTTTTCAATCCAGGGGAAGCGGTTTTCCAGGGTTCGGCCGACCATGCAGGAGATGATGCGGCTTTCGCACATTTCGGGATTTCCCCGAACCTCTGCCGTCTCGATGGTCGAACCGTCACGGAGCACGGTGAGCCGATCGGAGATGGCAAGGACCTCCTCCAGTTTGTGGGAGACGTAAATGCAGGTGATGCCGGAACGCTTGAAACCGGCGATGAGTTCCAGGAGCTGGCCGCTTTCCTTGTCGTTCAGGGCGGCGGTGGGTTCGTCGAAGATTATTATCCGGGCTTGCCGGTTAATCGCCTTGGCGATTTCAATCAGCTGCTGCTGGCCGACCCCCAGTTCCTGCACCGGCTGGTAGGGGTTCGCTTTCAGGCCGAGAAGGTCGAGAAGCTCCTGGCTGCGTTTGCTTTCCGCCAGCATGTCGATGCCGCCGGCGGCGTTCAGGATTTCGTGGCCGAGAAAGATGTTGTCGATGATGCTGAGTTTGGGGACCAGGGCGAGTTCCTGGTAGATAATCGCAATCCCGGCCGTTTCGGCGTCACGGGTGTTCCGGAAATGGATTTCTTTACCATCGATAAGAACCGCGCCCTCGTAGTCCCCAGCCGGATAAAAGCCGCTGACGATTTTCATCAGGGTCGACTTGCCGGCGCCGTTTTCGCCGACGATGGAATGGATCTCCCCGGACTCGACCGAGAAGGACACTTCCTTCAGGGCGACGACGCCGGCGAAACGCTTACCGACGTTTTTGAATTCGAGGATGGTTTCCGGCATTTGGCACCTTATTGCAAATCCGCTTCCTTCAGATATCCCGAGGTCAGCAGCACCTGCTTGGCGTTGTCCTTGGTGATGATGGTCGGGGGAATGAACAGGGTAGGAACGTCCCGTTGGCCGTTATTGGTCTTGCCGGAGACGGTGAGGCCGGCGGTATCCTTATTGGCGAATTTCACCGCGGTCTGGATGGAGGCGACGGCGAGTTCGCGGATGTCCTTGAAGATGGTCATGGCTTGCTCGCCCTTGAGGATGCGCCGCACCGCCACCGCTTCCGAGTCCTGTCCGGTGACCACCACCTTGCCCACGAGCCCCTGCGCGTCCAGGGCCTGGATGGCGCCGCCGGCGGTGCCGTCGTTCGGGGCGAGGATGCCCTGGATGTCGTTCTTGTTCTGGGTCAGGGCGTTTTCCACGATTTTCATGGCGTTCTCGGGGAGCCAGTTCTCGACCGCCTGCTCGGCGACGATATTCACCCGGCCGGCTTCGGCGGCGGGGGTGATTTTGTTCATGGCGCCCTTTTTGAAAAGGCCGGCCAGATTGTCAGTGGGGGCGCCGGACATGACGATGATGTTCGCTTTCGCGGGCAGGTGATCGAGAAGATACTGGCCCTGGAGCTCCCCGACCATGACGTTGTCGAAGGTGATGTAGAAGTCGACGTCGCAGTTGTTCGCCAGTCGCGCGAAATTGATGACCGGAATGCCGTCCAGCTTGGCGCTGTCGACCAGGCTGGCGACGGCGTCGGAATCGACCGGCGAGAGGATGAGGACGTCGACCCCTTGCGCCAGCAGGTTTTCGATTTGGCTGGCCTGTTCCGCGACGTTGGCGTCGGCCAGCATGATTTTCACCTCGACCCCGAGACGCTTCGCCTCGGCTTCCATGGCGTCCTTGCCCTTGACCCAGATTTCCTCGCGCTGGGTCGGGAGCGATACGCCGATGGTGACTTTCTGGGCGGCGGCGGCCAGGGGCGCGAAACCGAGCAGGGCGACTAGCAGGAGCGTTACCGCAAACAGGGTTTTATTCATGTCTGGCATCCTTTTAAACTGGACTTATGCAAAATCAAAAACCCCTGAAATTCGGGTAAAAAACGATTTTTGCAAAGTGGCGATTGGCGGTTCAATCGCCACTTTGCAAAACTTCAGTTTAAACATCCTCCAATGTTTTCCAAATCAACTGCAAAGCGCGCGGCAGGTGGAAGCAGCCCTTCCACTTGCCGCCCTTGAACGGGAAAAGCACCTCGCCCCGGCGGTTCAGGTAACCGTACCATTCGGGATAATCGGGATCCCGGAAGTGTTTCCAGGCGTAATCGTGAAGCCGCCGGAACCAGGCGGCCAGGTCGGCGTTGTCGGTCAACCGGTAGCCCTTGGCGCAGGCGACCAGGGCCTCGAGATGCACCCACCACAGCTTCTGGTCGCTCTCGAGCTGCAGGGGATACTTGCCCTTCACGTCGAGGAAATAAAAGAGGCCGCCAAAGTCCCGGTCCCAACCCTTTTCCAAAGTGCGCAGGGTGATGTCGACGGCCTTCTCGATTAACCCGCGGTCGCCGAGGCGATCGCCAATGTCCATGAGGAACCACATCGCCTCGACCCCGTGCCCGGGCGACAAGACCCGCCCTTCGAACGAGTCCACGAAGGACCCGTCGGGAGCCACGTTTTCCAGCACGCAGCCGTATTCGGGCTTGTAGTAGTCGCGGAGAATCTCCGCCGACAAATCCCGGACCAGGCGGTCGATGTACTCCGACCCGAGAACCGATTCCAAACCCAGGGCCAGGTTGCAGAGGATCATCGGCAGGGAAAAGTTCTTGAGGGGCCTGGTCCCGGGCACGGCCTTGCTGTATTTCCCCTTGGGGTTGTCCCGCCGGGCCAGGATGGCTTCGAACCCCTTTTTCGCCAGGGCGCCGTAGTCGGAATCCGGCTTCGCCACCGCCAGGGCGCCGTAACCCATGACGCTGAAACAATCGGAAAAAACGTTGTACGGCTGGACCAGCGGAGCACCCTCCCGGGTCAGGCCGAAGTAGTAGGCGCCGGTCGGATCCGGACCGTATTTACGCAGGAACCCGGCGCCGTGGAGCGCCATGTCGAGCCATTCCCGCCGGCGCTCCAAGGTATTGTGGAAATTCGCGAACGACCAGACCTCGCGACCCTGGAGCCAGACCCACTTGTCGGTGTCGTAGACCGTGCCGTCCCGGCCCAGGCTGGTCAGGTAGCCGCCGTGCACGGTGTCCTTCGAGTGCTTCTCCCAGAAAGGGATGACCCGGTCCAGGAGCTCGTCCCGGTATTGCGAAGCGTATTGGCGCATGTTTTTCCCTCCGTCGCCCGGCGAATCAAATCTTCAGTTCGCATGCCCCCAGGGCCGGGCGGAGATAATTGAATCTGACGTTGGGGTGGTCGGCCAGGAGGGACATGGGGACGGAAGTGTCAGCGAGGCCCTTGGCAATCATGTAGGCGGTGAGGCGGACGCCGAGCGGATTGTCGTCGGTGCCGCGGTGCCAGATGGACACGCATTCGGCCTTCCAGGTCTCGCGGGGACCGACCGTCACCGCCCGGTGCGGCACGTCCTGCACCCTGCCGCCGCCGGAACTGCGGGCGTTCTGAATCATGGTCAGGGGATGGAGTTCCAGCATGCGGGCGCCCTGCTTCCGGTATTCGGCCGGCGGGGGCGGATTGTCGATATACTGCCCTTCGCGGCGCGGCGGATCGTTGAAGGCCCAGTGCTTGACTTCCCCTTGCCCCCCCTGCATCAGGACGCAACGCACCTTGTCCCAGCTGTCGATGAAGGGCTTCAGGTCGGTGCCGGGGAAGTGGAGGTTTTCCTCGGGCATGCGGAGTTCCGGGCGGATGCGGTTGAAGCACATTTCCAGGTCGGCCCGTTTGAAGCTGATCGGGAAGTCGGGGCTGACCGCGTTACCGTCCACCACCCATTCATCCATGCCCCAGAAATGCGCGTGGCGGAGGTCGAGGCCGATGGCGTTGACGATTTGCGCGACGATGGGCAATTGTTCAATGGGTCCGATGGGGCCGCAAACCCCGGCCGGCCGTTCCGGCGTCGCCTGTTTCCAGGCTTCGACGTACTCCAGAGCCTCGGCCGCAAAAAATTCCTGCACCGTCTCGTAAATCGTCACCCGGAAGCCCGGCCGCGACAGCTTCAGGAGATCGTCAGCCGTCAATTCGGCGGCGGCATTGAGAATACTCTTGTCCAGGGTCGTGTAATCCCACCAGCCGGGAGCTACCTTGCTTTCATTGCGTCGCGACATAATCCTTCTCCTCAAAAGGGAAAATTACCGCAAATCATCCATATGATGTGGGGGGTGGTGCCCAGGTTAACCCGGTTGCGATGCGCCCGAAGAAACGCCACGGTAGCGATTGTCCACCGGCGATTTTTACCGTCAACCAAATTAATGTCCTGCGGCCTGGGGACACCAGCCCTGAAGTCGTGGCTGCGCCTGGCAGCTTGGTTGGTTGGGAAAGCCAAGAAAGGAAAAACCTGGACGCCGGTGGTGGTGACGGGTGTAGCCGAGTACACCCCCACGGGTGTGCCGGAGTACACCTTTTCTTCTTGCAATTCATGCTTTGTACACGCTTTATGTGCAGCGGAAACAAGAAACTAAGAAACAGGAAACATGGAACCCCGTACCGCTTTTTTTTTACCGCAAACCCAAATGCGCGCCGACCATGCGGAAATGGGGCGCATCTCAACTCTTACGTCAAGCCGCATCCTGTTACCCTGGACACCACCCCGCACGTCATTCCGGCGCCATAAACGCAGAGGGCACAGGCAACCGCGATTGGTTCCCTGTGCCCTCGACGTCGCTGCGGTGAATAAAACTAGTGCCCCGTAAAGCCTAAATTTGCGAGTGATTTTTCGTTTTCGTGCCCTTGGGCAAGGCGAAGCTTCGCAGGCAATATCGAATATATTGTCA
>JAVBRG010000050.1:0-11755 GCA_031548195.1 Planctomycetota bacterium | reverse complement strand
AGTTTCCATGCGTTTTTACCGAATGTTGCATTGCTTCAATAATAACGCGGCCCATTAACCGCGTTTCAAAACCGCTTTACCGCTTTACCGCTATTTGACTTTTTGATAACCGCACAAAACAGGGGGCCTGGTTGCGGCCCCCTAGGCACTTTCGGCGTTTTTGATTTTACCAAGTGTAAGTATTTGGGCAAACATAAATTAGTGCCCGACCGCCGGCACTAATTTATGTTTGTCCAAAACTTACACTACGCAAAATCAAAAACACCGAAAGTGCGAACCCGCGCAACCAGCGATTCCGCTGGACCAGCTACGCTAAGCGTAAATGCTAGGCCTTCCCCCATACCCCTACACCCACAAACCCAAACAACCGCTGCTCAACCCGAGGAACTCATGGAAATCTTCATCCAACAACTAACCAACGGACTCGCCGTAGGCGGCATCTACGCCCTCATCGCCCTCGGTTACACCATGGTCTACGGCGTTCTTAAACTAATCAACTTCGCCCACGGAGACCTCTTCACCCTCGGCGCATACCTCGGCTTCACCCTACTCGTAAGCCTCGGACTCTCAGGACACCTGGGCATTCCACTCGCACTAATCGTCATCGCCATCATGGTCATGGGCGCCTCAGCACTAACCGGTTACCTGCTCGAACGCGTCGCCTACCGGCCACTCCGAAACTCCGACCGACTCTCGGCAGTCGTCTCCGCCCTCGGCGCCAGCATCTTCTTCCAAAACGCCATCATGCTCATCTGGGGCGCCCAATACCGCGCCTACCCCGCCGGTATCATCCCAAACCTCACCGTAAACCTCTTCGGGCAAAACATCCCCCTCATACGCATCTTCGTACTCCTCTCCAGCTTCGTCGTCATGCTCCTACTCTACTTCTTCATCAATAAAACCCGCATGGGCATGGCCATACGCGCCTCGGCAATCGACCAAGGCGCCGCAAAACTCATGGGCATCGACGTCCGACGCGTCATCAGTATCGTCTTCATGATCGGTCCCGCACTAGGCGGACTCGCCGGCATCATGGTCGGAATCTATTACGGACAAATCAACTTCAACATGGGACAAATGTACGGCCTCAAAGCCTTCACCGCCGCCATCATCGGCGGCATAGGAAACATCCCCGGCGCCATGCTGGGAGGTCTCCTACTGGGACTGGTCGAAGCCTTCGGCGCCGCCTACATCTCCCTCGCCTGGCGCGACGCCATCACCTTCATGGTCCTCATCCTCATCCTGGTCGTGCGACCCACCGGAATCTTAAGGGAAAGGGTGGCTGAAAAACTATGACCCCCACCACACGCACCCTCATCGGCACCCCGATCGTCCTGGCCTTCTTCCTGCTGCCGGCCGTCCTCGGCTCCTACGGACTCGGAGACCTAAACCAGGTCGGCATCTACGCCGTCCTCGCCCTGTCCCTCAATATCATCCTCGGCCACGCCGGCATGTACCACATGGGCCACGCCGCCTTCTTCGCCATCGGCGCCTACGTCACAGCCATCCTCAATACCGTCTACAACGTGCCGGTCCTCGCCACCATGCCCCTGGCCGGACTCGCCGCCGGTCTCTTCGCCCTCGCGGTGGCGGCGCCAATCATCCACCTGCGCGGGGACTACCTCCTGATGGTCACCATCGGCATCGTAGAAATCGTCCGCATCGCCCTGGTAAACGACATCTTCGGCCTCACCGGCGGCGCAAACGGCATCGTGGGAATTCAACGCCCCAGCCTCTTCGGCTACCGAATGGCCAAACCCTGGCAGTTCTTTTATCTAATCTGGGGCTTCACCGGCATTTCCATGCTCCTCTTCAATTATCTCGAACACTCCCGCTTCGGCCGCGCCCTGAAATTCATCAGGGAAGACGTCACCGCGGCGGAAGGGGTCGGGGTCAACACCAGCCGCTGCAAACTCATCGCCTTCGTGATCGGCGCCGTCTGGGCCGGCTTCACCGGCACCATCTTCGCCACGCAAATGCGCACCATTTCCCCCGGGTCCTTCACCTTCTGGGAATCGGTGGTCCTGTTCATGATCGTCATCCTCGGCGGACGCGGCAGCCAGCGGGGCGTCCTCCTCGGGGCCTTCCTGGTCATCGGCCTCCCCGAACTCTTCCGCGACCTCCAGAACAGCCGCATGCTGGTCTTCGGCGCCGCCCTGATCGTCATGATGATCTTCCGCCCCCAAGGCCTGTTCCCGGCCCGCAACCGGCAGTACCAGCTGCCCAAACCCTATTCGGACAAGTACGCATGATACTCCTTTCCATTTCGAACCTCACCAAAAGCTTCGGCGGTCTGGTCGCCGTCGGGGGCGTTTCCTTCGAAGTCCTGCAAGGGGACGTCCTGGGCCTAATTGGCCCCAATGGCGCCGGGAAAACCACCGTCTTCAACCTGGTCACCGGCGTGACCCCGCCGGACAGCGGGGAAATCTTCTTCGCCCAAAGGCGACTCGCCAAACTGAAGCCCCACCAGGTGGTGGAACTCGGGCTCGCCCGGACCTTCCAGACCATTCGCCTGTTCCCGCATATGTCGGTTCTCGAAAACGTCCTCTCCGGCCGGCACTGCCGGATGGAGACGGGGATTATCGGCTCGATGCTCCCCCTGCCGGGGAAAGCCCTGGCGGAACGCAACGCCACCACCCGCGCCATGGAGGAACTGGAGTTCGTCGGCCTGGCCGAACGCTGGCGGGAAGCGGCCGGCGGCTTGTCCTACGGCGACCAGCGGCTCCTGGAAATCGCCCGCGCCCTCGCGACCGACCCCAGGATGGTGGTCCTGGACGAACCGGCCGGCGGCATGAACGACCAGGAAACGGTGGACTTGCGGGATCTGATCGACCGGATCAAGGCCCGCCGCATCACCATCATGCTGATTGAGCACGACATGGGTTTCGTCATGAAGGTGTGCAATAGGCTGGTGGTTTTGGAAAATGGCCTGGTCATCGCCCGGGGAACGCCGGAGGAAATCCAGAAGGACCAGCGGGTAATCGAGGCATATCTGGGAGTGGACGACTGACATGCTGGAACTGAAGAATCTGACGGTTTACTACGGCCCGGTCGGGGCCTTGCACGACTTGAACATCAAGGTGGAGAAGGGGGAGCTGGTGAGCATCCTCGGCGCGAACGGTGCCGGGAAAAGCACCACCCTCATGACCATCAGCGGCCTGGTCCGGCCCAAGGCGGGGGAAATCCACTTCGAGGGAAAACGCATCGATACCCTGCAAAGCCACGAAGTGGTGCGTTTGGGGATTACCCAGTCGCCGGAGGGTCGGCGGGTGTTCGGACCCCTGACGGTGCGGGAGAATTTGCTTTTGGGGGCTTTCACGAAAAACGATTCGGACCATACCGAACAGCGGCTGGCCTGGGTTTACGACATGTTTCCCCGGCTGGAGGAGCGGCAGTCCCAGATGTCCGGGACCCTGTCCGGCGGCGAACAGCAGATGCTGGCGATTGGGCGGGCTTTGATGGCGGAGCCGCGTTTGCTGCTCCTGGACGAACCGAGTTTGGGCTTGGCGCCTTTGGTCGTCAAGTCGATTTTCAATACCATCAAGGAAATAAACCGGGCGGGGGTGACGGTAATCCTGGTGGAACAGAACGCGAAGGCGGCCCTGAAATTGGCGGATCGGGCTTATGTTTTGGATGTCGGGCATTTGGCGATGCAGGGTCCGGCGGGGGAACTCCTCAATAATCCGCTGGTGCAGAAGACTTACCTCGGGGGCGGCTGAAGGATTATTTCACCGGCAGGTGCTTGATGAGGAGGACGGTGTTCCCCTTTTCGTTGTAGAAGATGTCGTCGACCAGTTTTTGGATGAGGTAGACTCCGTAACCGCCGGCGCGTTTGCCGGCGTTTTTTCGTTCCTGCATGGTTTTGACCGGGTCTAGGGTGGGGTCGGGGACGCTGGTGGGGACGAAGCCTTCGCCTTCGTCCTCGACCTTGATGACGATGCGGTCGTTGAAGATGCAGTAGGAGACGTGGACGCGTTTGTCGGGATTGAAGTTGTTGCCCCATTCGACGGCGTTGCGGCCGACTTCCTCGACGGCGAGCTTGAGGTCTTCGCAGACTTCCGGCGGGAGGTGGGTGGCGAAGAGGGCGTCGGAGAAGCGCTGGATGCGGCGGAGCTGCTCCATTTGGCTGGAGGCGGTGAGTTCAATCCAGCCGGTGACCGGGCTGACGGCCTGGATGGAGTCGTCGCGGCCGGTGGGGGCGGCGTCCTGGTCGGCGATGCCGCCGGCGAGGGCGTTTTCGACGACCATGGCGAATTCCTCTTCGGAGGCGGCTTTGGGGATGAAGTCGCTGGCGCCGGCGGAGAGGCAGTGGAGGACGAGTTTGGCGTAGGGGTCGATGCCGTGGATGACGATGTTCGGGTGGGGGGTGGCGGCGGCGATGAGCGAGTCGAAGACGCTGACGTCGTCGCCGAGGGCGTCGGTGGAGAGGATAATCAGGTTGCAGAAGGCCTGGCTTTTCAGGAGGGTGACGGCCTGGCCGATATTTTCGAGGGCGACGGCGAGATAGTTCTGGTTGACGAGTAGGGTGCGGAGGCTGTCCCGCTCGCGGGCGTCCCGGGCGATGACGAAGATCATGGGGCTGGGTTTGGCGGTGTCGGGGTCGGGCATAGGATCGATCCTGGGTAGAAATCGAATGTGGGTTTAGGGGTCAGCAATAACGAAGCCAATAGTTGCAAAACAGTCAAGCACCATGTAGGGCACATTAGCGACGCCCATACTCACGCCCCTCTTTTACGAATTGTTGGAGTTGGTCATCATTATACCTGTATTTTCTGCGCATCTGCATCAACCACATGTATTCCTCATCCTCATCAGTATCATCGTCATCGTCTCCCTGTTGCCCTTCCTTTACCAGTTCTTGCAAGGCAGCCTCGTCGAAATGGTGCTTATTTCTAAGTTTCCTGAATTCATCGCGCAACTTCTCGCTTTCTTCTTCGGTTCCCCCAGGTTTTGGTTGATCGGCATGGACGATTATTTCCACATTTCCTATGGGGAAATCTTTGGGAAGAGTGAGATTCAAGGTACGGCTTTCGTCCACCATAGTATCCAATTTATAGGATTTCATGATTATTCTCCGTAAAGCGGCTTAGCGCCTGCCCCACTCTCGGCCTTCCTTCACCATTTGCAATTCGCGACGATGTATATAATAGTTTGTCCAGTCTATATTGTACGCCATGCGGAAGGCGAATTCTATGGGAAAATGCCGGGTTTTGTGGGGAAAACGGCGAGTTTTCCGCTTTTGACGAAGAGACCAACTCAACGTTTGGCCCTAGATAAAAAGCGGGAGGACCTGGGGGGGTCCTCCCGTTTACATAATCTCACTGTTAACAGTAATGTATTTTCTTGATGCTTTCGAAGCTTAGTTCCAGCCAGCTCTTCCAGCTAAAGTGGGGGGTACTGCCATCTTACCTGCAACCGGGGATGCGATACGGGCATGCCCAATCGTATCAGCTTCATTAGCAACAGTCGGTTGGGTGAGGGGATTTCCTTCCGAATCTACATAATAGATTAAGCTACCGGTTCGGCCAGCAGCAACCGGATTAGCTACAAGAGCATAATCTGTTTGGAAAAACGCTAGGGAAGCGGCGGCAGCATTTAATTCATTCGGTTCTGAGAAGGTGTATCCGTTATAAACAGTTATGCCAAGAGCAGGGGCACCAACTATCGGAGTGGCCTGAAATGTACCAGCAGTCCGGGAACTGGCAAAGTGAGAGCCGATCAGACCCAGTTGTATGGTGGAAGCATTGTATGTTCCAGCTGCAGCACCAACTCCGGACTTCTCTAAACCAAAATGAAGATTTTGGAAATTGTCTGCATATATGGTGTTAGCTGTGGTATTGCCAACCACTCTGAAATTATCACCGGTATTAAAGGTATTTTGCGCAGTGCAATAATTATTCATGCACGTCAGCGCTGTAGCTTCGTTAGCCCGCATGCGGGACTGCAGCATGTTGGGGATGGCGATGGCGGCGATGATGGCGATGATCGCAATGACGATCATCAACTCGATGAGGGTGAAGCCCTGGTTTTTACGCATAATGAATTCTCCCAATAGAAACAAAAAAAGTACGACCTAGTGTAAAACCCAATAATAATGAAAAATCCAAGATAAAAACGTTTGCTTGAATAATTTCGTGGCGGTGCTTTTAATTTAAGCAACCAACTTGCCAATCCCCGAATTCCTCGCATTTACTCGATACCATACTAACCAAACCATTGTTTCACGCCCAAAAAAACCAATTATTAACCATGATTTATCGTATGAACCATTACCCTTTGGTATCAACCCTTTGACAATTAGTGGCAGCCCATAGCATTAGAACGGCCATTTTTTGGCAGTCACAGGAGCTTCGTGTTTTTGCGCATAATCTACGGAATATCAACGCCTTGCGTAATACGCAACACCACCTCGTGTGCCAGCCGCAGCCCGAATAATCCGGTTAACGTCGCCATGCTGCCCAGGATGGTCCGCTCTCTACCCCTTTTATAACCAATTTCAGACAGATGATCCCTGGTCGCCGGCTCGCTGGCCATTAGATTGCGCTCTTCGCGTGAATACACGCACCAGAGATCCCCCGCTTCGATCCCCCGTCGGCGCAACCGTTTCCTCACCAGCCGTCCCAGCGGGCAGCCCTTGGCCGCAAACAGCCCCCCAAACTCCAGCATCTCCCCCCGCACCCGCGTCGCCGCGCCCAAAGCCGAATACACCGGCAGCCCCCGTTCCCAGCCGGCCGCGATCACCGCCGCCTTCGGGGCCAAACTGTCCACCGCGTCCACCAGCAAGTCGACCCCTTGCAGCAGTTCCGGCAACGTCTCGTCGTGGGCGAAGGCCTTATGCGCTTCCACTTCCGCCCCGGGGTTAATGTCCCTGACCCGCGCCGCCGCCACTTCCGCCTTGTCTTTACCCAGGGTCGAGTGCAAGGCCAGCATCTGCCGGTTCAGGTTCGACTCGCTGATGACGTCGAAGTCGACCAGCCGCAGCTTCCCCACGCCGCTGCGCGCCAGCCCCTCCACCACGTATCCCCCCACCGCCCCCAAACCAATCACGCACACCCGCGCCGCCGCCAGCCGTGCCAGCGCCGTGTCCCCCAAGAGCAGACGGGTGCGCGCTAACCAGGCGGGAGGCTGGGTGGACATGACGGCGGCCTTTCGGTGAGGGGTTTGGTTCCGCTAATTTCCCTACGGCGTCAGCATCAGCCAATCCCACAAAAAGTAAACCCCCGCCGCCAAACCCGCCGCCAAGAAGGCCGCCAGCAAAATCCAGCTTAAGGACCTCCCCCTCCGTTCCCGCACCCGTTCGGGGAGCAGCCCCGGAAAACTGCGGTTCACCGCCGCCGCCAAGGCGCTTCGCAGGTGTGAGGCGTCGGGGTAGCGGTCTTCCGGCGCTTTTTCCAGGCATTTGTCCACCACCGCCGCGATGGCGATGGGGATTTGCTTGGCCGTATCGGCGAGGCGGCGGGGTTTTTCGCGCACGTGCTTAATCATGATTTGCTGGGGGTCGGGGGCGTCGAAGAGGGGTTGACCGGAGAAGGCGTGGAAGAAGGTGGCACCGAGGGAATAGATGTCGGTGGCGGCGGTGATGCTCTTGCCGGCAGCCTGTTCGGGGCTCATGTAGTGCGGGGTCCCCAGGACGCGGGGTCCGGGCTGGGTGACGGTGGCCTGATCCAGAACGGCGATCCCGAGGTCGGTCAATTTCGGTTCGCCGTCCTGACCGATGAGGATATTGTCCGGCTTGATGTCCCGGTGGATGATGCCGCGTTTATGGGCGTAATCGAGGGCGTCGGTGATTTCGTAAAAAATCTTCGCCACTTCGCGGGTGCTCAGGAGGGGGATTTTTTGGGTCAGGGTCGGGCCCTTGACCAGTTCCATGGTGAAGTAATAGCGTCCGTTGGTGGTTTTGCCGACGTTGTAGACCTTGATGATGTTTGGGTGGGAGAGCCGGCCGGCGGCCCGGGCTTCCTGGATGAACCTGCCGACGAACTCCTCGTGTTTGGCGTAGCCGGGGTGGAGGATTTTGATGGCGGCGGGCTGGCCCGTTTCGACGTTGCGGGCTTGAAAAATCGAACCCATGCCGCCTTCGGCGAGGATGTCCTCGAGGATATAGCCGGGGATGTTCAGGTCGGGGATGCGGGCGTCGCCGGAGAAGTAGCGGAAGGTGTTTTGACCGATACGAATTTCGTCGCCGGCGGCGAGCAGGCGCGGGACGTCGGGGGGGATTTGAATGCCGTTGACGAAAGTTCCGTTGGAGGAGCCGAGGTCCATGATGGTGAATTGGTCGCCGGCGTCGGGGATGAATTCGGCGTGGTTGCGGCTGGCTTTGGGGTCGGGTATGGGGATGGCGCAGTCGACGTGCCGTCCGGCGACGGCGGACTGATTGCGGAGCACGAATTCGGTACCGGAGAGGGGACCTTCCACGATCCGCAACTTCGCCATGCCAAGACCTCTCCAGCTCAAACGTCACTTTGCAAAGCTTCAGGAATTAACCTGCATTAGTTATGGCATTTTTCCAAAGCCAAGGCAATAAAAAAGGCGCTCCGATCCGGGTTTGCCGGTCACAGCCACGGGATGGCGCGGCCGGCCGGCAGGAATCCGCCCGGGCGGCACTTCAATCCGTGTGACTAAACCATTAACCCACCATATATTAAACGTATCATTCAAAATATCGCTAAAATAAACAACTTAAACACGCATATAAATGCAGTTGCTTAACTTTTTTTACTGGATATTGTGAATATAACCTGGCATAATACGCGAGCATGGTTAATGAAAATTCCACCTTATCCCTGGAGGATGTCATGTCGAAATCTCGGTATCTTGCCGCGTTCATCCTGCTATGTCTTGGCTTCAGCCTCACTTACGCAAAATATGGCCGCGCCAGCACGCCGCATTATCTCAACGGCTCGGAAGGCTTGATGGTGGCCAGCCTGCCGCCGCCGGGGTTTTATTACCGCATGTATAACCTGGTCTATTCCGCTTCCCAGGTTCGCGACAACTCGGGAAACCAGGTGAAGTTGGATGATTTCGGTTTGGTCGCCGCCTTCAATGCCCACCGTTTCATCTATTCCACCAACCTGAAGATCCTCGGCGGAAATCTGGTTACGGATGTCGTCATCCCCATCGCTTACGTGGACATGCATGTCAAAAAGGATTTCATGGTCAACCTGCCGGGATTTCCCGAATGGGACCGAGTCGTCCAAGCCAATACCCACAGTCTGGGCCTGTCGGACATCATCCCCGAGCTCATCCTCGCCTGGCACACCCCGCGTTTCGACGCCGTTGCCGGAGTGGGTCTCTTCCTCCCCACCGGCCGTTACGACCCCAAGGACCCCACCTCGCCCGGCAAAGGCTACCTGACCGTCTCGCCCGGCTGCGGCTTCACCTATTATCTCGACAAAGCCCGCAAGTGGACCTTCGACATGGGCTTCCACTACGAATTCAACTTCAAGCAACGTCACACCGGCATCACCCCGGGTCAACAATTCCATTTCGAATGGGGGCTGGGCCGGCAATTGGGGAACTGGGTGGTCGGGGTAACCGGCTATAATTCCTGGCAAACCACCCGGGACAGCGGCCCCGGCGCTTCCAAGGATTTGAACCGCGCCAACGCCATCGGCCCGGAAATCGTGTTGAACCTCCCCAAAATCAAGGGACAAATCCAGGTCCGCTCGGTTTGGGAGTATAAAAACCGCGCCGGCGCCCAAGGAAACATGACCGCCTGCAACTTGACCTTCACCTTTTAACGGCTGGTTTGGCTGATCCCCTTTACAAATTAACATAAAGCATTAGTTAACACTTTTTTTCTGATATTGCCAACGGCATTCGCCAATCTAAGGACATACAGGAGTAGCAGGCGTTAAGTGCCGTAAATTTGTTAACCGAGTATTATTAAATTAACTACGCTGTGCCCCTATTACGCTAAGTCCCGGCACTCAAGGGAGGAGGAGGGTAACATGTTTAGGCAACGCCGTCTGCTAATCATTGTCTTGGTTTTATGGTCAGGAATGGTTTACCAGGCCCATCGGGGCTGGTCGGCCGAGGCGGCGGCCGGTGAGAACGCCGCCGAGGAAGAGGTGAACAATGGTCAGGATCTGACCAAACCGGTCGCCCGCTTCGACATCCGCTATCAATACGAAAACGTTTCCACCGGCGACAACAAGGACAGCAACCACATCTTCACCCTGCGTTGCGACCGCCCCATCACCCTGTCGCCCCACTGGAAATTCAGCACCCGCATCGACGTCCCGATGATCGCCACCAACCTGCGGGCCGGCGACAATCCGAACGGCAACTACCGCTTCGGCCTCGGCGACGCCCTGGTGCAGGGCACCCTCGTCAATATCGTCAATCCCAAATTCGCCTGGGCCGCCGGCCTGCAACTGGTCATGCCCACCGACACCCGCGACAACACCGGCACCGGACGCTGGCAGCTCGTTCCCCTCCTCGCCGCCCGCGTCGCCACCGACAACATTCTGAAAGGCAGCTGGTTCGCCCTTGCCGCCCGCTGGGCCAAGGATTTCGCCTCGACCCGCTCCACCTCCACCCCGACCAATGAACTCCAGTTCGCCCCGGTAATAAACATTCCCCTCAAGAACCAATGGTTCCTCAACCTCTTCCCCTCAACGGACATCCGCTACAATCTGGGCGAAAAACGCAGCCGTGACACCGGCCGCTGGTTCATACCCGCGAACTTCATGATCGGCAAAATGGTCCGGAAAAACATCGTCACCAGCCTGGAAATCGGCATCCCCATCGTCAAACAATACAAAGTCTACGACTTTAAAAGCGAGTTCCGCATCGGCATTTTCTTTTGACAAACCGCCCGCCGCGTCTAATTCGCCCGCGGCCGGGCGCAATCCCCCGGTCAGGCGATTGGAGATAAAGCATGAGGAAATATGTACTGGCTCTGCCGCTTTTCGCATTGCTCTGTTTCATCAACAGCCCTGGTTACGCCCAGGAATACGTCCTCGACAGCAATGGAAACCCCATCTACCTGGACGACGGCACCGTAACCACCACCGAGGACGGCACCGTGGTCACCGACGACGGCACCACCACCTACGTGGATCCCGGCACCACCACTTACGTCGACCCCGGCACCACCGTCTACGTCGACCCCGGCACCACCACCACCGTCGTCCCCGAAACCACCAACGTCTATAATTATGATTACGACGACGGCGACGGCGGCTTCTACCTGGGTCTCGGCTTCCCATTCTACTGGGGCGATTGGGGCTGGCATTATCCGCCGCCGCCGCCCGGCCCCTGGCCGGGACCCCGTCCCCCGCCGCCCCCGGGACCCTGGCCCGGACCGCCCGGACCGCATCCGCCCGGGCCTCCCCCCGGACCTCCGCCCGGACCGCCCCCGGGACCTTGGGCCGGCGGCGGCTTCCCCCACCCCGGTCCCGGCCCGGTCATCCCCGATGGCGGCTTCCGTCCGCCGCCGGCGCCAGCGCCGGTCATCAGCGGGGGCGGCTTCAGCCCCCACTACGGCGGCGGCCACTTCGGCGGCGCCCACTTCGGCGGCGGCGGCTTCAGTGGCGGCGGCTTCAGCGGCGGCGGCTTCCACGGCGGTGGCTTCCACGGCGGCGGCTTCCACTTCCGGAGGTAGGCATTATATACCGAACGCCTATTGAAACTGTGAAAACGTATCTCATCGCGTCATACTTCGTCAGCTCGGTCGGAAATAACTTTTTCTGCCTAGCCGCCGGCTGAAAAAGTGATTTCCGCCCTCGCTTCCTCGTCTGACACGATGATA
>JAVBRG010000126.1:0-6501 GCA_031548195.1 Planctomycetota bacterium | reverse complement strand
AGCGATGCAGCAGCAGTTCGACACCACGACGATTTACGTCACCCACGACTACGCCGAGGCGATGAGTTTGGGGG
Organism: Planctomycetota bacterium; assembly: GCA_031548195.1. Taxonomy (GTDB): domain Bacteria; phylum Planctomycetota; class SZUA-567; order SZUA-567; family SZUA-567; genus JAJBSZ01. The sequence continues at coordinate 6,427 of JAVBRG010000126.1, read as the reverse complement.
ACCGCATCGCGATTATCAATCACGGGAAGATTGTGCAAATCGGCAACGGCGACGAAATCTACTACACTCCCAGGAACGAATTCGTGGCCCGGCTGGTGGGGGAGCCGGAAATCAACCTCGCCGGCTGCGAATTACGGAAGGACAACGGCGTCCTTTCGGTGCTGTTCAAATCCCAGGGGAAAGCCTACCCCTACCAGGTTCCGGCCGATGTGGCGCCAGCGGTCGAAGCCGGGGCGCGGGACGGTAAAATCGACATGGGCATCCGCGGCATCAACCTGGCCTACCGCTTCGAGCCGGCCGAAGGTTACATTCCCGGCACCGTCTACAATCTGGAACCCATCGGCAACAAGTCCATCCTAACCATCATGGTCGACGACCAGACCTACCAATCGGTCGCGCCGAACAACCTTTCGGTAAAGCTGGACAGCCCCGTGTACATGCGCCCGGACCCCGACAACATGCTGTTTTTCCGTGGCGGCGACGGCGAATTCATCGGACGGCACAACCAGGCCGCCCTCATTGCAAAGGGGAGGAACTAGCGCATGGCCGGCTTGATTTTCAAGAACGTCTACAAGCAGTACGGTAACGCCAAACTGTCGCAAATTTTTGATGCCGACACCACAGCCGCCCTGGCCGAAGGCGACAAACCGGACCTCGATGCGACCCAGCGCCGCGTCGCAGCGGTAAAAAACATCCAGTACGCGGTGAACGATTTTTCCCTCGCCTGCCCCGACGGCGAGTTTGTGGGGATTCTCGGCCCCTCGGGCTGCGGGAAGACGACGAGCCTGCGGATGGTCGCCGGTCTGGAGGAGATCACCAAGGGTGACATCATCATCGGGGATCGGGTGGTCAACAACCTGCACCCCAAGGATCGGGACATCGGCCTGGCGTTCGAGGATTACGCCCTCTACCCCCCCCTGAACGTGTTCGACAACATCGCTTTCAATCTCCGCGCCAAAGGTTTGCCGGAGGACGAAATCCGGAAGCGGGTGCTGGAAATCGCCCCGCTGATGAAGGTCGACGATCTCCTGACCCACAAACCGGCCGGCCTCTCGGGGGGACAAAAGCAGCGGGTGAACATCGCCCGCGCCTTGGTGCGGCGGCCGTCGGTCCTGCTTTTGGACGAGCCGCTGTCGCATTTGGACGGCAAAATGCGGCAAATTCTCCGCACGGAAATCAAGCGCATCCACACCAAGATCAAGTGCACCACCATTCTCGTCACCCACGACCAATTGGAGGCGATGAGCCTGGCGGACAAAATCGCCATTATGCGGGACGGCCGCCTGCAGCAGTTCGGCGCCCCCCTGGAAGTCTATGACAATCCGGTGAACGTCTTCGTCGCCGGCTTCATCGGCGAGCCGCCGATGAACCTCCTGAAGGTGCGGATTGAACGGGAGGGGGTGGACAATTATTTCCTCTTCCCGGGGAAGGGCGTGCGGGTCAAGGTTCCGGCGAAATACGACGGGGTGGTGAAGGCCGGGGACGAAGTGATTTTGGGGGTGCGGCCGATGGACGTTTTAATCAGTAAGACCGCCTCCGGCACGCCGGCGCCGATCAGCGTCTTCGAAAATCTCGGCGATGAAAAACGCATTTCCATCGAAGTGGGGAGCGAGGAATACCTCACCCTGATTACCGAGGACGAAACGCGCTACAAACCGGGCGACCAGATCCGTCTGGCCTTCCACGAGGCGAAGACGCACATTTTCAACAAGTCCACCGGCGATAGGATTCGGGGAAATTAGCGGTGGCGAAAAACCCGGCGCCTCCGGTATCATATACCGAACGTCTATTGGAATTGTGAAAATGTATATCATCGTGTCAGACGAGGAAGCGAGGGCGGAAATCACTTTTTCAGCCGGCGGCTAGGCAGAAAAAGTTATTTCCGACCGAGCTGACGAAGTATGACGCGCTGAGATACGTTTTCACAATTTCAATAGGCGTTCGGTATAAAAGGCATGTGTCCAATCCCTGCTAGCCAATGCTTGACAGTCAAAGGAGAACAATCATGGCGGATCTGCCCAAGAAAATGAAAGCCCTGGTGGCGCGCGCTCCGGGCCAGTACAAAATCGAGGAAGTCGACACCCCCCGCGCCGGCGAGGGCGACCTGGTGATTAAGGTTGAAGCCTGCGGCATCTGCGCCGGCGACGCCAAGGCCTACCACGGCGCCGAACGCTTCTGGGGCGGCCCCACCCAGCCTGCCTACATCAAGGCCCCGGTTATCCCCGGCCACGAATTCATCGGCCACATCGTCGAAATCGGCCCCAACGCCAAGGGCAATTTCAAAATCGGCGACCGGGTCGCCTCCGACCAAATCGTCCCCTGCTGGGACTGCCGTTTCTGCAACAGCGGCAAGTACTGGATGTGCCAGAAGCACGACGTCTACGGCTTCCAGAACAACGTCAACGGCGGCTTCGCCGAATACGCCCGCCTGCCCAAGGGTTCCCTCAACTGGAAAGTTCCCTCCGACCTGGCCATGGAATCCGCCATCCTCATCGAACCCTACGCCTGCGCGAAACACGCCGTGGACCGGGGCCAAGTCACCCCCGACGACGTGGTGGTCCAGGCCGGCGTCGGCTGTTTGGGGCTGGGCATGACCGGCTACCTGCGGATGCACAACCCGAAGAAATTGATCGTCCTCGACATGAAGGACTCCCGCCTGAAGCTGGCCAAGGAATTCGGCGCCGACCTCATCATCAACCCCTCGAAGGAGGATGCGGTGAAGAAGGTGCTGGAACTCACCGACGGCTACGGCTGCGACGTCTACATCGAAGCCACCGGTCACCCCGCCTCGGTGCAGCAGGGCATGAACATGATCCGGAAACTCGGCCGGTTCGTCGAGTTCAGCGTCTTTGGCGCGCCGGTGACCATGGACTGGTCGATAATCGGCGACGTGAAGGAGCTGGATCTCCTCGGCGCCCACCTCAGCCCCTATTGCTTCGCCCCGGTCATCGAATGGATCGCCAGCGGCAAGCTGCCCACCAAGGGGGTGGTCACCCACGTCTACAAGCTTGACAAGTGGCAGGAAGCCTTCGACCTCGCCTCGAGCGGCGAAAACGCCACCCGGGTGGTGTTGACCCCGAACTGAAATGGCGACAAAGATTATCCGGGATCTATTTGCGTTGCCGTAAAACATGGGGTAGACTGGTTAATATCGACACCCCGATTTCCGGCAAGCGGCTGCGCCCGACAGAAACGTCGGCGGTGGCGATTCCGGATAATTCGCTCCCGGGCAATCAAGCCCCCAAGCAATCAAACATTCAAGCAAGTTATTTCATCATGGGTTCTTCTCGGCGGTAAATTTTTCGTTCCCTATTTTTCGAGGAGGAAGTTATGCGTAGAAGCATCGTAGCGGTAGCATTGCTGTTCGCATTGTCCGTGTCGGCGGTCTGGGCCGGCCAGTTCGACTGGCGTCAATGCGCGGGCCAGAAAATCAACGTCCTGTTTGTGCAGCACCCGTATGCCGAAGGCATTCTCCAGAAAATGGCCGAGTTCGAGGCCGCCACCGGCATATCGGTCCAAACCACGGTGATCCCCGAGGAAAACTATTTCGACAAGCTCACCACCTCCCTGACCAGCCGCTCCGGCGACCCGGACGTCTTCATGACCGGCGCCTACCAGGTGTGGGAATACGCCCCCCCCGGCTACCTGAACGAACTCGACTCCTTCATCAAGAACCCCGCCAAGACCTCCCCCGAATATGACTACGCCGACTTCTTCCCCGGCATCGTCGGCGCCCTGCGCTGGGACAAGATCCCCGGTCACAAGGTCGGCTCCGGCCCGCAATGGGCGCTGCCCCTCGGCTTCGAGGCCAACTGCCTGAGCTATAACAAGGACGTCCTGGCCAAGTTCGGCATCACCCCCCCCAAGACCATCTCCGAACTCATGGCCGCCGCCCGCAAACTGAACAAGTTCGAAGGCGAAGGCACCTACGGTATCGCCGTGCGCGGCACCCGCAACTGGGCGACCATCCACCCCGGCTACATGACCACCTACACCAACGCCGGCGCGGTTGACCTGGCCATCGAAAACGGCCGCCTGGTCTCCAAGGTCAATTCCCCCGAAGCGGTGGCGATGACCGAGAAGTGGGTCCAGATGATTAAAGAAGGCGGCTCGCCGACCTGGGCGTCCTATACCTGGTATCAGTGCGGTGCCGACCTGGGCGCCCGCAAGGCCGCGATGATGTTCGACGCCGACATTCTCGGTTACTTCAACAACGTCTCCGGCGCCTCGGCTGAATCCGGCAAGCTCGCCTCCGCCCCGCCCCCGCTCCCGGACGGTAAGACCGCCATCAACGCCAACCTCTGGGTGTGGTCCATCGGCATGAACGGCGACTCGAAGAAGAAGGACGCGGCCTGGCTCTTCATCCAGTACTTCACCGCCAAGCCCTACCAGACCTTCTCGGTCGTGGATTGGAAATCGGTCAACCCGCCCCGCAAGTCGGTCTTTAACGATCCGAAGTTCCAGGCCCGCATCGCCGAGATGACCGGCTTCAAGGAAATGTTCGAGAAAACCATCGATGGCACCACCATTCACTTCACCCCGAACCCCTATTTCCTGGAACTGACGACCGAATGGGCCGCCACCCTCCAGGATCTGGTGGCCGGCAAGTACAAGACCGTCCAGGAAGGATTGGACGCGTTGAAGAAGAAGATGGATGAAGCGCTGGAAGACGTCGACGTCCAATAGTCCCACGCGAGGCGTTCAAGCGCAAGCGACTTTGCGTTGCGCCGGCGGTTTGATTCGGCGCGAAACACCAAATTCGGCCCATTCCTCGGAATGGGCCGTTTTTATTGCCTGGTGAATACAGTGACACCATGGAGCGGTAAAAGGGGTGGGTGGCGTAACAGAATAGCGGGTATTTTGATGATTTTCAGCAATTTCTAACCAGCCAATAATGGAAAGCGCCGCAAAAAATCCCTCCGTAACCGGAGGGATTTTTTTGTCAGGCGCGAAAGGCCTTCACCACATGAAGCCCACTCCCACCTGCCCGCTGTGGGTATGCGAACCCGAGGAGCGATCGTAGTCGTAACCGCCGAAGAGGTAGACGGTTTTTTCGGTGTTGAGGTCGACCCGGCCGGCAAGGCCGAGGCGGACGTAGTCGCGGCCCGCATCGGCGCCACGGGCGTTGACGGTGATGGGGACGAAGTCCGGATAGATCACGCTGTCCGGCGCGGCGGAGCCGCTGAGGAGGCGGTAATACTGGGCGCGGCCGGTGAGGGTGATCCGCTCGGTGGGGGAAAAGGAGGCGTCCAGGCCGACCCGGAGGTGGAGGCGGTGATCGTCGGCCGCGCCATAGCCGCGGAGGTCGAGGCCGTTACGGGCGCCGAAACCGCTGCGGGATTCGACAAAGCCGTCCTGCCAGATCTTCGCGTAGTCGAGGGCCAGGACCGGGGTCAGTTCGAAGCAGGGCAGGACCTGGAAGGGGCGGTTCAGTTCGAGGCTGGCGTAGAAGGCGTCGCCACTGAAGCTGCCCTGGTAGAGGTCGTGGATGCCGGTGTCGAACAACTCGCGGCGGGAATCGTAATGGGTGCGGCCGTAGCCGGCGTAGGCCTTGAGGTAAAGGTCCCAGTTGAAACGGTATTGGCCGTAGAGAGCCACTTCGTAATCGTCGGAGGTGATTTCGGACTGCACAAAACGGCCGGACTGTTTCAAGCCGGGGTTGGAGTAGACGCCGAGGAGCCCAAGGGTGAAGCGGTCGGCGAAAGTCTTGTCGATACCGAGGAAGACGGCGTTACGGTCGAAGCCGTAGCCGTGGGAATAGGCGTCCGCGTCGACCGAACCGGTTTGCCGATAGCCTTCGGCCCAAACGTTCCAGCCCCGGGTGAACCCGGCGGCACAGGGGTCGGCGCAGGGGTTCAGGCAGGGGTCGGAGAAGGCGCGGCGCTGGCGGGCGAGCCGGCTGTTTTCATCGAGACGCTGGAATGGCTGACGCCAGGGCTGCCAGAACATCATCGCCATGGTGTTGGCGCGGGGGTCATCGCGCTCGTATTCGGGGTCGTAGCCGAGTTCCAGGAAATAGGCGTCCCGATCGAAGGAAGTGTTGTCGATACCCTGGCTCTTGAGGTCGAAGAGCCGGTTAAGCCCGAGGATATCGTCGTCAAACTGGATGTTGGCGTCGGGTGCCCAGCTGCCGGCCGTGCCCAGCATGCGGCCGGCTTCGGAGGATATAATATAATAACGCAAGCTCTCGCCTCGGAAATCGAGGATGGTTTGGGCGGCGGCGGCGGTGAAGCCGAGGGACAATTTGGCGCCCTTGGCGATATTGACGCCGTAGGCGGATTCGCCCTTGGAATTGGTCGCTCCCATGACATGGAGCATGGCGGCGTTGGGGTCGGCGAGGGGGTCTTGGGTGGCGCCGCCGACCAGGGTGGTGTGGAAGAGGGAGCCGGCGGCGAAGTTGCTGGTGCCGGTCAGGCGCAGGCCGTTG
>JAVBRG010000021.1:0-28704 GCA_031548195.1 Planctomycetota bacterium | reverse complement strand
TCCTGGCACGCATCAATTGCATCAAAGCGGCATTTTCTTCGACGGAAAGTATGATTTCAGCTGCATGGCGCATCGTGGATCCTCCTTCTATGGAGTATACACCACAAATCGCCTTTTCGTAAACTTATTTTAGGTACAATCTACTAGATTGAACGCTTGTCCTTGCCTCGAACCACCCCGCTTACGGACTCTAGCCGCAAACCGTACCCTAATTGATTTTCACCCTCCAGCGCCGGCAAAACCGCCCGGAACCGCAAGGTCTTACTGTTAGCTTCGGCCGAAGCTTCACCACTGCCTCGAGGATAGCGGCGTTCAGGCGGTGGCAATAGTTTTTTAAAAAAAATACAGGGGTAATCACAATTTCAATAGGCGTTCGGTATAACTCTTTGTCCTGCCACATCGGACCTAATCCCACGCGTCATTCCGGCGTCGCAAACGTTCAACCGGGGTGAGGCTTAACTCGCCGGAATCCAGGCCGATAGACAATTGCTACCGTGGCGTTTACTACTTTTCTTACGGATGTGTAAGTTCCGACACTCATAGGGAGTTTAGTGGAACCACCCAGCAACGGTCTATCGGCCTGGATTCCGGCGAGCTACGCTTCCCCCCGGTTCAATGTTCATGGCGCCGGAATGACGGGTGGGGTGGTGTCGGGCGCAACAGGATGCGGATTGACGTAACAGCGTTGAGATGCGCCCAGCGTAATGGGTTGTCCTTCTTCATTGCCATTCGGAGCTGTCCCAATGATTACAGCGTAATATGGGCAAAACGGAAGGGAGGCACGGCGGCCTCCCTTCCATTATACGCTCAACCAGTCAAAACAGACCCGCTTCATTTCTTTTTTACTGCCGCTTTCTTTACCGGAGCCTTGGGGGCGGCCTTTTTCGCTGCCGGAGCCGCTTTGCCGCCCTTCGCCTTGGCGGCCATGGCTATTTCGTACTGGGCGCAGGCAAGACGGGCAATCGGCACCCGGTAGGGACTGCAGGACACGTAATTCATCCCGGTCGAACAGAAGAACTTCACGCTCGCCGCCTCGCCGCCGTGCTCGCCGCAAATGCCGACCTTCAGGTTCGGGCGGGTCGAACGGCCCTTTTCGATGCCAATCTTCACCAATTGGCCCACGCCGGTCTGGTCGAGGGACTGGAAGGGATCGGCCTTGAAAATCCCCGCCTTCTTCTCGTCCACATATTCGGGGAGGAAGCGCCCGGCGTCGTCACGCGACAAGCCCATCGTCATCTGGGTGAGGTCATTGGTGCCAAAGGAGAAGAATTCCGCCTTCTCGGCAATCTTGTCGGCGACCAGGGCGGCCCGGGGGATTTCAATCATGGTGCCGACCAGATACTTAACCTTCGACTTCGCCGCCTTGATAATCGGGTCGGCGACCGCCCGGACCTGTGCTTCGAGAATGTCGAATTCCTTCGAGGCCATGGTCAGGGGAATCATGATTTCCGGGAACACCTTCTTGCCGCGTTTCGCCGTGTTCACGGCCGCCTCGATAATCGCCCGGACCTGCATGCGGAGAATTTCCGGATAGGTGATGCAGAGCCGGCAGCCGCGGTGGCCGAGCATCGGGTTCGCCTCGTGCAGCTGATCGATGCGGGAGCGGACGTGCGCCTCCGACATCTTCGCCACTTTCGCCAGTTCCTTGACGCCGTTGTCGTCCTTCGGGGTGAATTCGTGGAGGGGCGGATCGATAAGGCGGATGGTCACCGGCTTCCCGTTCATGGCGTCGAAAATGCCTTCGAAGTCCTTGCGCTGATAGGGGAGGAGCTTGTCGAGGGCGGCTTCGCGCGCTTCCAAGGTGTCGGCGACAATCATGGTCTGAATGGCCAGTTGCCGGTCGCGGCCTTCGAAGAACATGTGCTCGGTGCGGCAGAGGCCGATGCCTTCGGCGCCCATTTCCACGGCTTTGCGGGCGTCTTCCGGAGAATCGGCGTTGGTGCGGACGTTAAGCTTCCTGATGTCGTCGCACCAGCCCATGAGGGTCTTGTATTCGGGGGGCAGGACCGGATCCTTCAGGGACAGCTTGCCGGAGTAAATCGTCCCGGTGGAACCGTCGAGGGTGAGCCAGTCGCCCTGCTTGAAGGTCTTGTCGCCGATATGCATCATGCGCTTTTCGGTATTGATGTCGAGGCAGTCGGCCCCGACGATGCAGCACTTCCCCCAGCCGCGGGCGACCACCGCCGCGTGGCTGGTCTTGCCGCCGGTGGCGGTGAGAATGCCCTGGGCGGCGTGCATGCCGCCGACGTCCTCGGGGCTCGTTTCCTTGCGGACCAGGATGACTTTCTCCCCCTTGTGCTCGGCCGCCTCGGCGTCTTCGGCCGTAAACATGATTTGCCCCGAAGCGGCGCCGGGCACGGCGTTGATGCCTTCACCGACCCGGGCGTCCGACAGCTTCTTCTTGTCCGTCTCGGCGATGATCGGGTAGAACATGCGTTCGATGTCTTCCGGAGTGATGCGGCCGATGGCCTCTTCCTTCGTAATCAGCTTTTCCTTGACCATGTCGACGGCCATCTTGAAGGCGGCGGCGGGAGTGCGTTTCCCCGTACGGCACTGGAGCATGAAGAGCTTTTCGTTTTCGACGGTGAACTCCATGTCCTGCATGTCCTTGTAATGCTTTTCGAGGGTGGTGCGGACTTTTTGGAGTTGGTCCCAGGCGGCGGGGAGGTATTTGCCGAGGTCGGACAATTTCAGGGGGGTGCGGATGCCGGCGACGACGTCCTCGCCCTGGGCGTTAATCAGGCAGTCGCCGAAGAATTCGTTCTTGCCGGTGGAGGGGTCGCGGGTGAAGCAGACGCCGGTGCCGGACTTGTCGCCGGTGTTGCCGAAGACCATTTCCTGGACGTTCACGGCGGTGCCGTGGAGATCGGTGATTTTTTCGACCCGGCGGTAGGTCACCGCCTTTTCCGCCTCCCAGGAGCCGAAGACGGCCTTGATGGCGCCCCAGAGCTGTTCCATGGGGTCCTGCGGGAAGGGTTTGCCGCCCATGTTCTTCTTGTAGTATTCCTTGAATTCATCGCACAGGGTCTTGAGGCCCTCGGCGGGGATTTCCGGGTCCGTCTTGACGCCGAGTTTCTTCTTCAGGCCCGTGAGCATTTCCTCCATGGGTTCCTTGGACAGGCCCATGGCGGTGGTGGAATACATTTGAATGAAGCGGCGGTAGGCGTCGTAGGCGAAGCGGGGGTTCTTGGTGTTATTGGCGAGACCTTCGACCGAGACGTCGTTCAGGCCGAGATTAAGGATCGTTTCCATCATGCCGGGCATGGAGCGGGCGGCGCCGGAACGGACGGAGACCAGGAGGGGATTCTTGACGTCGCCGAATTTTTTCCCGGTGGCTTTTTCCAGCTTCTTGAGATTTTCCTTGACATCAGCTTCGAGATCCTTGGGGAACTTGCGGCCCAATTTGTAAAAATCGGCGCAGGTGTCCACGGTGATGGTGAAGCCGGCCGGAACGGGGAGGCCGATGGAGGACATTTCGGCCAGGCCCTGACCCTTGCCTCCCAAAACATCCTTGGGAAGGCCTCTTCCTTCCGCCTTGCCGCCTCCGAAAAAGTAGACGCGTTTTGTTTTTGTCGCCATTACCAGATCTCCTTGACATGACTTTAGGGTGTAACCACTAAGTTAACAGAGTGTTTCTGATTTTCGCAAAGCCCGGTTTTTTCCAGCTTTTTCCGGCTGTTTTAACGGCCGGCGAAACGTTTACCGGGCAAAAGACGGCGGTAAAAAAACCGCCTCCTTTCCTCATGATCATGAGGATGGTACAGATATATCGGCCTTTCCCGTAAAAAAAAATATCAACATTGTCGGGAAATCGCGATAACTGCTTATTTCGCGGCTTTTTGGAGCGTCTTCGGGCATTCGGCCGAAAATAATCAGGAAAATCCCAAACGCAAACGGATCAATCCGAATCGGAGGTTTAACCGGAGTATGCAGCAGCCAGGAAAAACTGTCAAACGAAAATGTGGGGAGGGCGTGGATTTGCGCGGGACAGGCGGGAATTTACCAAAAAAGGCGGCTCTCCCCTTTGGGAAAGCCGCCTTTGGATAGATAATTGCCGGATATTTCGGGGCAAGCCCTTAGCGGTGGTAGAGCATGACGCCGCTGGACATGCCCGCCATGGTCCGCCAGCGTTCGACTTCACGCTGAATCGCGGTGTTGGACGGATTCGAGCCAACCAGGGCTTCGCCAATCCGCAGCGCCTCCTCGTAGCGGCCGTTGGTGGCGAGGGCCATGCCCATCAGGTAATTTCCCGCCGGGTCGCCGGGGGAGGAATTCTGGTAGTCGCGGGCGGCTTGGAGAATGCCGTCGGGATTGCGGCCCCATTTGCCCCAGAAATTGACGTAGGAATAGCGGAGATCCTGGTCGTTAAGTTGTCCCGCCCACTTCTTGCCCCAGGCCGCCTCGGCTTCGTCCAGCCGTCCCGCCAAGGCCCACGCCCACGCTTCCAGGGCGGCGACCCCGACCAGGCGGTTCGAGCTGTCGGCGTAAAGCTGGCCGGAGGATTTCTGCTGGGCGGCGTAGGTGCGGATACGCTGGGCGAGCTGGAGGGCATTGTTCGGATTCACCGGAAGGGGCACGCCGGCGGCCATTTTCAGGACTTCCACGGCGCCAATCGGCGGCGCGGAGACCATGCCGATGGAATAGGAGACGCCCCTGCCCTCGGCGGTCAGGGTGTAGAAACGGGGAATGGCCGCGTGGCTGAGATGCAGGGACTGGAGAAACGCGGCGGCTTCGGGATTGTTGACGTGACAACGGATGGGAACGAACAGGGTGTTCACGAAATCGATGTAAACGGGGTCGGACAGGTGCGAAAATTTGAAGGAATCGCAGGGCGGGCAGTTGTCGCCTTCCACATAAATGTAAATCAATTTCCCCTCTTTTGCCGCCTTGGCCTTGGCCGCCTCGAAATTGATCGGCTGCCATTTCACTTCCGAGGCCGCGACTTGGGCTCCCACCGCCAGCGCCAAGGCGCAAATCCAAAAAGATGTCTTCTTCAAGCGCATTATGCTCTCCCAGTTTAGGCCCGGCCCGAACTTGTTATGGCAATGACAACAAAAAATATTCGGAACGAACCCAGGACTCCAAAGCCCCCAGCTTTGGCTACTCGACAATTCATCATACGTTTCGGGGTGGGCGACTTCCAACTTATTCCGGAAATATTATGCTCCGCCAAGGAAAAAATCACCGCGACCCGCAGGTATGTGGGGGGTGGGGGATGCCACGGGCGGCGGTTTACGCATCAGCACCATATACTGTCGCGGGAGGCGGGGGAGCAGTCGGAAAAAGTGCGCTTTTCTTCGCGGAAGCGATTTTTTCGGTGAAGTGGGGGGGGCGGGCGGAGAAAAAACGGTCCGGAGGGTACTCCGGACCGTTTCGGCGGGAAAACAGTTGTCGGTAAAACAGCCCAGGAAAGGCTTGCGGCCCGGTTCACGGCCAGATGCCGCGCATGCGCTTCGCTTCCACCACCCGCTTTACGGCGATAAGGTAGGCGCCGGTCCGGAGCGTCACCTTCTTGTCCAGGGCGATGTCGTAGACTTCCGAGAAGGCGTTGTCCATAATCCGCTTCAATTTGTTGTTGGTGGTCTCTTCGTCCCAGCTCATCACCTGCAGGTTCTGGGCCCATTCGAAGTAGGAGACCACCACGCCGCCGGCGTTGGCCAGAATGTCCGGGACCAGGACGACGCCCATTTTCTCGAGGATGGGGTCGCATTCGACCGTGGTGGGGCCGTTGGCGGCTTCGATGATGAATTTGGCTTTAATGTCGTTGACGTTTTCGAGATTGATCTGATTCTCGAGGGCGGCGGGAATCAGGACTTGGGCGTTGTAGGTGATGAGGTCGGAATTGGAGATGCGGGTAATCCCGGGCGCGTCGTAGCTGTCGAGGAGCTTGCCGGTCTTGACGTGTTTGAAAATGTCCAGCATATTCAGGCCGCCCGGATTGGCGATGCCGCCGGAGACGTCGGATACGGCGACGATTTTACCGCCTTCCTCGGCGATGAGCTTCGCGGCGTTGGAGCCGACGTTCCCCATGCCCTGGATGGCGAAGGTCATGTCGGCGATTTTCAGGTTGTTTTTGGCGAGAATGTTTTTGGTGGTGAACATGACGCCGCGGCCGGTGGCTTCGTTGCGGCCGGGGGCGCCGCCGAGTTGCAGGGGTTTGCCGGTGACGACGCCGGGGACGGCGTGGCCGGTCATCATGGAATAGGTGTCCATAATCCAGCCCATGATTTCCGGGTTGGTGCCGACGTCGGGGGCGGGGATGTCCTTCTCCGGGCCGATGATGGGGAGGATCATGGCGGTGAAGCGGCGGGTGAGGGAGCGGAGTTCCTCCTTGGTGAGTTTGGACGGGTCGCAGACGATGCCGCCCTTGGCTCCGCCGTAGGGGATGTTCCCGACCGCGCACTTGAAGGTCATCCAGGCGGCGAGGGCGCGGACTTCGTCCTTGTTCACGTTCCAGTGGTAGCGGATGCCGCCTTTGGCGGGGCCGCGCGAGGTCGAGTGCTGTACGCGGAAGCCTTCGAAGACTTTCACGGAGCCGTCGGACATGCGCACGGGAATGGCGACCTGGAGCTCGCGTTCCGGGTATTTGAGGGCCTCGTAGTCCTGCGGCGCGTAACCCAGGATTTTGGCGGCGTTTTCTACTACCTGGAGAACATTGTCGTAGGGGTTGTATTTCGGGTCTGACATGTCTGCACCTTTTTTCCTGAGACTTTTCCTAAGATATGATAAAAATCTGCCCTGAATTCCGCCGGGCGGGCAAGACGGATGCGCTTCGGGGTTGCCCGCCCCGATACGAACCCGCCGCGGCCGCTTCGGCGGATGCAAAATGACACACTGCCATGGTCCGGATGTCTACTGATGTATACCAATTTCTGTCCCGAAAAGCTACGGCAAAATGTCGACCGCCCCGATAATTTTCACTCCCCTATTGAACTTCCCTTGGTCAATCCATATAAATAAATTTACCAACTTCTGTCGGAATTAGCGCGATGCCAGTGGAAATTCACTCGTGCGGGCGCGGCGGGGAAGTTATCGCGGTCATGGATTCGGGGCTGGGGGGGCTGTCGATTCTGCGGGAAATCGCCCTGCTCCTGCCGGGGGAAAGCCTGTATTATTTCGCCGACAACCTGCACATGCCTTATGGTCCACGTCCCCTGGCCGAGGTCAGGGATTTCGTCATCGCGATAACCGGTCACCTTCTCACGCTGCCCGCGAAAACGGTGGTCATAGCCTGCAACACCGCCTCGGCGGCGTCGCTGGGGGCGGTACGGGAGATTTTCCCCGACACCCCGTTTGTCGGCATGGAACCGGCAGTGAAGCCGGCCGCGGCGGAGAGCGTCACGGGCGTCGTGGGGGTGCTGGCGACCCAGGCCACCTTTCATGGTCGGCTGTTCGAGAGCGTGCTGGAGCGTTTCGCCGCCGGGGTCGAGGTCTTGCGCCAGCCTTGTCCCGGCCTGGCCGAATTCATTGAAAGCCACCGGCCCGACGACCCCCGGCTCATCCCGCTCCTGGAAAGCTTCATCCATCCCCTCACCGAACGTGGCGCCGACACGCTGGTACTGGGTTGCACGCATTATCCATTGGTCAAGGAGGCAATTAGCCGGGTGGCAGGGCCGGGGGTGCGGATTATCGACCCGAGTCCGGCGGTGGCCCGGCGGACCCGGGCGGTCCTGGCGGAAAAGGGCTGGTTGAGAGAGGCGCCGGCGGAGAGGCCGGGGTATGGCGAAGGCGATTTGCAGATTCGCGTCAGTGGGGAGAAGGAGAATTTTTCGCGTTCGGCTTCGATTTTTCTAGGAAAGGAGGTGCGTGCGGAGTCCGCGCCCTTTTTGTGGCTGCCACGATGAGTGCGGTAATATTTACCATTTGGTCGATACTATACTTGGATAACTGGACTTTTGCAATATCACCATTCAAACCGCCGAATGGCGATTTTGTAAAAATCAAAAAGCCCGGAAATTCGGGCAAAGCGATTTTTGCAAAGTGACGATTGGCGGTTAAATCGTCACTTTGCAAAAGTTCAGTTGGATAACGAGTAAAATTACGAACCAACGGAAAATATTATCGGAAATTTTCTGAAAGGATTAGGGGACTTTCGGAAAATCATGGTTGTCAGGCGGAAAACCGGTAGCTTGTGTATTGTACCTTAAGGTACCATGCACTCGGCACGTCGGGGGAAGGCCCACCAGGCCTGGTCCCGGCGGAGGATGAACCGGATTTTCCCCACAGTACCATGCATACTTATTCATGCAGACTGTATAAGGGGGGTGAACATGGCCATAGACTATCAGAAAATCCTGATGGATATGAACCGTCCGCACGGCCGGCAGGGTAATGCCATGAAAAAAGCTTTCGGCGTGGTCTGTTTCATGATGGTGGTGTGCGGGGGGGCGTATGCCGCGTGGGAAACGGGCATCGCCGTGCGGGCCTGGCATGGCGCCCAGGGGCTATTGGCCAAATTCACCGGCCGGGAGTTCGTCGCCTCCGAAAGCGCGGCGGTAAGCGGCTTGACGCCCCGCGCCGCGAACGGCGCCGCCGCGGCCATCCCCGCCTCGGCCCCTGCGCAAGCAGCCCCGCAGCCGGGGAATCAGGGGGGGGCGGTCCGTCCCGCCCCGACGGCGCGGACCCCGGCGGTCAGCGCCGCCTTGCCGATTAGTTCCGACCAGCAGGTCAAACCCAATCCGGCTGGAAACAATCCCGCCGGCAATCCCCCTCCCGCCGCCAGCAAAGGGAACGGGGCGTCGCTCCGGCCCGCCCCGACGGCTAACGTCGTACCCGCGAGCGCGGCAGGCGGTCAAGCGGCCGGCCTCATGCCGATGGCCCCGGCCGCCCGTCCCGCCGGACAAAACGGGGAAATGCCATTCGCCAATGTGCAAACCCCGCCGGCGCAGAACCTCCCCCGGGCCGATGCGGACCCCTACGCCGCCCACGCCTCCCTGCCGGTGGCGATGATCGGCTCCTCCGTCAGCGAACAAGCCAGCCAGCGCGGGCCGTCCCTGGCCCAGGCCCAGGCGCAGCTTCAGGCCGTGGCCCAGCAGCGTCAGCAACAGCAGCTTCAACAACAACAGCAGCTTCAGCAGCAACAGCAATTGCAGCAGCAGCAAATGCAGCAGCAGGCCGCCATGCAGGCGCCCCAGCAGCAGCAGCAGCGGCAGCAGCAAGCCGTGCCGCAGCAGGCTTACGTCTCCCAGCCGGCGCCGTCCCTCCGTCCCGCCGCCACACCCGCGCCGTCCGGCGCCCCGGTCGGGGGGGCGGTGACGAACATCGCCCCGACCCCGGTCCTCTCCGACGCCAAGGCGCAAATCAAGGTCGTCGACCAGATGCTGGCGCAGAATCCCGCCGAGGCGCTCCGGCGCATCGAGGAACTGTTGGGGACGCGCCTGGAACCGGACGACGCGGCGGAAGCGGGCTATCGCCGCGGCTATGCGGCGCGCATGCTCAGGGACGAGGCGAAGGCCGAGACAAGCTGGCGGGAAACAGCGGAAAAATTCCCCAACCTCAGGGGCGGGCGCTTTTCCGCCCTGGCACTCGGCGATACCCTGTTCCACCGTTACGCCGGCGACCGTCCGCAACTTTCCTACTGGGACGACATCCAGCTCCTTTATTCCCGGGCCCTGGGTTCCGACGACGCCCCATTCCTGCCGGACAATGTCAAAACCGCCGTCAAGACCAAATTGAACCGTCTCAACGACGCCCTGTTCTTCGGTCCCGCGCCATCAAAATTGGCCCGTTACCACAAGGTCGAGGCCGGCGAACTTCTTGGCAGCATCGCCAACAAGTACCGGGTGGATTACGAGTCCATCGCCCGCATCAACGGCATAAATCCGAACCGCATAAGTTCGGGCATGGACCTGAAGCTCATCGTCGGCGACGTCGACATCCTGGTCCGGAAAAATTCCCGCGACCCCAACAAGGGCCCGAACGTGACCTGGTTCCTGGACGGCCGCTGGATACGCGAGTATCCGGCCTGCGTGGGGGACGGCAACAAGACGCCGGCGGGGTCGTATCAATTGACCTCGAAGGAAAGGAGTCCGTCCTGGACCAATCCCGCCAACGGACAGCTTCTCCCCAACGACCACCCCGAGAACATTCTCGGCAGCCGCTGGATGGCGATGAAGGGGATGAGCACTCAGGGCCTGGGAATCCACGGGACGACGGTGTACGATTCGATTCCCGGATACACTTCGGCCGGTTGCGTGCGGCTCCTCAACAAGGACGTCGAAGAACTGTTCAGCTACGCCAGAATAGGCGGTCGGGTGACGATAGTGGAGTGAATATTCCTTTGCAGGTGGCATGGCGCCGAATCGACCCCGGGTGAGTGGCCCGGGGCGATTTTTTTCGCTGTGGCAGTTTTTTTTCTGGCATTTTCGCCACCACTCCTTACCTTTCACTATTTACCCCCCGCTGCCCGCTTCAGGCTCGCGCCGAACCGGGGTCCGGGTGTTTCCACGACCTCCCCTCGCCAACCGATCCATCGACCGGCAAAACCACGGAGACGCCAAGCATGAGCGAAAAGCGGCCCAGAATGCAGAAGAAGAAAACCAATCCCCTCGACAGCTGGAGCCCGAACGACGCCGGGGAACTCTACGGCGTCAACCGCTGGGGAAAGGACATCTTCGCCATCGAAGACAACGGCCACGTCTCCATGTGCGCCGGCAGCTCGCCCGTGGACCTGAAGGCGCTCGTCGACGAAATTCGCCTCCGCGGCCTCGAACTACCGGTACTTATACGTTTCACCGACATTCTCCGCCAACGTTTCCAGGTCATCCACGGCGCCTTCCAGCACGCCATCGAAACCTACGAATACAACGGCAAATTCCGGCCGGTCTACCCCATCAAGGTCAACCAGCACCGCCACATCGTCGAGGACATCGTCACCCTCGGCGCCCCCTACCACCACGGCCTGGAAGCCGGCTCCAAGCCCGAACTCCTCATCGCCATCGCCCACCAGCGGGACCCCGAGGCGCTGATCATCTGCAACGGTTTCAAGGATCAGGAATACGTCGACTCCGCCCTCCTCGGGCAGAAGCTCGGCCACAAGGTCTGCCTGGTCGTGGAGAAATTGACCGAACTCGACCTCATCCTCGACCGCGCCCGCGCCCTGAAGGTCGAGCCGTTCCTGGGCATCAGGATGAAATTGTCGAGCCGGGGCCGGGGACAGTGGGAAAGTTCCTCGGGGGACAAGTCGAAATTCGGCCTGCGTTCCAACGAAATCCTCACCGCCCTGGCCACCCTCCGCCGCCGGCGGATGCTGGAACGTTTACAGCTCCTGCACGTGCACATCGGCTCGCAAATCACCGACATCCAGCGCTTCAAGCAGGCGGCGCGGGAGGTGACCTGCATATTCCGCGAAGTCTGCCGTTTGGGGGCGAGTATCAAATACGTCGACTTCGGCGGCGGTCTGGCCGTCGACTACGACGGTTCCCAGACCAATTTCCCCTCGTCGGCGAATTACGGTCCCCGCGAGTACGCGGCCGACATCGTCGACGCCCTGGTCGTGGCTTGTAAGGAAGGGAACATCCCGCATCCGAACATCGTGATTGAGAGCGGCCGCGCCCTGGTGGCGCACCATTCCCTCCTGGTCGTCGAGGCGATATCCTCGACCGATTTGGAAAATGGGGTGGCGCCGCCGCCGATTCCCAAAAACGCCAGCCAGGTGGTTCTGGACATGGAGGAAATCGTCCAGCACATCAATGCGAAAAATTACCAGGAAGCCTACCACGATTCCCTGCAGGCGCGGCAGGACGCCCTGACCCTGTTCAATCACGGCAACCTCACCCTGGAGGAACGGGCGGGCGTGGAGACCCGCTTCCGCGTCGCCTGCCACAAGATTCTCCAGCTGGTGCGAAAGCTCGATTACGTCCCCGACGACCTCGCCGGCCTGGAGGCGATGCTGGCGACCACCTATTTCTGCAATTTCTCGGTCTTCCAATCCATCCCCGACCACTGGGCGATACGCCAGCTCTTCCCCACCATGCCCCTCCACCGCCTGAAGGAAAAGCCCACCGCCGCCGGCCACCTCGCCGACATCACCTGCGATTCGGACGGGGTGATGGACCAGTTCGTGGATTTGCGGGATGTCCGTTACACGCTTCCGCTGCATCCCTTGCGGAAGGGCGAACCCTATTACATCGGCATTTTCCTGGTCGGCGCCTACCAGGAGATTCTCGGCGACCTCCACAACCTGTTCGGGGACACCACGGTGGTTCACGTGTCGTCGAATGACAAGGGCTACATAATTGACAAAACCATCGGCGGCGACACGGTTATGGAGGTGCTGGCGTATGTGCAGTTCACCCGTGACGGCATCAACCAGCGGATGCGCGAGCGCATCGAAACGGCCCTCCAGAACGGCGCCCTGACCCTGGAGCAATCGGCGTCGGTGACCCGCCACTTCGAGCGGATGCTGGACTCCGACACTTACTTGTGCATCTAAGCGAGGTTTGTCATGCTGGCGGTAGGGGCGTCGGCCGCCGGCGTGGGAAAAGCGTTTTTGCATGCCTATCACAACGAGGCCATCACCTTATGCGTAGTGAACCCAAACGGCAGTTCCCCCATCCCAGCATCCGCCGGTTGCCGTCGTATCTCCGGCTTCTGCGGCAGTTGAAGCTGGAAGGGGCGGAGAAAATATCCTGCACCAGGATTTCCCGCGAACTCGACCTCGACTCGACCCAGGTCAGGAAGGACTTGGCCCTGACCGGCATCACCGGCCGGCCCCGGATCGGCTACGAATTGATGCCGCTCATCGAGGCGATAGAGAATTTTCTCGGCTGGAACGAAACGACCGACGCGTTCCTGGTCGGTTCGGGGAGTTTGGGGCACGCGCTGATTGGCTACGACAATTTCCGCACCTGCGGCTTGAATATCGTGGCGGCGTTCGACGTGAACGAGGTGAAGATTGGCCAGGAGATTCATGGCCGGCGGATATACCACATCCGGGAAATGCCGGGTCTGGCGCAGTCGATGGGGGTGAAGGTGGGGATTCTCACCGTTCCGGCCCAGGCGGCGCAGGCGGCGGCGGACGTGATGGTGGCGTCGGGTTTGAAGGGGATTTGGAATTTTGCGCCGGCGCGGCTGGATTTGCCGGCCAACGTCCTGGTGGAGAATGTGGAATTGGTGAGCAGTTTGGCGGTTCTGTCGGTGAATTTGTCCGGCCGGGAAAAGTGAGGCGGCCGTAAGGCGTAGACCGTCCCGGCGGTGAAAAGTTTGCCGCCGGGTGGGAGAGGATTGCAATAATTTTTACGGCTGGTATAGTATGATGCTAATGACCAGGCAGATATTGGGCGGTGACGACTATTTTTTACGGATAGGATGGCCATGCCCTTCCAACCCAACAGTTCCAGTACCCGGACGTTCACGCGGGAGGACGACCTCACCGATGAATTGTTCAATAAAATATGCAAATACATCTACGAGAAGGCGCGCATCAATCTGGGCAAGAACAAGATGGAGCTGGTGCGGGCGCGTTTTGGCAAGGTGATTCGGCAGCGGAAGATGAGCGGTTTCCGCGAATACTTCCAGTGGATGACCAGCGATACCACCGGAGAGGCGCTGAGAGAGGTGATGAACGCGATTTCCACCAATCTCACCTCCTTTTTCCGCGAGAACGAGCATTTTGTCTTCCTCACCCAGGTGCTTCTGCCCAAATTCGCCCAAAGGCCGAAGGCGGGCGGTAAAATCCGCCTGCGGGGCTGGTCGGCGGGCAGTTCCACCGGCGAGGAGGTTTACACGATGGCGATGACCATCTCGGAGTTCATGACGAAACCCGAGGAATGGGACGTCAAGCTGCTGGCGACGGACATCGACACGGAAGTGGTGGCGACCGGCCAGCGGGGGGTGTACGCCCAGGACCGGGTGACGGGGATACCGCCGGCCCTGGTGAAGAAGTACCTGACCAGCGTGGTGGACGAGAAGGGGCGGCCGGCCTACCAGATGCACGAGAAGTTGCGGCGGATGATAACTTTCCGGCACCTCAATCTTTTTTCGGATTGGCCGTTCAAGAACAAATTCAGCTATATTTTCTGCCGCAACGTGATGATTTATTTCGACCGGCCCACCCAGGAGATGTTAATCAACCGTTACTTTGACAATCTCGAGTCGGGCGGTTACCTCTTCATTGGCCACTCGGAAAGCCTGAGCGGGGTCAATCACCGGTTCGAATATGTGAAGCCGACCATCTACATGCGGAAATAATTTGCCGCCGGGCGGCGGATAAACTGGTGAAAAATGTTCTGATGCTCCGCATTGACAAGAGGTGATTTATCGTCCATAATGAATTATGTTGGGATGCAGCCATAAATAAGGAGACGGCATGAGCGTAGCTGAAACCACAACCAGTACCTCCCGTGGGGGCAAATATCTTACTTTTGTCCTGAATAAAGAGCAATACGGCCTGGAAATCCTGAAGGTCAAGGAAATCCTCAGTCTGTTGCCCATCACTCCCATGCCGCAGGCTCCCCACTTTGTCAAGGGGGTGATAAATCTGCGCGGCAAAGTCATTCCGGTCATCGACACCCGCCTCAAATTCGGCATGCAGGAAATCGATCACACCTCCGAGACCTGCATCATCGTGGTGGACGTTACCGGCACCTGGATGGGCATGATTGTCGACACGGTCAAGGAAGTGATGGACATCCGCGACGACCAGATTGAAGACCCGCCCCGTTTCGGTTCCGGTTCGGACCACGAGTCCATCCGGGGTCTGGGGAAAGTGGGGGACCAGGTGAAGATTCTCCTCAATATCGACAAGGTTATGGCGGACATGAACGTCACCCAGATGCCGTCTTTCGATTTGTAGCCGGGTGCATTCGGGGCTTCTGCCGCCGTCAAGCCGATTTCTGGGATAAAACACGCGCCGGCATTTATGCGGCGCGTTTTTTATGCTTGTTTCCAGGGTTTTTGCCACCATAAGGGAGATTCCCCATGAGCGAACCGAAAAGCGACATCCCCTTTATTTACAATATTTTCCCTTCGCTTCTCGGCGACGTCGACAAATGGGCCGCCCATGTCGAGCGGGCGGTCGACATGGGGTTCAACTGGGTTTTCGTCAATCCGATTCATCTGACCGGCGCCTCGGGGTCGCTGTACGCCATTCGCGATTACTTCTCCTTCAATCCGGCGTTTTTCCCTTTCGACTCGTTCGAGGCGCAGAAGGGCCGGCTGGCGAAATTTGTGGCGGAATGCCGGGAAATGGGCGCCGAAGTGATGGTCGACCTGGTCATCAACCATACCGCCTACGACAATCCCCTGACCCGCGACCACCGGAGCTGGTACAAGCTTAATCCGGACGGTTCAATCAAGAATCCCGGCTGCAAGGACGACAATGCCCCCGGCGGCTACACGATATGGGGCGATTTGAACGAAATCGACAATGAACATTCGCCGGACCGGAACAATCTTTGGGAATACTGGTGGAAGGTTTTGGAAATGTACCTGTCCTGCGGGGTCAGGGGCTTCCGCTGCGACGCCGCCTACCAGCTGCCGAACGAATTGTGGAAAATGCTGATTCAGCGGGCGAAGAACCGCACGCCGGAGGCGAAGTTTTTCGCCGAATCCCTGGGCTGTCCGGTGGAGCGGACCATCGGCCTGGCCGAAGCGGGTCACGATTTCGTGTTCAATTCCGGCAAGTGGTGGGATTACCGGGCCGACTGGTTTACCGACCAATTGCGGATGGGGGGCGGCAAGGTGCGTTCCATCTGCTTCCCCGAGTCGCACGACACCAGACGCCTGGCCGAAGAGTGGCAACAGGATTTGGACCGGATTAAACAGCATTACTTCATGACCACCCTGGTCTCGTCGGGGGTCCTGATACTGCTGGGGTTTGAATACGGATTCACTAAAAAGCCGCATGTGGTCAACACCCGGCCGCACGATTACGAAGGCGCCAAATACGATATCACCGATTATATCCGGCAGGTGAACGCCCTTAAGCGGGGCCACCGGGTATTTGCCGAGGACAATCGCCTGGAACGGGTCGAGGTGGGGGACGACGGTCTTCTGGCCTTGAAGAAGGTGGCGTTGGACGGCAAGGAATGCGGGGTTTTGCTGTTTAACCGCACCGGCGACAGTAAGCAGATTGACCTCAGGCAGCTTACCGGCAGTCTCCACGGGGCGGGGTACAAGTCAACGGCGGCGGCGAATGTCCCGTTGCCGGTGAAGGCGGAAGGCTTGCGGCTGAACCGCTACGGGGCGGTGGCGTTCAGGCTGTATTGAAGTGGAGCGACCGCCGCCGTTATTCCAGTGGGGAACGGCGCGAAATAAGGATAAAGTTGCTCATAACAGTATGATAATCATCAGGTTGCATCGTCAGCGGGAAACCACTGTTATATGCCCAAAAGAAAGGTGGCCCTTATCGTACTGTATTGTAACGCGTTGTCCTTATTTCAGCGCCATCCGGTCGTGTCCCCGTTATTCTCACGTCCCCGAACATCCGGCCATTGATCCGCCTCCAGGCAAAGCGAAGTTTTTCCGGAATTTTCCCTCAAGTTTTCCCTGGAGCTCCCGATAACAAAGGTGTAGGACGAAGGGCCGAGACCGGAGGAAAGGGGGATGGAACCCCGGACCCCGGGCGGGACAGCGGACGATGTTCCCGTCAACGGCCGGTTTTCGTGCTTACAACCTGATTGACCGTAAAGCATTACATGCGGACAAACAGTTGTTGGACACGGCGCAGGGACGCGACCTGGATAGTGAGCTTGAATCCCCCGCATCTTTCGCCGTAGTTCCGGTTGCCTGTTTATGGCAGTCGGCGGTAGCTGTTTTTTTCGGTGGCGGCGGAAACATTTTTCACTAACTCCGGTCTGCGGTCGCTTCGACCACAACCAAAGACCCTGGACGACAGGGGGAATAACCATGAAAATTTCCGGATATGGCGAATTTCAGCAAATGCGCAAGGCCTCCCAAAAGGACGATGCGCAACTCAAGGAAAATGCGGACAGGAACGAGGAATTGCAGGAAAATTCCTCCGATGCCGTCTCCATAAGCCCGGAAGCCCGCCGCAAGGGCAAGCTGCGCATGGCCTCCGACTATCGTCAGGACAAAGTCGCCGACGTCAAGGCCCGTTTGGCCGCCGGCACTTTGGTCAACGACGAAACCCTCAAAGCCGGCATGCGGAAAATGTTGGGCTCGATGTTCTCCGGCGATTTGTAGGCGGCCGGCCGGTCGACCACGCGGGTAAGGGCTAGCCCAGAAATTTTGGGGCGGCCCCCAAGTTTGCCACCTGGCGGTCACCCCCCGGCCCAAGTTCGCCATAACGGGTCCCGGCTTCAAAACCTTAAAAAACCCTTGGCCGTCGCGGTCAAGGGTTTATGCTTTCCGTGGACGGTTTTCCGTATACAGTATGCGAAAAACGCGCGGCGGTTTCCTGGATTTTCTAGACAAGGGCTTTATACCGAGGACACTTTGAAATTCGGGAACTGCGCTTCTCCGGAATCTTGTCACGGCGACCCCTCCCCACACGTCATTCCGGCGTCGCAGACGTTCAACCGGGGTGAGGCAGAACTCGCCGGAATCCAGGCCGATAAACAATCGCTACAGTGGCGTTTGCTCCTTGTCTTACGGAGGTGTAAGTTCCGATCCTGATAGGGCGTTTAGTGGAACCACTGAGCGACGGAGCGACGGTTTATCGGCCTGGATTCCGGCGAGTTGCGCTTCCCCCCGGTTCAATGTTTATGGCGTCGGAATGACGTGTGGGGAGAAGTCCGGCGTAACACGATGCGGATTAGGGTAACACCGTTGAGATGCGCCTATAAGACCCTTGGTTTACTAAATTCAAAGTGTCCTCGGTATACAAGGGTGCGGCTTCACGGCAATAAAAATGCGCTGTGCCCCAATCGCGTACGTACCAGCCTCACGCCAGTTTTGCCAGCCTCCGCAAAATCTCCTCCGCCACCTGGTCAATCTTCCTGGTCCCGTCCACCTCAATAAAAACCGGCGCGTCCGCCCCCTTCTCGGCCATCTTGCGGTAATAGCCGGACAGGACATCGGTCATTTTGTGATATTCGGTGAGACGGCGGAGGACTATCTCCTCCTGGTCGTCGTCCCGCTGAATCAGCGGTTCGCCGGTCACGTCGTCCTTGCCGGTTATTTTCGGCGGATTATGTTTGACGTGATAGGTGCGGCCCGACGCCATGTGAATCCGCCGCCCCGACATCCGGTCGACAATAGAATGATCCGGAACCTTGATTTCGACAATCGCGTCCAGACGCACTCCGGCGGCGTTCACCGCCTCGGCCTGGGCCAGGGTGCGGGGAAAACCGTCGAATAGAAAACCCTTCTTGCAGTCGGGCTGGGCGATACGCTCCTTCACCAAGCCGAGGATGAGATCGTCCGACACCAATTGACCCGCGTCCATCACCGCCTTGGCCGCTTTGCCGAGATCGGATCCCGCCTTGACCGCCGCCCGCAGCATGTCGCCGGTGGAAATTTGCGGAATCTCGAACTTTTCGCAAATAAACTTGGCTTGCGTTCCCTTTCCCGCCCCGGGCGGGCCAAGTAGAATTAGCTTCATAGGCATTCTCCTGGATAGCCTGTCATAAAAAATAATCTCCGGCCGCCCATCCCTGGCACCGCCGCCGGATGCCGTCAATATAATTCCGCCGCCGCGAATTGGCAAGCGAAACGTCCCGTCCCGCCGGGCTTTCGGCGTTCGGTATTGCATTCGGGGGGGATCTTGACGAAAATGGGAAAAATTCGCCCGATGGAAAGTGGAGAAAAAACATGAAGAAAACCGTCCCGTTCGTCCTGCTTATCGCCTTCGCCCTGTCCCTGCTGCAAAACGCCCGCGCCGGCATGGAACGCCTCAGCCGCGAGGAGGAAGCCGCCCTCCAGCAAGTGCGCACCTTTTCCAAGGCCTTCTCCGGCGTCGCCAAAATCATCCGCCCCGCCGTCGTCAACATCAAGGTCGAACGCCGCGTCACCATCCGCGGCTTCAACGACCCCATGGAATTCTTCTCCGACCTCTTCGGCCCCGGCTTCCCCGGCTTCCCCGGCGTCCCCAAAGCCCCCCGCGGCCCCACCCACCAAACCCAGGTCGGCCAAGGCTCCGGCGTCATCGTCGACCACAAGGGCTACATCCTCACCAACAATCACGTCGTCGGCGACGCCGACGCCATCCGGGTCATCCTCCTGGACGGCCGGGAACTGCCGGCCGAACTCATCGGCGCCGACCCCGGTTCGGACGTGGCGGTGATAAAAATAAACGCCGACAATCTCACCGTCGCCTCGCTCGGTGACTCCGACATCATCGACGTCGGGGAATGGGTTCTGGCGGTCGGAAACCCCTTCGGCCTCGACTTCACCGTTACCTCCGGCATCATCTCCGCCCGCGGCCGCTCCGGCATGAACGTCCTGGAAATGGAGGACTTCATCCAAACCGACGCCGCCATCAATCCCGGCAATTCCGGCGGTCCCCTGGTCAATTTGAAGGGCGAAGTCATCGGCATCAACACCTTCATCTATTCGAACAACAACGGGAATTCCGGTTCGGTCGGGGTCGGCTTCGCCATTCCCTCGAACAGGGCCACAAGCATCATGCAGAGCCTCATCTCCCACAAGCAAATCACCAGCTCCTACCTGGGCGTCGAATCGCAAAGCCTGACCCAGGACCTCGCCCAAGCCTTCGGCATGCAGTCCCCGAAAGGCGCCCTGGTGCAGGCGGTGACCAAGGGAAGCCCCGCCGAGAAGGCAGGCCTCCGCAGGGGCGACGTGGTGGTGAAGTGGGGCAGGCGGGACATCGCCGACGACCAGCAATTCCGCAACCTCGTCACCATCACCACCCCCGGCCAACCGGTGGACGTGGAAGTCATCCGCGACGGCCGCACGGTACTCCTCAGGGTCATTCTCGACACCAGCGCCCCCGACGCGGTCATCGAAGGACGGAGCGACCGCTTCCTCCAGAACCTGGGAATTCAGGTCTCCGACTTGAGTCAGGATATGCGTAAGCGCCTCGGTTACGACGACGCCGTACAGGGGGTTTTGGTCACCGGTGTCGACCGGGCCAGCCCCGCGAACCAGATGGGCTTCCGCCAAGGCAGCGTCCTCCTGTCCGTGAACGGCACGGAAGTCCGCAGCCAGCAGGAATTGAAGAACGTCCTCGGTTCCGAACGGGTCAAAACCTACACCCTGGTTTGGCGTAACGGCGATTTCCACCGCCGGGTGACCTTGAGCGTGAATTGAAAATCCGCAGCATTGGCTTGATGCCTTACACAGGAGCGCCGCCTTGTCCAAATACAAATACGTAGCCAGAGACTCCACCGGAAAAAAAATCGAAGACGAAATCACCGCCAAAAGCCAGGCCGCCGCCATGCAGCAGCTCCGCCGGAACGGCCTGGCCGTTCTTTCCATCGGCGAAGTGAAAAAAAGCATTTTCTCAGGCTCACTGTTCAAACCGAAACCCCGCGTCACCGGCGACGACCTGGTCATCTTCACCCGCCAATTCGCCACCATGGTGGAGGCCGGCCTGCCGGTCGTGGAAATTCTCGACATCCTCCTGGAGCAAACCGACGACGCCGGCTTCAAGCTGGCCGTCTCCGACGTCCGCTCCGCGGTCCGCTCCGGCACCGACCTCTCCACCGCCATGGGGAAATACCCCCAGGTATTCCCCGCCCTCTACGTGAACCTCATCCGCGCCGGCGAAGCTTCCGGCGACCTAGACGTTATCCTGAAGCGCCTCGCCGGCTACCTGGAAAAGAACCTCTCGCTGAAACGCAAAATCAAGTCCGCCATGATGTACCCCTCCGTCTCCCTGGCCATGGTTCTCCTCATCACCATCGGCCTCCTGGTCTTCATCGTACCCATGTTCCAGGACATCTTCGACCAACTCGGCGCCGAACTCCCCCTTCCCACCCGCATCGTCCTGGCCATTTCGAACACCCTGATCGGCCACTGGTACCTGGTAGCGGGAGCGGCGGTCGGCATCTTCATCCTGCTCCGGCTGTTCCGAAAGTCCCCGCGCGGCCGCTATATGCTGGACGGCTGGCGGCTCCGGGCCCCGGTTATCGGCGACCTCTTCAAGAAAGTGGCGCTGAGCCGCTTCTCCCGAACCTTCTCCACCATGTTGAAGTCCGGCGTACCCATGCTCGGCTCCCTTGACATCGTCGCCTCCACCGCCGGGAACGGCGTGGTCGAGGAAGCCATCACCGCCAGCCGCGAGGCGGTGCGCCTCGGCGAATCCCTCGCCACCCCGCTTTCGGAAAGCCCGGTATTCCCGCCCATGGTGGTCAGGATGATTTCCATCGGCGAACGCACCGGCGCGTTGGAGACGCTCCTCGAGAAAGTCGCCGACTTCTACGACGAACAGGTCGACACCGCCGTCGATGCCCTGACCTCGGTCATCGAACCGGTCATGATCGTACTTATGGGCATTATCGTCGGCGGCATCGTCATCGCCATCTTCCTCCCCATTCTCAATATGTCCCAGGCGGTCTGAATGACCACGACCGAAAGCTCCGCCGTTCACGCGGGACCGGAACGGTCCCAATCCCGCCCCGGGCGCATGTGGTCCCTGGGGTGGGTGACGATTATCCGCCTGATTGTTTACCTGGTCGTCATCGCCTTTTTCCTGCAGCACATTTATTTCCACGAATACGTCCATTACTACCGCCCCGGCCTTTCCATTGTCCTCCTGGTCGCCGCTTTCATTGTCGATTCCGTCATTCTCCTGCTCGGCCGGGGAAGCCGCCGGCTGGATCAGCTCATCGCCCTGACTTACGTTATCGATCTGATCGTGCTTACCCGGGTCATCCTCGCCAGCGGCGGTTTTTTTTCCGTGTTCATTCCCTATTACCTTCCCATTCTGGTCATGGCCGCAGCCTGGCTCCCCCGCCGGCTTACCGCGGTTTTCCCTTCCATCGCCACCCTCGGCGTCGCCTATATCGGCCTCGCCTATTTGCAGGAAGTGCCGGAAGTGAGCCCGGTCCTCGGCGGCCTGTTCAACCGGGAAATCCTCTATACCCTTCCCTATAGCCCGGAATCGACGGTGGTCGCCACCATGCTCATTCTCACCGTCCTGTTTTTCGTGGTGTCGTATGTGGCGGGGATACTTTCGGAACGCCTGTTCATCGAACGCAGCCTGAACGACGAAGTGCTTGCCAGCATGCGGGAAGGGGTGGCGGTGGTGAACCACCAGGGGAACGTGGTGTTTGTCAACGCCGAGTTGCGCCGCTTTTTCCCGCATGCCGTCCGGGGGGGGGATTTCCGCCCGGTGGCGGCGGAGTTTCTTCCCCAACCTGAACACGGCGGTTTTCCCCACCGCCTCGACTCCCTTCTCGATCCCGCCCGCGCGGGCGATTTGTACCTGACCCTGGAAGTGCCGGAAAATTCGCAGCGCCCCCCCACCGAAGTGCGCATTTCCGGAATCCGCCTGGGGGGAAGCCCGGGACTGACCGGGCTCTTATTCCTGGTCTCCGACCTTTCCCTGCGTAAACGCATGGAACAGGCGGAAAGGAATCTCGAACGCACCTCGGTCATTTCCACCATGGCCGCCGGCCTCGCCCACGAAATCAGGAATCCCCTTGCCGCGGTCCGTTCCGCCATCCAGGAAATCGGCCAGTCCTTCCCCAAGGGAAGCCAGAACCGCCTCCTGGCCGATATCGTCATCTCGGAGTCGGACCGCCTCGACGGGGTAATTAGCCGCTTCCTCGACTTTTCCCGCGAGGGGCGCCTGCGCTTGTCGTACCGTCGTTTGGGACCTCTCCTCAGGGAAGTCGCCACGCTGGCCCGCCGGGGGGACTCGAACAAGAACTGCCGGATAGAGGTGGAGATCCGCGACGACCCGGAAGTCCTGTGCGATGCGGATCGCCTCAAGGAGATATTCCTGAACCTTGCCTTGAATGCGGTGCAGGCGGTGGGGGACAAAATGGGCTGGGTGGGGATTACCCTGTACGGCGAAGCCAGGGGAGGGCAGGAAGGGGTGAAAGTGGAGGTGGCGGATAATGGCCCCGGATTGTCCGAAGCGGCGTTGACCGATATGTTCAAGCCGTTTTTTACCGAAAAACCCGGCGGCACCGGCTTGGGTTTGCCCCTGTCGCGAAAACAAACCCTGCTGCACGGCGGGGATATCGAAGCCGAGAACCTGCCGAAAGGGGGGGCGTTGTTCCGGGTCTGGCTGCCGTTGGACGGCGGCAAGGCGATGGACGATGCGAATTTCAAATCGGGCGAGAAAAGTAAAAGGCTCAAATCCGCGAGGCTGTTACCGACATGACCACAGACGCCGAAGTACCTCCGAATGAACCGGGAACGCCTGCGACGGCGGGCCGGATCCTCTTTGTGGACGACGACCCCAGTTTACGGACCGTGGTCGCCATCGCCTTGGCGAAGGACGGCCACCAGGTCGATTTGGCGAAGGACGGAGAGGAGGCGCTAGAACTGTTCGCAGCCGGAGCGTACGACTTGGTTATTCAGGACGTGCGCATGCCGGGTATGAACGGCCTGGAGCTCCTGGGGCGTCTGCGGGAAGCGGGACCGCTGGTCCCGGTGGTGGTGATGACGGCTTATTCCACCTGGGACATCGCGGTGGAGGCGATGCGGCTGGGAGCGTTTGATTATTTGAAAAAACCCTTCGACAACGACGCTTTACGGAACCTCTGCCGGCGGGCGATAGCTTACGGCCGGGCGGCGATGGACGGGGACGATGTGCCGTCCCGCCTGGTGGGGACGAGCCCGGCGATGCAGGAGATTCAGGCGTTGGTGCGCCGGGTGGCCAGAAACGATTCGACGGTGCTGCTGGAGGGGGAGAGCGGAAGCGGCAAGGAACTGGTGGCGGCGCTTCTGCATACCCAGTCGTCGCGGCACGAGGGGCCGTTCGTGGCGGTGAATTGCGGAGGTTTTTCAGAAACGTTGTTGGAGAGCGAACTTTTCGGCCACATCAAGGGGGCGTTTACGGGAGCGGTGGCGGACAAGCGGGGGCTGTTGGAGCTTGGCGACGGCGGGACTTTTTTCCTGGACGAACTCGGCGAAATGTCCCTGACCACCCAGGTGCGGCTGCTCCGGGTTTTGGAGACGCGCTCTTTCTATCCGGTCGGCGGGACGGTGCCGATGAAGACGGATGTGCGCTTTATCGCGGCTACCAACCGCAACCTCCAGGAAATGGTGGCGTCGGGGGTGTTCCGCGAAGATTTGTATTACCGCCTGAACGTGATTCCCATCCGGGTGCCGTCGTTAAGGGAGAGACGGGAGGACATCCCGCTGCTGGCCGGGTATTTCCTGTCGCTCTACTCCGAACGCTTCGGCAAAAAGCTGACCGGCTTCGACGTCGCCGCCATGGACGCGATGCTGTCCTATGCCTGGCCGGGCAATGTGCGGGAGCTCCAGAACGCGGTGCAGCGCTCGATTTTGCTGGCCGAAGGGGAGACGGTGGGTTTTAGGGAGGTGTTCCCGGCCTGGACGGCGGTCGGCGGCGCCGCGGGTGGCGACGATGCGGCGCCGGCAGCGCGCGCGCCGGTGGCGGAAGTGGCGAAAAGTCAGGCGCGGAAGGCTGAATCCGGCGGCTGGTCTTTCCCGGCAAATGCCGGAACTTTCCCCACAGGGACGGCCGGCGACGGCAAAGACAAGGGCGGGACGATGTTCGCGGTGGAAATTGGCAAAAATTTCGATTTGGAAAAGCGCCTGGAGGAAATAGAGTCCGAGTATATCCGCCAGGCCTTGGCTAAGACCGGGAACAATCTGACCCAGGCGGCGGAGCTGTTGGGGATTACTTTCCGCAGCATTCGTTACAAAGTGAAAAAGCTGAAGCTGTCCTGAAGATTATCGAGCCTTGTCGTGGAGACATCCAATGCCCCGTTGCACCGTGCTGGAACCGTCCGGCGTTCTTGAGCAATTGAAAAAGAACTTTCCGGACTGGAAAACCTCAACCCTGAAACAACGCTTAAAAAACGGCCTGGTTCTCTTAAACGGTCGCCCCGTGCAGTCCGGAGCCGAAGAGGCGGCGGCCGGCGACGTCCTGGAAATCCTGGCGGCGCCGCCGCGTCCCCAGGCTTTCCTGCCCGCCAGCCTGGGCGAAGCGCCTCTTCCTCTTCTCTACGCCGACACTTGCCTGATGGCGGTGGATAAACCCGCCGGCCTCCTGTCGGTGGCGAGCGACACGGAACGGCAACTCACCGCCGTCAGAATCATGCGGGAATGGCTGCACGATTTGGAGGACCCGGAAGGGCGCGAACTCCATGCCGCCCACCGCCTCGACCGGGAAGCCTCGGGAGTGCTCCTGTTCGCGCGGAGCCTCGAACTCAAACGCCGCCTGGCCGCATCCTGGTCCAGGTTCGAGAAAATCTACCTGGTGGTGACAGACGGCGTTCCGGCGCGAAAGGAAGGTTCCATTGAAGTCCCGCTTTGGGAGGACAAGGGACTGTTTGTAAGGGTGGCGCATGCCGGGGAAGGGGAGGAAGCGCTGACCCATTACCGGGTTTTGCGGGAACGCGGCGGCCGGGCCCTTTTGGAGGTGAGGCTGGGAACCGGGCGGAAGCACCAAATTCGCGTTCACCTCGCCCATATCGGCTGTCCGGTGACCGGCGATTTACGCTACGGGGTGTCCAAAGCCGCGCGCCTGGCTTTGCATGCGCACAGGTTGCGGCTATTTCACCCCGAAACAGACCGGGAAATAATCCTCACCGCCCCGGTTCCCAAAGAATTTTCGCGGCTGGTCTGAGGAATAATCCGCTGGCGGAAACAGCCCGAAAATTTCTCCGTTCACGCAACATCAAATCCCCGCCGCGATTACCGCGTCGGGGCTTTTTTTTGCTCCGTTTACACGGCTCTGGCGGCTTGGCGCAGCGGCTTGGTTTTCCTGGCAAAGCAAAAAAAATTTACCCCCATTACTTGTTGGTAATTGGCTAAACTTACACCACTTATTGGTGGTTTATATGATATAAGCGAAAAGCAATCAACCAGGGCCGATAAAATAACTATTGACGGGAGAGATGGCTTAAGTTATAAATAGTGAATCAAAGCGCTGAGTAGCGAATAATAGCAAGGGGTAGTTGAGTATGAATGAGACTCCCTATTACTATGGCAGCGCCGAGAACAAGTTGAATTCAAAAGGCCAAGTAGCCCTACCGGCCCGCTTTCGTAGTGTCCTTCCCGAAGAAGATCAATCCAGAAATTTTGTCCTCATCCGTGGTGAGGTTCAGTGTCTTTATCTGTACACGCATCGCCAATTCGTCAAAATCAAGGATAATGCCCGCCGTTATGCGGAAGAACGGGGGGACGGGGATTTTTATCGCAATTTCATGGCCGAAGCTTGTGCCGTGGAAGTGGATACGCAGGGGCGATTCGTCCTTCCGCAGAGTCTGATGCGGGTATCGGGCATCAAAGGGCCGGGGGTTTTGTTTATCGGCGTGGATGACCGCATCGAGATTTGGGAACCGTCGTTGTACGAAAAGCGGGGCGGGGAGGAAGAGGTATACGAGAAAAAGCGTAAAGAGGCGGCGGGATCGATATTCGGTATTTAGTGGGGGGATGTCCAAGCCACTCCCGCAAGGGGTGGAATCGGGGATGTGTTATTGGTGTGGTGAAACTGAAGTTTTGCAAAGTGACGATTGAACCGCCAATCGCCACGTTGCAAAAATAGGTTTTGTCCGAATTTCAAGGGTTTTTGCTTTTACAAAATCGCCATTCGGCGGTTTGAATGGTGATTTTGCAAAAGTCCAGGTGACAGCGAAATCTCTCTCCTGCGGTACAGCGGTAAAGCGGTAAAGCGGTAAAGCGGTAAGGTTAAGCGGTGCGGAGGTGCTGAAGTTTAACTTTGTCCAGGTTCGGATGGAGGGTTCGGGATTTATGGCGCAGTGCCAGGGTGGTTAGGGGTACGGTTTTGGGGAAAACCGTATTTTCGGCGGCACTCGGGGAACGTCAGGGTTGGGGAATAAAACCCTTGGGGATGGCTTGCCGGTGTTACGCCTGTTTCACCGGCGAGCTTTTTTTGTGGGGGGAAACAAGGCCCGCGGTGGCCTTACAGTTAGCGGTAAGAGGGGGGATTATGGTGATACGGCCGATGGCTGGGATGAACTTTTTGGGGGAGATTGGCCGGTCCGCCGGTGCTGTGGGGGCTCAGGGTGGATCGGCCGCTTTTTTAGGCGGCAAAGAGGCAAAAGCGTTTGCCGGTAAAAGCAAATCCGGCGGCGGCATTTATTCTTCCAAGCCCTTTTTCAAAATCATGGGGGCGGTGGAGTTGATGAGCGAGGACTTCAAGGATTGAACGGAAGGCTGGCGCCGCTGCCAAGCGTTTGGACCATGCCAACCAAAATTTGGACGTCGGGACTAGTAAAGACAATGCCATGAACGAACGATACGAACTGGTCGGATTGGGCGTTTCCTGCATCGACGATTTGCTGCTCCTCGAATCCTTTCCGCAACCGAACCACAAACAGCAGGTGCTGTCGATGACCCGGCAATGCGGCGGCCTCACCGGTTCGGCCCTGGTGGCGGCGGCGCGGCTGGGAGTGTCCTGCGGGCAGGTCATCAGTCTGGGCGAAGGCGAGTTGTCGAACTTCATTCGCCTGGCGCTGACCCGCGAGCGGGTGGGCTTACTGGTGGCTTCCACCGACGCTACGGTGGAACCGTATCACTCGATAATCCTCGTCGACCGCGCCTCCGGCGAACGTTCGATACTATTTGACAATTCCCATACGCGTCCGCCCGAATTCGGGGCCAGGGAACGGGCGGCGGTGTTGGCGGCGAAGTGCCTGTTCGTGGACCATGTGTTCGCTTCCGCGCAGTTGCCGCTGGCTCGCGAAGCGCGGGCTTCGGGAATTCCGGTGGTGGGCGATTTCGAACGGATCACACCTGATTCGCTGGCCTTGATGGCGTTGACGGATCATATAATCCTCCCGCTGTCCTTCGCGCGTTCGCTATACGGGGAGTCCGAATCGGTGGAACGCATTACCGAACGCTTGGCGTCGGAGCCCGGTAGGACCATGGCTTGTGTAACCGACGGCACCCGTGGCTCGTGGTGGGCGCTCGGCCGGGAGCCGGGGCGAATCCGGCATCAGCCGTCTTTCCCTGTCGAAAACGTGGTGGACACGACCGGTTGCGGCGACGTTTTCCACGGCGTTTACGCGGCGGGGGTGGTGCAGGACCTGCCTTTCGCGGAACGTCTCCGCCGGGCCTCGGCGGCGGCGGCTCTGAAAACCCGTAAAGCCGGCGCCCAAGCCGGAGCGCCGACCCTGTCCGAATTGACGAATTTTTTGGCGAGCCGTTGACTCGACAAGGCTTTTTTACGGAAGCGGTTCTTGAAAAGTCGCGATGCTTGAAAAGTCGCGATGCTTGAAAGGTCGCGATGCTTGAAAAGTCGCGATGTAGGCTCTATGCCTCCCAAATATAAACCGAAGCATAAAAAATCATCAGCTTAGGGATTGACAGCTTTCGGCAAAACCATACAATGGTTTTCTCGCTTACAAATCCGTGCGGAAGTGGCGGAATGGCAGACGCGCTTGGTTGAGGGCCAAGTTCCCGCAAGGGAATGGAGGTTCAAGTCCTCTCTTCCGCACCATATTCAAACAAAAGGGGTTACGACGAAAGTCGTAACCCCTTTTTGCTGCCCGGACAGACAAAAATTCAGCCCACCGTATTGTTTTCGTCTTGCTTTTTTCCGTGCGAGAAACAGGCTGCCGGCGAGGTTCAACCGAGAAGGGAAAGCTTGAAGACGGGCGGCTGCTCGCCTTCGTGCCCGGAACTGGACGGCACATCGCCGGCTGGACGGACGACACTCCCCGGATTGCC
>JAVBRG010000132.1:0-9458 GCA_031548195.1 Planctomycetota bacterium | reverse complement strand
CGCGTAATTTGTCCCGAACGGCGGAAAGATCCATGGGGACCGCTTCCTGGCTTTTGCGGCGGGCAAGCATGCCGGAGGGATTCAACGCCATTTGCGCCGGGACGGAAGGGGAACCGGAGACCGGCCCGGCGTCCCGCGCCGGCGCGAAGGCGGCGGGAGGCGGGGCCGGGGGTTGGGGATTGCCCGGATTCGAATCCCGCGGCGGGGTTTTGCCGCCGGGAGGCGGGGCTTCCGAATTGAGGAGGTTGGCCGTGGGGACGCCTGCGACTTGTTCCAGGGCGTCCTTCACCGCCCGGCGCACGCAGCCGATGAGGAGCGTTTCCTGATCGAAACGCACTTCCTCCTTCATGGGATGGACGTTGACGTCGACCCGGCCGGGGTCGACCATGAGGTTCACCACCGCGAAGGGGTAGGAACGCGGCGGCAGCACGCCGGCGAAGGCGTCGGCGATGCTGCGGGCCAGGGCGAAGTAGCGAATCCAGCGCCGGTTCACCAGCAGGTAGACGTCCTTGGCGTTGCGGCGGCTTTCCGGCGGGCGGGCGAAATAACCGACGACCCGGATGCCTTCGAGGCTGTCCCGCTTGAAGGGGACCAGCCGGGAACCGAGGCGTTCGCCGAAAAGATCTTTCAGCCGATCGAACTGGCTCTGCGCCGGGGCGAGGGAAAGGGCGAGGCGGTCGCCAAGCTGCAGGCGGAAGCCGATGCCGGGATTTCCCAGGGCGATCCTGGTGAGTATTTCGGCGGCGCGGGTGTTTTCGGAATTGGCCGCCTTCAGGAATTTCCGGCGGGCCGGAGTGTTGAAGAACAGATCCCTCACCTCGATTTGCGTGCCTTTCCGGGGCTGGGCGGCGGCGA
This sequence comes from Planctomycetota bacterium, assembly GCA_031548195.1. Taxonomy (GTDB): domain Bacteria; phylum Planctomycetota; class SZUA-567; order SZUA-567; family SZUA-567; genus JAJBSZ01. Next base: position 8,603 of record JAVBRG010000132.1, on the reverse strand, counting down.
TCCTTACCAGGTGTCCGGCTTCGGCCAATAGCTCGTGGGCGGCGGCTTCGCGGCCGGTGGCGGTGACGATGGCGAGGCGGCTTACCGAGGCGATGCTCGGCAGGGCTTCGCCGCGAAAGCCGAAAGTGGCGATGCGGTAGATGTCGTCCGTGTCGGAGATTTTCGAGGTGGCGTGGCGTTCAAGGGAACGAATCAGGTTCGCCTCGTCCATGCCGGATCCGTCGTCGCAGACGCGAATCAGACGGTGTCCCCCCTCCTCGAGGGCGACGTCGATTTGCCGGGCGCCGGCGTCGATGGCGTTTTCGACCAGCTCCTTGACGACGGACGCGGGACGTTCAATCACTTCGCCGGCGGCGATTTGATTTTGCACCTGTACGGGAAGTACGCGTATTTCAGCCATGGCCGCCACCCTCGAAATTTACGATTGTTCAGCAGTGTCCCGGCCCGTTCGCGAACCAGTCCCGCGCCTCCGCCAAATCCCGCCTGACCTGCCGGGTCAAACCCTCACGATCCGGAAAATGCAGGGCGTCCCGTTTTTTACGGAAAAACTCCACCTCTACGCTTTTGCCGTACAGATCGCCCTGAAAGTCCAGAAGGTGCGTCTCAATCAACACGTCCCTGAGCCCGGCTTCGATTTCCAGGTCGGTCGGCGGCCGGCCGATATTGGTTATCGCTTCGTAACCGATCCCGTCGATAATCGCCCGGCTGTAATAAACCCCCGGCGGCGGCCGGAGTTCGTGGTAGGGATCGATATTCAAAGTGGGGAAGCCCAGCTTGTGGCCGCGTCCCTGGCCGTGCACCACCATTCCCTCCACGGCTACGCGCCGGCCCAAAAAGAGGGCGGCCCGTTCGAGATCCCCCGCCTGCACCGCCAGGCGAATAGCGGTCGAACTCACCACCGTCCCCTCGACGACCAGGGGCTCCGCCCCCAAAACCCGCATCCCCCACCGTTTCGCCCAGGCGGCGAGCGCCCGCACGTTCCCCGCGCGGCCAAGACCGAAAACCGCCTGTTCCCCCAGCACCACGGCGCCGGCGCCGAGGCGGTCGCGAAAAAAATCGTTGGCGAAGTCCCGCGCGCTCTTTTGGGAAAATTCCGGCGTGAAGGGGAGAACCCAGACGGCGTCGAGGCCGGCCTCCTTCAGCAGGGTCAGACGTTTTTCCAAACTGCAAATCGCCGGCGGCGCGGCCCGGCCCAAGGCCTGGCGCGGGTGGGGGGAGAAGGTGATGGCCAAGGTCGGCGCGGAAATCTCTCCGGCGATTTTCCTCAGTTCAGAGATAATTTTCCGGTGTCCCCGGTGGACTCCGTCGAAGACGCCCATGGTCAGGGCGGGATGTTTTCCGGCCAAGGGGCGTTTATCCTGCGCGTCAAACAACAACATTGGGGTATTCCTGTGCTGATAGAACCGGACTTGTGCAAAATCACCATGCAAACCGCCGAATGGCGATTTGGTAAAAATTGCATACCCTGGAAATTCAGGGAAAAATGATTTTTACAAAGTGGCGATTGGCGGTTAAATTGCCACTTTGCACAACTTCAGTTAAACGATTCATTATAGGGACCGTTTCAGTTCCGGCAATGGTTGAATGGGGCGGTTCGCCGGAGACGCTTGGATCTTTTCCCCTCCGGCAGTATAATGTCGGATTAAACCGTCCCCGGAGGCGTCGACAATTTTATGGCTCAAGAATACGTCACCAACTTTCTGGTCTGGTACCTGGTCTTCCTATTTTCGACCACACTGCACGAAGCCATGCATTCCTACGTTTCCCACCATTACGGCGATTCCACCGCCGCCGCCGGCGGCCAAGCCAGCCTGAATCCCGTTCCCCACATCAGGCGTTCACCCTTCGGAATGGTCGTCGTGCCCATCGTCACCTTCCTGTTGGCCAACGGCAACTGGCTGATCGGCTGGGCCTCCGCCCCATTCAATCCCTACTGGGCGGCGCGTTATCCCAAGCGTTCCTTTCTCATGGCCCTGGCCGGACCCTTTTCGCATTTGCCGCTGGTGCTCATATCACTCGCCGCGATGCATTGGGGCCTGGGGAACGGATTCTTCGGGACGATGACCGAGGACATGTTCCCGGTGGCGATGGGGGAGGGCGGGAAATTGTCCTGGGCGCTCGCGAAAATACTTAATGTCGTCTTTCAGCTGAACATCATCCTCCTCATCTTCAATCTGCTGCCGCTCCCGCCGATGGACGGCTCGGAAATCTGGTACCTGTTCGCGAAAAGCGAAACGGACCGCCTGCACTGGCGTTCCCTCGCCAATCAATATTCAATGGTCGGCCTGCTGCTCGCCTGGTGGTTGTTTCCGAAAATATTTACCCCGATTTTACTCTTCCTGGTGTTCAAAGTCCTTTACGCGGGTTTTCACGGAATGTAGAAATGGCGGAACCTGGCTAATTTTGGAAACATGCCGACGGCCGGTGTGAGGGTCGAATCAGGGCGGCGCGGAAAAGGCGGTGATTAATGAGCCACGACTCGAAAATAATCATCAATGCGGAAACCAGTTTTTTCACCGGAGATTATGCGGATCCCCTTTTCACCACTCCCCTCACACGGGGGATCATCCTTTACCGGCTCGGCACCGATCGGGTCGTGGCGGTGAACGACATCGCCCTGCGGGAAATCGGCCGTTCCAGGGAGGAAATCCTCGCCGCTCCCGGCCGGGAACTGTGGGGCGACGATGGCCGGGACGTGATCCGGCGGATTTACCCGCGTATGGAAATGACCGACCGTTCCATCCTTTGGGGACAGCCCCTCCCGTTGAACAGCGCCGACGGGAAAAGCGGCCTCTGGTTCTGTTCCCTGAGCCTCCTCGACTGCGGCCCGGGGGAAATCCGCGTCTGCCTGGAGAGTCCGGATGCGGAAATTCGCTTCCAGCCATTTGCCAAATCGCCGCTGCGGGCCTTTGCGGTGCACGCCTTGCAGGGCTGTTTGTGGGAACTGGACATCAAGCGCCAGCGCTTCCACTACGGCCGTGACAACCGGGTTCTGTTCGGCATCGAAGGCCTGCCCGGAAACCCCGGCCTCACCGTGCAGGAATGCCTGGCAAAAATCCACCCCGACGACACCACCCAAATCGTCCACCGCTGGCGGCAGCTGGTCACCCGGGGGATACGCGCCATAAACCGCTACCGGGTTTCGGACGGCGCCGGCGGCTGGCGCTGGGTGCATTCGGTCATCCACGCCGTGATTAACGATCGCGGCGGCGAACCGGCCCTGGCTCTCGGCTTGAACCTGGACATCACCGACGACCTCGCCGGCGAGGGCAGCTACCTGGATTTGCAGAATCGCCTGCGCCTGATTTTCGAAAACGCCGATATCGGCATGGCGATTGGCGATCCGGACGGAGGGGTCCTGACCAATGTCAATCCGGCCATGGCGGTTTTGTTCGGTCGCAACCGGGAGGACTTCGAGGACCGGCCGCTGACGGATTTCCTGCCGGAAAAGGAGTGCGAGGAATTCGCCGCCTGCCTCAAGCGGCTGAGCGACGGCCAGTACGGGCGGGTATTCCACGATTGCCGGCTGGAACGCCCGGACGGGAGGGAGGTGTGGGTGAAGATGACCCTGACCCTGTCCCGCGAGAATCAGGACCGGCGCCGCAACCTGATTCTGCTTATCGAGGACGTGACGGCGCTCCGGGCCAGCCAGGAGAAGCTTCTTTACGAGGCCAGCCACGACGCCCTGACCGGGCTGTTGAACCGCGGCACGGTACTCCGCCGGCTGGAGGAGTACATCCACCTGTCGCTACGCCAGGGGCAGCCGCTGTCCTTCTGCATGGCGGATCTCGACAATTTCAAGCTGGTTAACGATCGGCACGGGCACCAGTCGGGCGATCAGGTATTGCGGAGATTCGCGGAGATGCTGGGGGAGATCCTTCGCGACACCGATCTCGCCGGCCGCTACGGCGGGGAGGAGTTTTGCGTGGTATTCCCCGGCACGACGCCGGAGGGGGCGGGGGAAGCGATGGAGCGTTTGCGGGATAGGCTGGGGGGGGAGGTGTTCAGGTCCCGTGATATGGGGAACTTTCGGATAACCGCCACTTTCGGCATCGCCAGCCTGGAACAATTCAACAATATCCGGGATCTGATCGCCGGCGCCGACGCCGCCCTGTACAGGGGGAAGAAAGCCGGCCGCAACCGGGTGGTGTTGAGCGACAAAAGCAGCAAGAGCCACCGGAGCATCAGGAAAACCGTCGCCGGCGAGGGCTGCGGCTGATCGAAACTTTTCACCATGGGGCAGCGTTTTCACCTGAAAACCAGGGGTTTTTCAACAATCGACGGCAAGCGACTTTGTTGCCGGGCCGTCAACGCCACACCGCCATCGCGCCGGAACCTTCCGCCTCGGCGTTCCCCAGGGCCTTCAGAAGCGCCTTGCCGGCTTCCCCGCCGGCTTCGCCGAACAGTTCGGACAGGGACACCACCCGTTTGTAGCCGATGACCCGCATGTCCGCCTCGCCGGTTTTTTTCTCGGCCCAGGCGATGGCGTCCTCGATATAGCCGATGGAATCGACCAGGCCGTCGGCCTTGGCCTGATCCGAGCCGAAAATCCGGCCGTCGGCGATTTCCCGTACCCGATCCGCCGGCATTTTCCGGCCTTTCGCGACGATTTCCACGAAGCGCTGGTAGGCGATGTCGATGTATTTCTGGAGGATTTTCTCCTCCTCGGGGGTCATTTCCCTGAAGGGGCTGCCGAGATCCTTGTGCGGGCCGGAGGTAATCGGATTGACGCTCACCCCGATTTTCCCAAGCATTTCCTGCACCTGCACATGCTGCATGATCACTCCTATCGACCCCAGGGTGGCGGTGGGGCTGGCCATGATTTCGTCGGCGGCCGCGGCTATGTAATAGCCGCCGGAGGCCATCATGCCGCCGGCCCAGGCCAGGACGGGTTTGCCCTTTTCCTTCAGGACCTCGACTTCGTGGTAGAGCTGATCGCTCGCCGACAAGCCGCCGCCGGGGCTGTCGATTTGCAGGATGACGGCTTTGACGTCGTCGTTTTTGCCGGCGGCCCGGAGCTGTTCGGCGACGAATTCGAGGGTGCTGTCGCCGTGCAGGGCGGAACCGCGGCCGCCGATGGCGCCGGTGACGGAGACGATGGCGACGGTTCTGCCGGTGCCGGGGCGGAGGGTGCGTTCGCGGAGATTGCGGAGGTCCTGGCCTGATAATTGATAGAAGTCCGCCCAGGGTCCGCCGTCCTTGGTCGCTTCTTTCATTCCGGCGGAAATCAAGAGGTACATGAGGAAGAAAAAGCCGCCCAGAAGCAGGAAAGGCACGAGAAGGGTGACGCAGCCGGAGATGAGGCAGCTTTTCAGAACGTTTGAACCGACTTGATTGCATGGGGGATAAAGGTAGGGCGGCGGGGGCGGCGGGGGGGGAGTGCCGGGCATGCCGGAATTGTAGGGGCGGGCGTTCTGGTGTGGATCCGGCGAGGAACCGTTGGGGCCAGAGTGATTTTCCATGGGGATTCTTTCTTTTGGTTTATTGAAGATATGCAAAAAATCCGGTTGAAACGCCCTTCACCCGTTTGCACCGGTTTGGTGAAAACGGACGGCTTTGCCGCGGACCGGAGGGCAATGGGCCCAACGCGGGTCACGGAGTGCGCTAACGACTCACCGGCCGATTCACGGGGATGTTTACAGCCAAGCGTCTCTTCTAGACAAAACGCCTGTTCCTGTCTCGAACCACCCCGTTTACGGACTCTAGCCGCAAACCGTACCCTGTTTGATTTTCACCCTCCAGCGCCGGCAAAACCGCCCGGAACCGCAAGGTCATGCATTTCGCTTCGGCCGAAGCTTTACTACCCACCTGATGATAACGCCGTTCAGCCGGAGGCAAGAGTTTTTTTTAATTTTTTTAGGGGCTTTTCCCACGTAAGGGTTCGCCCCCGGCTCCCAGAGCCGTCGCCCCGGTGCGGCACAACTCCACAATCCCCAAACCGCCCAAAAGGGCAACCAGCCGGTCCACCGTCTCGACCCTGCCGCTGGCCTCGATCACCACGCTGTCGCCGGTGCCGGTGCTTTTGGCGGAAAAGTCGGAAACGATTTGCATCAGGCGGCCCACGTTTTCAGCCCCGGGCTTGACTTTAATCAGCACCAATTCCCGCTCCACCGCTTCGGCAAGCGGCAAAATCTCCGCCGCGAAAACCTCCTCCAGCTTCAAAACCTGGCTGCAAATCTGCTCCAGCATCGCGGCGTCCCCTTCCGTGGTGACGGTGATGCGGGAGATGTCCGGGTTCTCCGTCTCCCCCACCGACAACGCCTTGATGTTGTACCCCCGCCGGCCGAAGAGGCCGGTGACCTTGGTGAGCACGCCGAAGCGGTTCACCACCAATATCGATAATAAAGCTCTGTCCATACCGATCACCTTCTCTGCTGTCCACCACCTTGCTGCGCCGCCGCCGGACGCCGCACCTGCACCTCCTGCTGACTCTTCGCCGCCACCTCCTTGACCCGCTTCACGGTGGCTTCGAAGGGGGTCGGGTCTTCGCGCTCCTGCTGGAGAATGCCGTTGATGTCGGCGATGACGTTGCGGGCTTTGTCGATTTCCGGGTTCGAACCCGGGGTATAAGCGCCGATGTTGATGAGTTCCTCCGCCTCCTTGTAGGTCGCGAGACACTGCCGGAGCCGCCGCGAGGACTGGAGAATGTCCTTCGGGACAATGTCCGATTGTACGCGGGAAATGGACTCCAAAACGTCGATCGCCGGATAATGGTTGCGGTGGGCCATTTTTCGGGACAGGACGATGTGTCCGTCGAGAATGCCCCGGGCCGTGTCGGCGATGGGTTCGTTCATGTCGTCCCCCTCCACCAGCACGGTGTAAAACCCGGTGATGGAGCCGCTGGGGCTGCGGCCGGCGCGTTCCAGCAGGCGGGGCATCAGGGCGAAGGTCGAGGGGGTGTAACCTTTGGACGCCGCCACCTCCCCGATACTGCCGCCGATATTACGTTGCGCCATGCACATGCGGGTAATCGTGTCCATGAGGAGGGTCACGTCCGCCCCCTGGTCGCGGAAGTATTCGGCAATCGCCGTGGCGACGAAGGGGCATTTCACCTTCACGGGGTCGGGCTGGTCGGAAGTGGCGATGACCACCACCGAGCGTTTCATCCCTTCCGGCCCGAGATCCCGTTCGATAAAATCGTTGACTTCGCGGCCACGTTCGCCTACCAGTGAAATAACCGCGACCTGGGCGTTCGAGTAGCGCGAGATCATTCCCATCAGGGTCGATTTGCCGACGCCGGAACCGGCCATGATGCCGATGCGCTGCCCCTTCCCCACGGTGATGAAACCGTCGATGCAGCGGACGCCGGTGGAGAGGACTTCGGAAATTCTCGGCCTGGTGATGGAATCCGGGGGATCCGCATAAATGGGATAAGTCGCGGTGGCGGTAATCGGCCCCTTGCCGTCCATCGGCCGGCCCATGCCGTCGAGAATCCGCCCCAACAGGTGCTCCCCCACCGGCACGACCTGTTCCGTGGTGACGACTTCGACCCGGTCGCCGGGGCCGATACCGCGCATTTCCCCTAGGGGCATCATCAGGGTGGCGTTTTCGCGGAAGCCGACGATTTCCGCCTCGACGGCCGAGCGGGAGATGCGGGAAAAAATGTTGCAGAGCGACCCCACCGGCAAGGGGAGGCGCGTCGTCTCCACCACCAGCCCGGTGACCCGGCGGACCCGGCCGGCGACTTTGGCCGGAATGATATTGGCGAGGCGGCGGCGTTTGTATTCGTAAATCGAGGCGGCGGTCATGCGGGTCTCCCGGGGTCATCGACCGGTTTCACCTGAAGTTTTGCAAAGTGCAAAAAGCATTTTTGCCTGAATTTCAAGGGTTTTTGCTTTTGCAAAAGTCCAGTTTCATCAGTATACACAAGACACGAAAAAGGAACCTCCATGCAGCTTGTCGACCACGATCTCGTACTCCGACCCTACCGGGACGCCGACCGTCCCGTCCTACCCGAAATCGCCGACAATCCCAATGTCGCCCGCAACCTCTCCGTCGTCTTCCCCCACCCCTACACCCAAGCCGAAGCCGACCGCTGGGTCGCCTACGCCAAAACGCAAAACCCCACCCTCGATTTCGCCATCGAGTACCGGGGGGTGCTCGTCGGCGGCGGCGGCCTCCAGCCGGGCAGGGGCGACGGCGAAGGCGGCGCCGAACTCGGTTACTGGCTGGCGGAGGATTACTGGGGAAAAGGTCTCGCGACCCGCGCCGTCCGCCTGCTGGTCGATTACGGTTTCACCCGCCTGGGCCTCGCCAGGATTGAAGCGCGGGTCAGGACGACGAACGTCCCTTCCCTGCGGGTTCTGGAAAAAAACGGCTTCACCCGCGAGGGAGTGCTGCGTAGCGCCCTGACGCGGGACGGAGTCCGCTACGACGCGGTCGTCCTCGGCCGGCTCGCGCGGGAATATGCCATACCGCCGACGCAGTAAAAATGTGAACATGGGTATTTACATGACGCATGTTGATAAAAATCTGTGCCTTTCAACTACCCGTCATCCCCGCGTGAAAACCGGAAACCCGGCAGTGCGCCTGTGCAAAAACCCGGAGCCGCAGGCGACCACGGGAGGCAGACGAACCATCACAACCGAAGAGCGCCCACAAGA
>JAVBRG010000082.1:0-3172 GCA_031548195.1 Planctomycetota bacterium | reverse complement strand
TCCGCAAATGCCGCATGAAGTTAGGGTTATCGGCTACTCAAGGGGCGGTGGCGAAAAACCACTCGCAATTCCCTTTACCATGCAACCTTTTGATCACACGACTGTTGTGGAGGCGGTTCCCACAACAGTCGCGTAGTAGAAGTAAACCAGGTATAACGGTATAAATACAAACGCCCGCCGCGAAGCCGCGGCGGGCGTTGTCTCGAAGCGAATGTAAAAGGTCTTGTCTCTCCCTAAACCCGGGCCGGCTCCGCCTCCTTACCCCCGAACCGCACCGCATACTGCATCACCTGCTCCTGGGTGAACGTCTGCGGATCCGTCAATTCACCCGTTATCCGCCCCGCGCACATCACCAGAATCCGGTCCGACATCCCCAAAACCTCCGGAAGTTCCGACGACACCATGATAATCGCCACCCCCTCCTTGGCCAGCAGGTTGATCAAATTGTAAATCTCCGCCTTGGCCCCGACGTCGATGCCCCGGGTCGGCTCGTCGACAATCAGAATCCGCGAATTGGTCGCAATCCATTTGGCGAACACCACCTTCTGCTGATTGCCGCCGGAAAGCTCGCCGGAGCGCTTGCGGATGCTGGGCGCGCGGATTTTCAGCTTCCGGTAATACTCGTCCGCCAGCGCCTCGTCCCGGGCGTGATCGATTATCCTTATGAACGGCAGGGGTCGCCGGGTCAATTTGGAGGCCAGGATCGGCATGGAAATATTGTTGGTGATGGACTGGTGCAGGACCAGCCCCTCTTCCTTCCGGTTCTCGGTCAGGAAACCGATTTGGTGGTGAATCGCATCCTCGGGGGAGCGAATCGCGACCTCCCGGCCGTCAATCAATACCCGCCCGCCGTCCTTGGCGTCGGCCCCGAAGATCAGCCGGCAGGTTTCCGTGCGGCCCGCCCCGACCAAACCGGCCAGCCCCAGCACCTCCCCCTTCCGGACCGCGAACGACACCCCGTTGACGTACCCCGCCCGCGACAAATTCTCCACCCGCAGCACTTCCTCGCCAATCGGCGCGCGAACCTTCGGATATTTTCCGTCAATCGACCGGCCCACCATCAATTCGATGATGCGGTCGATAGTGTAGTCCTCGAGTTCGAAGGTGGCGACGAACTTGCCGTCCCGCAACACCGTGGCCCGGTCGCCGATTTCCTTGATTTCGTCCAGGTGGTGCGAGATGAAAATGATGCCCTTCCCCTGCTTCTTCAAGGTGCGGATGATGGCGAACAGATCCTCCGTTTCGTGGGGGGTGAGGGAGGAGGTCGGCTCGTCCATGACGATGATTTTGGCGTTGAGGGAGAGGGCTTTGGCAATTTCCACCATCTGCCGGTGGGCGATGGACAATTTCTTGACTTCGGTCTTCACGTCGAAGCCGGCGTTCACCTGGTCCAGAAGCTCCCGCGCCTTCGCGTTCATCGTCTTCCAGTCGATGAACATGCCCTTCCGAATCTCCCGGCCGAGGAAAATGTTCTCCACCACCGACAGTTGCGGCACCTGGGTCAATTCCTGATAGATGATGGAAACCCCCTTCTCCTGCGCTTCCAGGGGGTCCGCCAGTTCCACCTCCCGGCCTTCAATCGCCACCGTGCCGCCGTCCCGATGGTAGGCGCCGGAGAGGATTTTCATCAAGGTCGATTTCCCCGCCCCGTTCTCGCCCAGGAGGACGTGCACCTCGCCGGCGCGCAGATCGAACCGCACGTCGTCAAGCGCCAGAGTGCCCGGAAAGCGCTTGGTGATATGCTCCATTTGCAGAAGGGGTTTTTCTGGTTCAGGCATGTTCGTGCTCCAAACTTGAGGTGCGCCCGGCAAAAATTAATCTTGCAAAGTGACGATTGGCGCTCCAATCGTCACTTTGCAAAAAACTTTCGGCTTACTTCAGGAACTTGTCGACGTTGTCCTTGGTGACCAGTTCGGTGCCGGTGTCGACGTGGGCGGGAACTTTTTGCTTGTTGAACACCTTGACGGCCGTTTCGACGCCGCGGTAGCCGATGTTGTAGGAGCTTTGCGCCACGGTCGCGGCGATGCCGCCCTTCTTGATGCTTTCCAAGGCGTCGGTGTCGGCGTTGAAGCCCACAACCAGGGCTTTCGACTTGTCGGCCTCAATCGCTTCCAGGGCGCCCAGCGCCATGGGGTCGTTGGCGCAGAAGACGCCGGCGAGGTTCGGGTGGCTGACCAGGATGTTTTCGGTGACGGTCATCGCCAGGGCGCGTTCGGAATTGGCCGGCTGCTGGGCGACAATCTTGATGCCGGGGAATTTTTCCAGGACTTCGCGGCAGCCCTTGACCCGGTCCATCATGGTGGCGTGGCCCATGACCCCGGTGACCAGGGCGACTTCGCCCTTGCCGTTCAGGGCCTTGGCGAGGTATTCGCCGGCGAGGTTGCCGCCGATGATGTTGTTGGTGCCGACATAGGCGGCTTTCTTGTCCCACGGGGCGTCGGTGTCCACGAGGACCACGGGAATGCCCATCGCGTTCGCACGGTCCATGACCGGCATCAATTCCTTCGAGCCGCAGGGGGCGAGGCAGAGGACGTCGATACCCTGGACCAGCTGGTCCTCGACAATCTGCACCTGCTGCTGGACGTTGATTTCCCGGTCGGGGGCCATGACGGTCAGGGCCACGCCCTCCTTCTTGGCGGCGTCGTCGGCGCCTTTCTTGACGGACAGCCAGAACTCGGCGTCCAGGGCCTTCAGGACCATGGCGACCTTGATTTCGCCGGCCAGCACGGGGGAAGCGACCAACACGAGGGCGGCCATTACGGCCAACAGAAGCTTTTTCACGCTGATTCTCCTTGTCAAAAATGGGAAGAAAGGAACCGCGAAAACGGAATAATCCGAACTATTGCAAAACCGCCCTTCAAACGGGCGCATCTCAACTGTGTACCCTAATCCGCATCTAGAGCGGCTCTAGAGCGGTTCTAACTGAATTTTTGCAAAGTGGCGATTGGCGGTTTAATCGCCACTTTGCAAAAGTTCAGTTAGAACCGCTCTAGTGCCCCATAAAGCCTAAATCTTCGGATAAATTTTCGTTTTGGTGGCCGTGGGGAAGGCGGAGCTTCGCAGGCACTATTGAACATATTGTCAAGAAGCTACAACGCAGCCCAACGGCCCGCAAACGGAAAACTATCCGAAGGTTTAGGCTTTATGGGGCACAATGTACGCCGGCCCCCTC
>JAVBRG010000124.1:0-11305 GCA_031548195.1 Planctomycetota bacterium | reverse complement strand
GGATATGATTATGCCTCTTGTAATACCTTTAATTTTCCGGGTTTTCTCCGTCGCGGGCGTTCCTGGCCGATGATGATACGTACATCCCTACCAAGTCGAATGAGGCAATCCAACATCTTGGTCTCACTGATACCGCGGAATCTTCCGTTTAGCAGGTGCGCCAATTTCGGTTGCGCTATTCCGAGGATTTCGGCAGCTTGTTTTTGCGTCAATTTTTTTGCGGCGATGCTGTCGGCAATGGCGGTGGCGAGATGCGCTTTCATCAGCATCGTTTCGGAATCAGGAATACCTAAATCTTCATAAACATTATATGAACCCTCGATAATGTCATCCATGTCGCATTCCTTTGGCGTGTGCTTCAGTGGGCTATCCCGGATACTCCTCCAAAATCGCCTCGTAAAGCGCCCGGCGCCACTCCTCCGCCTTCTCACGGTTCATCCCCAACAATGCCAGCAAAAGCGGTCCGTTGTCCCGCTCCGGCTGCGGACAAAGATGTCCGTAAACTCCTTTCAGGCACTGATCCGTATATTCAAAAGGATATAACCGGCAAACATACGGCCGCACCTCCATCCCCAAACGGCAACCCTTCTCGCCGAGAAACAAACAGTCGCCCCGGGCGTCGTGCCGCAAAACCCGCCGCTCGCCACCCTGAAAAATACGCGACCAAACCGGATCCACCTCCGGATCCGGCAGGTACTCGGCATCAGCCGGCAGAGCGGTTTCGAAAAAATCCCGCCGCCGCACCGCCCCGGATATCCGGTCGATATCCCGTTTAGTGACAAAAACCTGCGCCGTTTGGCAGCAGGTTTTGCCCAGCCCCGCACAGCGGGCACAGAGACATTCTTCTTCACTCATAAAATTTATCGCCTGTTCCTTTGTTCAGATTGACCCGGGTCAAGCCTAATCCGCCATGTCCGGATAACGGTAATCCTTCCCCTGGTAATTGCGGAGCAGCACTTCGCCGTTTTCCTTGCCGGCGTAATACTCGGGGAGCAGGGGAATCTTGCCGCCGCCGCCGGGAGCGTCAATCACATACTGGGGCACGGCATAGCCGGAGACGTGGCCGCGGAGACCCTGGATCATCTCAATACCCTTCGCCACCGGCGTGCGGAAGTGGGCGCTGCCGAGAATCGGGTCGCATTGATAAAGGTAATACGGACGCACCCGGTTTTTCATGAGGCCGGTCATCAGGGTACGCATGGTCTCGACATTGTCGTTGACGCCCCGCAGGAGCACGGTCTGACTGCCCAGGGGCAGGCCGGCGTCGGCGAGACGGCTGGCCGCTTCGGCCGTTTCGGGGGTGAGTTCCCCCGGGTGGGTGAAGTGCAGGCTCATCCATAACGGGTTCGCGCGGCGAAGAATTTTCGTCAAGGCCGAAGTTATGCGCATCGGCAGGACGGCCGGGGTCTTGGTGCCGATACGGATCACCTCGAGGTGCGGAATCGCCCGGAGGTTGATGAGCAGCCATTCCAACGGTTCATCCGGCAAAGTGAGGGGATCGCCGCCGGAAATGATGACGTCGCGGATGGCCGGCGTCGCCTTGATATAGTCGATGGCTTTCTGCCAATTGGCGACGCAGTAGCGTTTCCGCTCCGCCTGCCCGACCATGCGGGAGCGGGTGCAGTAACGGCAGTAGGCGGAACAGTACTCGGTGGCAAGAAACAGGGCGCGGTCGGGGTAACGGTGAATCAGTCCCGGAACCGGGCTCTGCGATTCCTCGCCGAGGGGGTCCGCCGCCTCGCCGGTATTGATCTGCAGCTCGGCGGTGGTGGGAATCATGGTGCGACGGAGCGGATCGGCCGGATTGTCGGGGTCCATCAACGCGGCGTAGTAGGGGGTGATGGAGGTCGGGAGTCCCCCGGCGAGGCCGGTCATGGCGGTGCGTTCGTCGTCCGTAAGGCGAACGATGCGGTCCAGTTCCTCCACGGTGCGGAGGGTGTTCTGAAGCTGCCAGTGCCAGTTGTTCCAGTCGTTTTGGGTGGCGGCGGGGAAGAAGCGGCGCCGGAAATCCCGGGATCTGCTGCTGTGGGGGAAGCGCGGGGTCTTGTTGTGGGGTGGTCTGTCGTGGTTTGCCCCGAGATTGGTCAGGGTAACCGAGAGCGTAGTTTGTTGGCGGTCGGCGACCGCCTGGGGAGGTTCACTTTCTGAGGTCGAGGTAGTGTCCGCGCCGGGTTCGATGCTCACTTTGGGCTCCTAGTGTGGGGTTCCGACAACTCCCAAATTTTCCGTTTTGGGTTGGCCGTATTTCAGACCTTCTATGTAAATCGGCCGCCTTGTCAATGCGCTTTCACGAATTTATTTTTGTTTTTTTTAACCTGAGTCCGGCTGATACTTTTGACTGTCCGGGCTTGGGAAATGCCCCCCGTTTAAAGTGGACAATTTCACGCCGGGGCCGGTCTCGCCGCTTTCCTTCGCCCCGACTTTCCAACATGGACAGTGTCGGCGGCCGGGGAATGTTTCCATTTTTCCCTTTTTTATCGATCGGTAAAATTGACGCAGCGGCGAATCCTCTGGTATTATAGCCGCTGAAATAGGCGCTGCGGGATTTACCCCAAAAAATTCACTTTTTTTGTCAAAGGGAAAACATGCCTGACCAAACCTCCTCGGACACGCCGCTCCTGGTCCAGTTCGGCGCCGGAAACATCGGTAGATCCCTTGTCGGCCAGCTCTTTTCCGCCGCCGGTTGGCGGGTGGTTGTCCTGGACGTCGACGCCGCGGTCGTCAAAGCCTTGAACGAACGCGGCGCTTACCAGGTGGTGGTGAAGGACGAGGTTCTCCCCGGGCAAGCCGGTTCGATAACGGTGCGGAACGTTTCCGGCGTGTCGTTGCAGGATAGGGAAGGGGTGGTGCGGGCGATTGCCCGGGCGGATTTGCTGGGCACGTCGGTGGGGGCGGCGAATCTGGCGTCGGTCTGCGACTTCATCGCCGCGGCTTTGCCCCGGCGGCGGGACTGCCTGCCGGTGATGCTCTGCGAGAACCTGCATAACGCGGCGGCGGCGGCTTGGGGGCACATGGAGAGGGTTTTGCAACAGTCGGGGCGGGGGAAGGACGACTTGGCCGATCGGGTGGCGTTTATCGAGGCGGCGATTAGCAAGATGGTCCCGGCGACGCCCCGGGCGGTGCGGGAGGCGGATCCGCTGGCGGTTTGGGCGGAGGGGTACAATACGTTATACCTGGACCGGGACGCCTATCCCGGCGAGCCGCCGCTGGTCCCCGGGGTGGCGTGGCGGAAGGACTTCGCCGCTTATGTTGACCGGAAGCTTTACCTCCACAATTTCGGCCATGCCGCCTGCGCCTACGCCGGGTTTCTGGCCGGCAGGAAATTCATTTGGGAATGCATGGAAGACCCGGCTGTGGCGGCCGAGACCCGGGGCTGCATGTACGAGACGGCGCGGGCTTTGGCGGTGCGTTATCCGGGGGTTTTCACTTTCGATGAAAACCGGGCTTGGGTGGACGATTTGCTGAGGCGCTTCGGCAATCGGGTCTTGGCGGATCCGGTGTTTAGGGTGGGGCGGGATCTGAAGCGGAAGTTGGCGCCTGGCGATCGTTGTGTCGGGGCGCTTAGGTTGTGTCAGGCTGCCGGGATAGATTATTCGCATACTGCCCGGGCGATTGCGGCGGGGCTGAGGTTTTTGCCGGAAGGGGAGGACGGGTTTTTTCCGGGTGACCGGGAGGTGGTGGATCGGGCGGCGGGGGAGGGGCCGGAGGCGGTTTTGACGTCTCTTTGTGGGTTTGATGGGCGGAAGGATGCGGAGGCAGTGGCGAGGATTGTCGGGGAGTATGGCAAGGCCGTGGCCCGAAGTAAGCGTTGAAAAAATAGTGGTAAACAGGTAGTTTTAAAAAGGCGGTTCAATAAAACCCAGTCGAATGGCTGGATTTTATTGAACCGCTTTTTACCACTATTCTATGACCGCTTTCCAGCAAAAACTATTTTTTGGACAAGCCGCCCCGTCACTCCTCCCCCGCCTCCGGCTTCAATAAACCCAGCGCCAATTCCAGCATGCCCTCGCGGATATCCCCTTCCGCATCGGCGTTCAGCCGCAATTCCGGCAAATGCTCCTCCGGAACCATCTCCCGGCCAGCCGCCAGAATCTCCGGCAACATCCCCGGTTCAATTCCGTCGCCGGTCAAAATAACCGTCTCCGGATTCAGGGTCGTCGTCAAGATCATGAGCCCCTTAACCACAATCGCCAAACGCTCCTTTCTCCCGCTCGGATAGCGCCCGTCCAGCCGCAGCCGGTCTTCAGGAATCGCGAACGACACCTCGCCCGCGAACTCGCTCTTCCCCTTGTGGATCATGCCGTTCACCACCAAACCCGCCCCCAGCGGTTTGGTCGCCGGCACCGCCATATAGGCGCACGCCTGACCCGTCCCGCCCGCAGCCGCCCCGCCGACACTTTCCCGCCATTTCCGCGCATAGCCGAGAGCCGCCAAATTCATGTCGTTCTCCACCGCCGCCGGAATCCCCACATGCGTCCACACCTGCGCCGCCGGCCGGGTGTCGGCCAAACCCGGCGCATCGCAAAGCGTCACCGCGCCGCCGCGACCCACCCCCGGCACCGAGATTGCCGCCGCGCGTAATTGGGGATGCGCCTCCTTCAATTTTTTCAAAACCCCGACGAGGTGCGCCGGGGTAATCCGCTTCAAGGACTTCGTCGCCGACGCCTGCACCGCCCCCATGGCATTGACCAGGACCGTCTTCAGGACCTCCCCTCCCGCCCGGGTCAGCTGCGCCATGCAGAGGGCCAGGAGGGTGTGATTGGGATTGAAACGGAAATGCCGCGCCGGCCGGCCCCCCACCGAACTCTTCTCCTCAAGCTGCAAGGCCTGGCCGAGTTTGACCAGGTCCTCCGCGATGGTCGCGCAAGTCGCGAGGCTGAGCCCGGTCTGCCGCGACAACTGCGCCACGGTGGCTGTGTCCGCCTTTTTCAGGGCCTCCAGAACTATCCCCCGGTTTATCCGGCGCAACAGCGCCGCGTTGCCGCTTTTCGGTTCCATGGCCTCAGCCTCCCTTCCGGGTCGGTCGTCAGTCCCGCCTAAATATCCACGTCAGCTTATGATAATACTTATAATAATAACCTTGGCGTTTCCTGTAAAAATTGCAATAAAAAACGCCGGCGGGTTAGGCCGGCGGGAATTATGGAACTGAATTGCTTTTAGTTTGATTCGGCAATAGGGCAGCTCTAAAAATGCTGTTTTTAGAGGTGCCCAATAGTCAACGAAACAATTCCACTTTGACCGGGGTGTCCACATCCTTGAATTGCCGGTCGCCGGTCAGAATGGTGGCGTTTAACGATTCGGCAAAGGCGACGCAAATACAATCACCAAGAGCAAAGTGTTTGTAGTTCGCTTTAAGGCTGGCGGCTCTTTGCCATAAACTGGGTTTAATGACGTCACATATGTTCACCGTTACTGGACTAGCAAGTCTGTAAGCCATGCTATCAACAATGGCAGTTTTGATAATATGGTAAGCCACTTCGCAAGTGTTCACCGCGTGCATGTGAACATTCCCCACAAAGATCTCAGACATGTATCTGTAGACTACATCGCCTCCAAATTCACCCTTAATTGCCGCCACGAGGGCGGAAGTATCCAGTACCAGCAATGGTTCACTCATGCTTCATTCCATTCCCGTTCAGCTTCCTCTCTCCGTTCTCTAATCACTTCGTCCACTGATAATTTGGCAAATGCTTCGGGGTATTGCTCTCGACACTTTCGCACAAACTCCCAGTAATCCTCGATAGTTTCCTCAACCTCTTCAGACAACACCTCCTCGGAGAGCAATTTCTCACTCCCATCGTCATTAACCTGAACTTCTCTGCGAACTATTTTCATAATACATCCCTCCGGTCACATTGGTAATATTTACATTTTACCGGCCAACCGGAGCTAATTCCACCCTTATTCCCCCGCCGCCAAATCCCGGCCGTAATTACGGTGCACGTAATCCGGCAGGAGCATCGGCGACCGGGTCGTCGTGCCGATCCCCGCGTCTTTCCTGAGCGCCTCGAACTTGTTCACGTGCGCCAAAGTCGCCTGGCCCGGCTTCACTATCCGGAATTTCTGCCCCGCCTGCTGGCCGGCGTTTCGGCCGAAGACGATGATGTCAAGGAGCGAATTACCCATCAGCCGATTCCGGCCGTGGATGCCGCCGACCGCCTCGCCGGCGATGTAAAGATTTTCGATGTCCGACTGGCCGTCGACGGATATGCGAATGCCGCCGTTTTGGTAGTGGAGGGTCGGGTAGACGATAATCGGTTTTTCACGGATGTCCAGGCCGTACTTGGCGTACATCCGCATCATGGCGGGGATCCGCTTCTCAATCGTCCCCTTGCCGTGCACCGCCTCGATTTGCGGCGTGTCGAGCCAAACCCCCGTGCCGCCCGCCGCTTCAATCCCCAAATGCCGTTCCTTGCACTCGCGAATGATGCCGGCCGAGGTGACGTCGCGCGTTTCCAGGGGGTGAATGAAGGCGATGCCGTCTTTATTAACCAATTGCGCCCCGAGGGAACGCACTTTCTCCGTTACCAGGGCGCCGAAAATCTGCACCGGGAACGCCACGCCGGTGGGGTGGTACTGGAGAGTGTCCTGGTAAAGGAGACGCGCGCCGGCCCGGTAGGCGAGGATCAGGCCGTCCGCGGTCGCGCCGTAGTGGTTTGAAGTGGGGAAGCCCTGGTAATGCATGCGGCCGGCGCCGCCGGTGGCGAGGACGACCGTTTTCGCGCGGGCGATGAGAATGTCTTCCGTTTCCATGTTCATCAGCACCGCACCGGCCGCCCGGCCGTTTTCATCGAGAATCAGTTCAATCGCGGCGGTGAAGTCGGCGATTTGGATGTCCTTCCGGTTCAGGACTTCGTCCCGCAAGGTCCGCATGATTTCCGCGCCGGAGTAGTCCTTCGCCGCGTGCATGCGTTTCCGGGACGTGCCGCCGCCGTGGGTGGTGATCATCGTCCCGTCTTTTTCCTTGTCGAACATCACCCCGAGGTCGTTAAGCCACTTCACGGCGCCGGGACCGTCCGCGACGAGTTTACGCAGCAGCTCCGGAACGTTCGCGAAATGTCCGCCGCCGAGGGCGTCCAGGTAGTGAATCGCCGGCGAGTCGTTCGGTTTGTCCGCGGCTTGAATTCCCCCTTCCGCCATCATGGTATTGGCGTCGCCAAGGCGAAGTTTCGTCACGAGGAGCACCTTCGCGCCGGCCTCGTTCGCCTCGATGGCCGCCGAGCAGCCTGAGCCGCCGCCGCCGATCACCAATACGTCGACGTCGTAATTCACCTTCGCGAGATTGACGTCAAGGTCCAGAATCCGGCTCCGGCCCTGGAGCAGCGCCGCCAATTCGTGCGGAACCTTCTCGCCCTTATTGGGGCCGATGGCGAGGGTGGCGAATTGATCCTGGCGGAAATCGGGGTGGAATTTGGCGAGGAGGTTCGTCTTGTCGTCCGCCGACAAACGCGCCGGCAAGACCCCCATGCGGCTTTTCCGGGTGGCTTCAACTTTGGCGATTGAGTCGAGCATTTCCTGGTTATACAAGGCGAGCCCCTTTATTCTGAAGTTTTCCAAATCACCATGCAAACCGCCGCCTGGCTATTTGGAAAAATCAAATACATTGAAGGTAGGGAAAACGTAACAACTATGCTTCAATTTCCCGGGTATTGTAAAGTTCCTTGAGCTGCTCCACCGGCTTCTGCATCAGGTTTGACAGCAGCTCGTCGAAGTCGCCGTTGACGATTTCCTTGACCCGGTTTTCGAGGTGTCCGGTACGGGGCGCCAAGTATTTCCCGGTCAGCCGCCGCGACAATTCCGCCACCTGCGGGTGGGATATCCCCGCCGGACAGCGGCTGGAACAGACCCCGCACATCACGCAGTCGAAGGATTCCTCGGCGCACTTCTCGTACTCGCCCCGCTGGGCGTAGGCGATGTACTGCATGACCTTGAGGTCCTGGGTGCAGGCCTTGGTGCAGGCGTTGCAGCCGATGCAGGAGTAAATTTCCGGGTAAAGCTGCATCATGATTTGCTGGGTCGGGCGGATTTTCTCGATGTCGTAGACTTCCTTTACCAGCGGGAAGAACGGCAGGGTCGCGATATACATCCCTTCCGACACCGTGGTCTGGCAGGCGAGGCAGACCTTCAACTCGCGGTCGCCGGGAATGCGGTAAATCGTCGCGCACGCCCCGCAGAAGCCGTTCCGGCAGCCGCAGCCGCGCACCAGTTTGTAGCCGGCCCATTCCATCGCGGTCATGATGGTGAGAACGGCGGGAACCTGGTAACGCTTGCCCATTATGTGAACAGTGACCATTTTATCCATGTGAGTGCCCTATCTCGGTGAGAGGCGGGAAGAATCAATACTCGTCCGGGAGTTCGTCAAGCTGATCGCAACGAAACACCGGGCCGTCGCGGCAAACGTATTTCGAGCCGATATTGCAGCGTCCGCATTTGCCGACCCCGCATTTCATCCTGAGTTCCATGGTGGTGTAAACCTGCTTCTTGTCGAAATTCATTTCGGCGAGAGCCTTCAGGACGAACTTGATCATGATGGGGGGGCCGCAGACCAGCACCGTTTTCGTCGGCGGGAAGGCCAATTCCTTGACATAATTCGGGACAAAGCCGACGTGACCCGACCAGGCCGGTTCGGCGCGGTCGATCGTCAGGTGCACGGTGACGTCGTCCTTCCCTGCCCATTCGTTTTGGATTTCGTCGAGGTAGACCAGGTCCGCCCTACTCCGGGCGCCGTAAACAATGTCGACGGAACCGTAGTTCTTCCGGTGGTGGCGGACGTAATTGATGACCGACCGCAGAGGCGCCAGGCCAATCCCGCCGGCGACAAAGAGGAGGTCCTTCCCCTTTAGTTCCGTTTCCACCGGGAAATGATTCCCGTAGGGGCCGCGCAAGGTGACCATTTGCCCCGGTTCCATATCGTGCAGCCAATCGGTGAGTTGTCCGCACTTCTTGATGGAATATTCCATATATTTGCTATTGGTCGGGGACGAGGTTATCGAGAACATCGCTTCGCCGACGCCGGGAACCGACAGCATGGCGCATTGCCCGGGCGCGTGCGCGAAGCAGACCCCTTCGCCGCCGGGCAAAGTCACCCGGAAAGTCTTCACGTCGGGGGTTTGCTGCTTGATGTCGGTGACCAGCCCCAGCGTGGGAATGAGGGTGTCGCGAATCGTTTCGCAGGAGCAGCTCATGCTTTGGCCTCCGCTGGTGTCTCGCCCCGCCGGGCGTTGATTTGCTTCATAATGTTGACGATG
Organism: Planctomycetota bacterium; assembly: GCA_031548195.1. Classification (GTDB taxonomy): domain Bacteria; phylum Planctomycetota; class SZUA-567; order SZUA-567; family SZUA-567; genus JAJBSZ01. The sequence continues at coordinate 2,057 of JAVBRG010000124.1, read as the reverse complement.
TTCAAGCCGCTGGGGCACTTTTCCACACAGCGGCCGCAGCCGACGCAACTGTAATTGCCGGCATTGTTCTGGGGATAATAGACCAGCTTGTGCATAAACCGCTGGCGGAAGCGCTGGAGCTGGGTCGTCCTGGGGTTCCCGTGCGCCATCAGGGTGAAGTCCGAGTACATGCAGGAATCCCAGCAGCGGAAGCGGCGGACGCCGGCGGGACTGTTCCGATCCTGAATGTCGTAACATTGGCAGGTCGGGCAGAAGAAGGTGCAGGTCCCGCAACCGAGACAGCTTTCCGATGCTTTTTTCCACAAGTCGGAGTCGAAGACCGCGTCGGTGGCGGCGGCGGAAATCCCGGCCGGTTTCAAACCGTAGAACGGGGTCGCGGCCAAAGCTTCGGCAATCTTCACCTTTTCTTCGACCACCGCCCGTTCGCCTTCCGGGCCGGCGGCGGCGAAGTCTCCGCCGAGAATTTTCGCGACCTTTTCCGTCAGCACTTTGCCTTTTTCCGTGACTTCCTTCCAGTACAGATCGCCCCCGACCAGCCAGGTCTCGACGTCCCCCTTCGGACTCTCGGGGTCAATCGCGAAGGCGCCGCAGAAGCAGCTCTCGGCCGGTTCGGCGCAGGCCAGGGTAACCACCATGCCGGAAGCCCGGCGGGCGGCGTAGAGGCTGTCCCGGGGCTCCGACAGGAAGACCTGATCAAGCACGCGCAAGGCCGCCGCATCGCAGCCGCGTACGCCAAACAGGACAAACGGGACATAGGTGACCGGGGCAGGAGTGATGTCAATCTTCTTGCCTTCGGTTTTGAAGCTGACGATATCCTCGTTCTGGGGGAAGACGAAATCCTTGACGCTTTTGCCGGTTTTGCCGGAGAAGTCGACGACCAGGGCGTCGGCCGCTTGCTGGTTTTCCTCCCACAAACCGAACTCGGTGCGGCCCTCTTTCCATAACGGAAGCCAAAGCTGGGCGTCTTGGGCCAAAGCCGCGTAGAGTTTGGGGAGATTCTCTTCGGAGATTTTACGCATGGTCAGTTCCCCCCTCCCAGATTGAATAATTCGGAAGGTTCGAGATCGTCCGGTTTGAACTGGGTTAACGGAGTAACACCGTCCGCACCGGCGCCGGCGGCGAAGGCTCCGAACGCGCCATTGATGTCCTTGATGAACTTCCGGTTCAGTAAATGCAAAGGAATCCCTTGCGGGCAAGCCCGGCTGCATTCGCCGCAATCGGTGCAGCGGCCCGCCACGTGAAAGGCGCGAATCAGGTGGAACATCTTGTCCTCGAAGTCGTCGACGTTCGCCTTCCCCGACACCGGATTCTGGGGATTGTCGAAAACGCATTTCACACAGCTGCAAACCGGGCAGATGTTCCGGCAGGCATTGCAGCGGACGCAGCGGGCGAGTTCATGCTGCCAGAAGGCGAAGCGTTCCGCCGGCGGCAAGGCTTCCAGCGCCTTCACGCCGCTGAAGCGCTCGGGGCTTTCGCCGAGGTCCTTTACCTGGACCAGCAGCTCGTCGTAGATCCGGTGGGTGTTCGATTTGCAGGACAGGCATTTTTCCAAAGCCACTTCGCCCCGGGGCAATATCTTTTCCCCGTGGGCAGTGGTGAAGACGAATTCCTTGCCGCGCTGTTTGGCCTCGCGGAGGCCCCTGACCCCGGCGGCGCGCATTTTGTCCGGGTCGACCATGTCTCCGGTCGGTATGGCGAGGACATACACCGCGTCCCGTTCCAGGCGGTTTTCCCCCAGCATTTGATTGAGGCTGTAGGTGTCGCACGGTTTCATCAAGGCAAGGACCTTGCCGTCGGCAGCTTTTCTTCCGTCCAGGTAACGGGAGACATTGGCGGCGGAGAAGCAGTCGTAGACGAACTCGGCGTCGAGTTCCGCGGCACTGGTAAATAACGCCGGAACCCGGTCCCAGGGCAGCTCGCCTTTTTTCCAGCCCCAGACGCCGACCACCGTACCGTCGGCAAGGAGGGCTTTGGCCCGGTCGAGGATTTTTTCTTGAATTCCCATAGTGGCGCGGTTCTCCAGAAAAGGGTTCTACGTTACCGCAATTCCCCCAGTT
>JAVBRG010000121.1:0-21146 GCA_031548195.1 Planctomycetota bacterium | reverse complement strand
GAGGACACTTTGAAATTCGGGAGATGCGCTTCTCCGGAATCTTGTCACGGCGACCCCTCCCCCACACGTCATTCCGGCGCCGCCAGCGTTGAACCGGGGGGAAGCGTAACTCGCCGGAATCCAGGCCGAGAAACCGCTGTTACGAGGCGATTAGGAGCTGCTTTTAAATCTCGGAACCTTTATGTTGTAACCAGCCGCCATAGCAATTGTATCTCGGCCAGGATTCCGGCGAGTTACGCCTCACCCCGGTTCAATGTTTCTGGCGCCGGAATGACGTGTGGGGTTAGGTCCGATGTGGCAGGCAAAGAGTTATGTTTACACAAACTTGAGATGCGCCCGGTAATGCCCGGCCTCAAGGCGCACACCTGCTACACAGTCAAAGCCACATGCAGCCATTGTATTTCACCAAAAAAGCCCGTGTACCGGCCATGACAAAAAACGGCAAAAAAAAAAGAAAATTATTCATCCCCCCCGCCTGAACGCCGCTACAAATATTCCTGTGACGCCGGTCTTTCCGCGGAGCCGGCGAAGCGGCAAGGGCTGGTCCAAAGATATTTTTGGCCATGCCCAAGCAGTATGTCCCACCCGAACGGAAGCCCGGTTCGACGGGGTCCGGAGGGGTTTTTGGCAGGCGCGCAAGTGCAATTTTACCGGTCACGGGGAACGGCGGGTGGTAAGGCCTCCCCTTGTCGCGCCGGGGTTGTCCTGACCAGACGGCTCCACTATTTTACTCTCCGGGCTTCGGCAAGGATCCGCCGGGCTTCCGTTCCTTTTTTACTTTAAGGAACGGGGATAGGCATGGAATGGCGGCCGGGGTTTGGTTGTGCCATTCTGGGGGCAAGCCCCCAGACCCCCTTCCGAATTCGCAAGGTTCGGGGCGGCCCGGACGCGAAGGCGCGCCTACGGCGCTGTTCGCTCTGTAAGGAAGGGCCGCGTTAACTAGTTTCTGATGCGTTTTTTGCGAGTGTTGGATTGTACCTTTTAGTACGCGGCCCATAACCGCATTTCATAACTGCAAACCGCAACCGCTATTTGACTTTTGATCAACCGCACAAAACAGGGGAGCTGATTGCGCCCCCCTAGGACCCCCCCAACCAGCGATTCCGCTGGACCAGTCACGCCAAGCGGAAATGACGCGTTATACCTACGCAAAGGCGGTTCTGGGACACTCCCCAGAACCGCCTTCACTAAGCCTACGCCACTGCCGCCGCTTCACAAACCCCGCTCAAACCCCCCGGGCATTGATCCGCAGCAACTCGCCATCCGAAAAATTGCCGTGCGCCTCATAACCCGGCAACGTCCGAATACGCTGATGCACCGCATCCAAAATCCAGAAATCCTGCGGGAAAAACGAATCTTCCTGCTCCGCCGCCGGCGTAATCCAATTCTTCGAACCCACCACCACCACCGGAGCATCCAAATAATCAAACGCCAAAGACGTCACATTCGACGCCACCGTATGCATAAAGGATCCGCGCTCGCAAGCGTCCGACGCCAACAACAAATTGCCGGTCTTCCTCACACTCTCCACAATCGGCTGATAGTTCAAAGGATTCAGGGAACGCAAATCCCAAACCTCGCACGACACCCCGTACTTCTCCTCCAGCTTCTTCGCCGCATCCATCGCCCGGTACAAAGTCGCACCCAGCGTCGCAATGGTCAAATCCTTGCCCGGCTTCCGAAGCACCGGCTCCCCGAACGGAACCTCGTAGCGGCCGGTCGGCACCCCTTCCTTGACGAAAATCTCCGGCATGTCGTAGAGCCGCTGCGATTCCAGGAAAACGACCGGGTCGGTTCCCTTGAGGGCGGTGTACATCATGCCCTTGGCGTCGTAGGGAGTGGCGGGGAAAACAACCTTCAATCCGGGGACGTGCGCGAACATCGCCGACCAATCCTGCGAATGCTGGGCGCCATACTTCGCCCCGACGGAAATCCGCATGATGAGAGGCATCTTGAGAACCCCGGCCGACATCGACTGCCACTTGGCCATCTGGTTGAAAACCTCGTCCCCGCAACGGCCGATGAAGTCGCAGTACATGATTTCCACAATCGCCCGGCCGCCGGCCAGGGCGTAACCGACCCCGGTCCCGACAATCGCGCCCTCACTAATCGGGCTGTTGAAGACCCGGTGATAAGGCATCGCTTCCGTAAGCCCCCGGTAGACGGCGAAAGCGCCGCCCCAGTCGCGGTTCTCCTCGCCCCAGGCGGCGAGAGTGGGGTCCTCGTAGAAACGATCGATGACCGCCTCGAAAATCGCTTCCTTGTAGACAATCGTTTTCATGCCGGAAACCTTGGCGCCCTTATCGTCGAGGCCGAAACGGCTCTTCGCCTGCAGGCGCTTCAACTGCGGATTGTCGGCCATGGGCATGAGGGATTCCGGCTTGCGATCGTCCAGCTTCAATTCGGTCTTGTTCGAGAACATCACCTGCTCGACGCAATCCGAATGGACCGGATCCAGGTACGGCGACACCTTCGGATCAATCGCCTTCTTGAAGGCCTTCAGGACCGCCTGCTTCGCATAAGCGAGGTTCGCGTCCACTTCCGCCTGGGTCGCCACCCCGGCTTCGACCAGTTCCTTGGCGAAGGCGGGAATCGCGTCCTGGGCCAGCCACTCGTCCAGTTCCTCCTTGGTACGGTAACTCATGGCGTCGGAGGGCGAGTGGCCGCTGAAGCGGTAGGTGAGGGTGTCGAGGAGGACGGGGCCCTTACCCTCTTCAAGAATCTTCCGCTTCCGCCGGTAGGCGTCGATCACCGCGAGGGGCTTCAGGCCGTCGACGCGTTCGGCATGCATCTGATCGGGATTCACCCCGGCGCCCAGGCGGGCGAGAACCTGCAGGCCCATCGTCTCCCCGACCGGCTGGCCGCCCATGCCGTAGAGATTGTTGACGAAATTGAACACGAGCGGCAGGCCGCCGTTGTGGCCTTCCGGCCAAAGGGAGCGGTACTGTTCCATCGTGGCGAAGCAAAGCCCCTCCCAAACCGGGCCGCAACCCAGGGAGGCGTCGCCGATGTTCGCGATGACCAGGCCCGGCTTCCCGTTGACCCGCTTGAAGAGGGCGGCGCCGACGGCGATGTCACCGGAGCCGCCGACGATGGCGTTATTGGGGTAGACGCCGAAGGGGGGGAAGAAGGCGTGCATGGAGCCGCCGAGGCCCTTATGCCAGCCGGTTTCACGGGCGAAGATTTCCGCCAGGGTGCCATAGATGAAGAAGTCGTCGGCGAGGTCGCGAACAGAACCGGAGGCGTCCTTCTCGACCCGGGACAAGGTGGCGCCGCCAAAGTAATTCTTCATCACCTCCATCAGCTTCTTTTCGTCAAGCTGGCGGATGCTCCTGAGTCCCCGGGAAAGGATTTCCGAGTGGGAGCGGTGGCTGCCGAAGGAGTAGTCGTCGGTCGTGAGGGAGTAGGCCTGGCCGACGGCGAGGGACTCCTGGCCGATGGAAAGGTGGGCGGGGCCGCGGTGATTGTATTCGAGGCCCTCGTACTTCCCCTCCTTCTTGATGCGGTCGATCATCGTTTCGAATTCACGGAGAATCGCCATGTCGCGGTGCATCCGCACCAGGTCTTCCTTGCTGAAGTCCTTCGCCGCCTTCTTCATCGGGGTGTCGTAGACGTTCAGGGGAATGTCCTTGAAGGAGAGCTTGCCCTTGGCCCGCAGGACGTCGGGATGGAGAACGATACTCTTAACCATTGCCGGACCTTTCTGGAATGATTGGGGAACGAAAATGTATTGGCAAAATATTAACAGATTTGGTTGTGCGGTCCCGCTACATGAACATGATTTCCTTCATGATTTCGGCGACGGTCGGGTGGGGGAAGACGATTTCCCGGATATCCTTGGCCCGAAGTTCGCACTCGATCATCACACAGGCGGCACCGATCATTTCGGACGCGTAAGGCCCCACCACATGCATGCCGAGGAGTTCCCCCCGTTCCCCCATGACCGCCTTCATGAAGCCGCGTTCGCCTTCCGTTTCGGCGAGGAAGCGGCCCGAGGCGCCCAGGGGCATTTTCACGCTCCGGGCCTTCAGGCCGCGCTCCTTGGCCTGCGCTTCCGTGAGGCCCACGGTGCCGATCTCGGGATCGGTGTAGATGACCCCGGGGATGGCCGTTTCCCGGCAGTAGGCGTTTCCCCCGAACATGTTGTCAATAGCCACCAGGGCCTGCCGCGAAGCGAAATGCGCCAGCTGCCAGCGGCCGGTGACGTCACCGGCGGCGTAGACCCCGGGCAGGCTGGTGCGGGCCTGGTCGTCCACTTGAATGTGGCGGCGGTCCTGGTTCAGGTTCAATTTATCCAGGCCGAAACCGTCCAGATTGGCGACCCGGCCGGTGGCGGCGAGGACCGCGTCACCCTTGATCGACTGTCCCTGGCCGGACTTGTCGGTAAAGAAAACCGTGGCGCCCTCGAGCTTCTCGACTTTGGCGCCGACATGGATCTTGACCCCCTTCCCTTCGAGTTTCTTGTGGACGGTCAGGGCGAGTTCATTGTCGACGTTGCCGCAGATTTGCGGCAGCATTTCCACCACCGTGACCTTCTTGCCGATGAGGGCGTAGAAGCAGGCGAACTCGATGCCGATGACCCCGCCGCCGATGACAATCAGGTTCTCCGCCGGGTCCGCCGCGTTCAGGATGCCGGTGGAGTCGACGACGGCTGGATTATCCTTCAAGCCCGGAATCGGCGGCAGGGCTGGCCGCGAGCCGGTGGCAATAAGCAGGTTCTTCCCCTGGTAATCCTTGCCGTCGACCTTGACGGTATTCTTGTCGACGATTTCGGCAGAGCCGCCGGCGACTTCGACCTTGTTCTTCTTCATCATCGCGGCGATGCCGTTCCGAAGCGTTTCCTGCACCTTCTCGGTGCGTTTCTTCATGACCCCATAGTCGAAGGAAGCGCCCGTCACCTTGACCCCGAAGGCTTCGGCATGGAGCGCGTGGTCGTACAATTTCGCCGAATTAAGGAAAGCCTTCGTCGGGATGCAGCCCCGGTTCAGGCACACGCCGCCGAGTTTGTCCCGTTCGATCAGGAGGACCTTCTTGCCCATGCCGCCGGCGTGTTCGGCCGCGACATAACCGGCGGGACCGGCGCCGAGAATAATCACATCGTACATGACAGAACCTTTCGTTTACATCGCGCCGTAAAGGACCAAAGCCGCCTCGACACCCTCCAGACCCTTCGCCACCGCCTGCAGGAAGCGGCTCGCGGGAGCGCCGTCCAGGGCCTGGTGGTCGTAGGTGAGGGACAAACCGATACGCGGGCGGAATTCGTAGCCGCCGTCCTTCTTCGGCGCCGCCACCTGGGTGATGGCGCAGACGCCGAGGATGCCGACTTGATTGCCATTGATGATGGGTGTGAACGATTCCACCCCGAGGCTCCCCAGGTTCGAGACGGTGAAGGTCCCGCCAGCGAGGAGATCGGGGTTGATGGAGCCTTTGCGGCAGTCTTCCGCCAGAGTGGCCATGGCTTTCGAAAGCCCGACCAGGGACAGGCGGTGGGCGTCGTGCACGACCGGGACCATCAGCCCCCGGGGGGTGTCGACGGCGAAGGCGAGATTGACGCCATGGTAACGGGTGAGCGTGGCGGCCTTCTTGTCGAGGGTGGCGTTGATGTCGGGATGGGACTGGAGGGTGCGGACGACGACCCAGCAGATGAGATCGTTAATGGAAATATTCGGGAGACCGGCGGCTTCGGCGTTATCCTTGAAAATTTTCCGGAGAGCCATGAGTCCGCTGGCGTCGGCGGAAGTGTTGTGGGTGAGCTGGGCATGGTCGGCGAGGGACTGGAGCATGCGGTCGCCGATGAGTTTCCGGATGCCCTTGTAGGGGACGACATCCGGCGCCGGGGTCGGGGCGGCGGCGGCGGCGGCGCCCGGGCGGGACGCTCCGGCGGCGCCGAGGTCGCGGGCCAGGGCCAGGCCGCCGAGACCCGAGGCGGCGACCGGCACCTGTCCGGTGGCGGCCATGATTTCCTTGGCGAGGGGGCTCGCCTTGACGGCGGAACCATTGTCGACGGCGGCTTGAATATCCAGGGAAGTCACCCGGCCGCCGGGACCGGAACCATGAACGGCGGCGGCGTCGACGCCGAGCTTTTCGGCGAGCTTGCGCCCGCGCGGGGAAACCGGCTTGAATTCGCCGCCGGCGGCGGCACCCGGCGGCGGAGCAACAGCGGCAGGGCCGGCGGCGGGAGCGGCGGCCGGCGGGGTCTTCTCCTCCGGCTTGGCGGCGGACTTCTTGTCGGCCCCGGTGTTGCCGACGGGAGCCGGAGATGCCGCGGCGGCGCCTTGTTCACCGGCTTCGCCGACCAACAGAATGTCGGACAAAACCGGCACCAAATCGCCGGCGCTGGCCAAAAGTTTCAGGACCGTCCCATCCGCCGTGGACTCGACGTCGAAAGACGCCTTGTCCGTTTCGATGGAGCAAATGACGTCCCCGACCTTGATGACGTCGCCTTCCTTCACTTTCCATTCGACCAACAGGCATTCCTCGACCGTGTTTCCTTGCTTCGGCATTTGCACTGAAACAGCCATACGCTTCCTCCCGTTGCAGAAAAAGGGGCCATACCATGATAATGTTTGGCGTGATTTCGCGAGTTGACTCGCGCCTCCCCTACCAGACCTCCCCGAACATCCCCCGGTACTCGGCTAGCGCCGCGTCACCCGGCTCCAAATCCGTCGCCAGAACCGCCCTCACCCCGCCGTGCTCCCACGCCCCCGCCGCCGCCACCCCCAACTTCGAGCGATCCAATGCCACGCACACCCCCTCCGAGCGCCGCGCCACCACCGCCTTCACCTCCGCGTCCTCTACCGTCACCTCGTTCAAGCCCGTTCCCGGCCTGATGCCCCAAGCGCTGAAAAAAGCCTTCACAAACACCAAAGCCTCGACCGAACGAAAAGCCAAGGGACCGATCAAATTGTCGGTGCGTAAATCCAGGGTCCCCCCCAGCAGTATCGGCGCCGGCCCATGCATGGCGGCAATCCGGTTGAACGTTTCGATATTATTGGTGGCTACCTGCAGCTTGTTCCGCCCACGCAGAAATTTTACCAGATTTAAAACCGTGGTCGAGCCGTCAAAATAAATACAGCCCTCTTCCGGTATCTCCCCGGCCAGCTTCTGCGCCGCCCGGGCTTTCGAACGGGCGTTAAGGGAAAGACGGCTGGTGAAGCGGGATTTTTCAATCGCCCTGGCCCCGCCGTGAATGCGCACGGCCCGCCCCAGTTCCTCCAGCAAATGCAAATCCCGGCGAATGGTCATTTCGGAAACGCCGAAGCGCTTGGCGAGGTCAGACACGGCGACATGCCCCCCCGTTTCAAGGAGCTGCACAATCGCTTCCTGGCGTGGTTCGGCAAGTTCAGGCATAGCGGTCTGGTCCTGAATGGCAGGGTCGGGAGACGGTTCCGGCCCATGTTCTAAAATGTTCGAATTATCATAACCGAACATCGGCATTTCGACAAGCCTTTTTCGATTTTTTTTGGGACAAGCGATTCCATGTCCGAAAATGGCCGGATTTTTTCGTGACATCCGCTATGCTGGTGTTTCCCACGGAGGAACCAAACCATGCCGGAAAATCCGCATGCGGCCTATTACGCCCTGTTCAAAGCCAAGGACCCCCGCCACGACGGACAGTTCTTCGTCGGGGTGTCTTCCACCGGCGTCTACTGCCGGCCGGTCTGCCGGGCGAAAATGCCCAAGCCGGAAAACTGCTCCTTCCACGCCAGCGCCGCCGCCGCGGAACAGGCGGGGTTCCGCCCTTGTCTACTCTGCCGGCCGGAACTGGCGCCCGGCGCCGCGCCGCTTGACGCCCTCCGCAGTCTGGCGCAAAAAACCGCGCGACTCATCGAAGAAAACTGCGGCTTCGAAATGCCTTTGGGGGAAATCGCCCGGCGCCTCGGCTATACTCTGCGCCACCTCCGCCGCGCCTTCGCGGCCGAGTACCACGTCACCCCCATTCAGTACCTGCAAACCTGCCGCCTGCTCCTCGCCAAACAGCTCCTCACCGATACCGATTTGTCGGTACTCGCCGTGGCCATGACCGCCGGCTTCGGGAGTCTCCGCCGCTGCAACGATCTTTTCAAAAAACGCTACCGCCTTTCCCCCCGGGCCCTGCGGCGGCAGACACCGGGCGTTCAGCCCAGTCAGGACGGACTGACCCTCGCCCTCGCCTACCGACCCCCTTACCTGTGGGATAGAATGCTGGCCTTCCTCGCCCAGCGGGCCATACCCGGCGTGGAAGCGATCCATGACGGCGAATATCTGCGCACGGTGCGTTATCAGGACCAGGCCGGCAATACGTCCGCCGGCTGGATTCGCGTCGGCCACCGCGAAGGGGAGCGGGTCCTTTCCGTCAAGGTGGCAGCGGAGCTCCTGCCGGTATTGCCGCAAATCTTAAACCGCGTCAAGCATCTTTTCGATTTGTCCTGCAACCCGCCGGCGGTGGCGGAAACACTGGCGGATATGGGCCGTTTCCGGCCGGGACTGCCTCTCCTTGGCCTACGCCTGCCGGGCTGTGCCGATCCTTTCGAAATGGCGGTACGGGCGGTTTTGGGACAACAAATCAGCATTGGGGCGGCCCGAACCCTGGCCGGACGTCTGGTCGAAAAATTCGGCGCCCCGCTCGCGACCGGCCTGCCCGGTTTAAGCCACGCCTTCCCCACGGCGTCGGAAATCACCCGCCTGCCCGGCCGTATCGGCGACCACCTGGGTCCTCTGGGAATAACCGGCATTCGCGCCGAAGCGCTACGGGAGCTGGCGGAGAAAATGCTCGCCGGGGAAATCGCCTTCCATGGCGGGGCGGATCCGGAGGAGGTAGTGGCGAAGCTTCAGTCTATCCGGGGAATCGGGGAATGGACGGCGCGGTATATCGCTTTGCGGGCTTTGGGTTGGACCGACGCCTTCTTGCCCAGCGACTACGGGGTGAAAAAAGCCTTGGCACCGCGTTCCGTGAGGGAGATTGCCGAATTGGCCGAGGCATGGCGGCCGTGGCGCGGTTATGCGACGGTCAATTTGTGGAATTCGCTGTGAAAGCGTCGAACAGGAAGGGACTGTCATGACCTATATAACCCGTTACGCCTCACCCCTCGGTCAACTTACGCTGGCCGGTGACGGTGAAAACCTGTCCGCCCTGTGGCTGGAGGGGCAAAAATATTTCGGCGCCGGAGTGGAGGGTGAATGCCGGGAGAGGGGCGATCTCCCGGCATTCCATGCCGGACGGAAATGGCTGGACGCCTACTTCGCCGGAAAACGGCCGGAAATCCGCGCCCTCAAATTGGCGCCGCAAGGCGGGGAATTCCGCCGGGCGGTATGGGACATCTTATGCGACATCCCCTACGGCGAATGCCTGACCTACGGGGAAATCGCCCGGAAAATGGCCCTCCGCCTGCATAAACCCGGCATGTCCAGCCAAGCCGTCGGGGGGGCGGTGGGGCATAATCCGTTGTCAATCATCATCCCCTGCCACCGGGTGGTGGGAACGAACGGCAGTTTGACCGGCTATGCCGGCGGCATCGACAAAAAAATCCTGCTGCTTAAACACGAAGGGGTGGAGGTGTCCCGCTACTTCGTGCCGAAAAAAGGGACGGCGCTGTAATTAGAACCGCTCTAGCGCTTCCCCCCGAACAAACTCCCCAAGACGCCACGCAGAAGTGAGCGACTCACCTGGTTCGCCACCACCCGGGTCATGCTTTGCCCCATCTTCTTGGTGAAGTCGGAGAAAATCTCACCCATGATGCCTTCGTCGCCTTTCTTCGCCGCCGCGCCTTTCTTGCCGGTCTCCGCCGGCGTTTCCATGACCCGCGCGCTCAATTTTTCGTAAGCGGATTCGCGATCGACCAGGTTGTCATACTTGCCCGCCAAAGGGGACGCCTTGATCAGGGCCGCCCGTTCCTCGGGAGTCACCGGGCCAATCTGGCTTTCCGGCGGCAGCATGCCGGAACGCTCGACAATGGCCGGAATGCCCTTAGAATCCAAAAGGGACAACAGCGCCTCGCCAACGCCAAGGTTGCCGATGGCGTCCTCGGTCCGGAAGGCCGGGTTCGGCCGGAAAGCTCCGGCTGCCGCCCGCACCGCCGCTTGCTCACGGGGGGTATAGGCTCTAAGCGCATGCTGGATGCGGTTCCCAAGCTGGGCCAGGACCATTTCCGGAATGTCGGCCGGGTTCTGGGTGATGAAGTAGACGCCGACCGCTTTCGAGCGGATCAACCGCACCACCTGTTCGATCTTTTCCAGGAGCGCCTTGGGGGCGTTCGTGAACAGAAGATGCGCTTCGTCAAAGAAAAGGACCAATTTCGGCTGCGGCAAATCGCCCACTTCCGGCAGACCTTCATAAAGATCCGACAAGAGCCACAGCAGGAAGGACGCGTAAATACGGGGCGACTGCATAAGCTGGTCGGCCGCCAGGATGTTGACGACGCCTTTGCCGTCGCGGGTTTGCATCAGGTCGAAGGCGGACAGGGTAGGCTCCCCGAAGAAGTCGTTGCCGCCCTGGGTGTCGAGGCCGAGAAGCCCGCGTTGAATCGACCCCAGGGTGGCGGGGGCGATATTGCCGTAGGTTTTGGAAAATTCGGCCCGCTTTTCCGCAACGAATTCGGCCATTTTCCGCATGTCCTTGAGGTCGAGCAGGAGCAGGCCGTTGTCGTCGGCGATGCGGAAGATGACTTGCATGACTTCGGTCTGGGTGTCGTTCAAGTCGAGGATACGGCTGAGGAGCAGCGGGCCCATGTCGGAAATGGTGGCGCGGAGAGGATGCCCGGCCTTGCCGAAAATGTCCCAGAAAACGGTGGGGCAGCCCTGGAAGGAGAAGCCGGCGTCAGCCAGTTGCATGCCCTCGACCCGCTGCTGGACTTTGGCGTTGTCCTTCGAACCGCTTTTACTGATGCCGGAGACGTCCCCCTTGATGTCGGTGATGAAGACCGGCACGCCCTGGGCCGAAATCGACTCGGCAATGACCTGAAGGGAGACGGTTTTTCCGGTGCCGGTGGCGCCGGTGATGAGTCCGTGGCGGTTCAACATGTTGGGAAGTATCGACAATGCGGTTTGATCATTTTTGGCAATGAGGAGCTTTCCGTCTTTGGTGAGCATGTGCTGATCCTCGTAAGCGGTTGGTGAAGATGATTGGGATTGGGAAAGACGCGGCCGGCGCCTGGAGTTCAGTATAACCGATTGCGTTTGTCTTGCAACTCCCGCCGAAAAAAGCGAGATTTTTTTCCACGCTTGCGGCTACGCGATTGGGATGGAAACCCGCGCTTATGCCGTGAAACAGGGGATATTCCAAAAAAATCGGGCAGGGACCGCCGGGGAATAAAAAGCGCCCCGGCACAAGCGGGGCGCTTTATGGTAAAATCTATGGAAGAGACAAATTACTCGCTCTTCTCCTTATCGGTCTTGCCCATTTCGAAAGAGTCAACCCCTTGCTTGGAAGGCGCGACCTCTTCCTCGCCGGCGTCTAGTTCCTTCGCCACATCGACCTCGGCCTTTTCTTCAGCGGCATTGATCTTGTCCATCTGCTTCGCTTCGCTGTAGGCCGCCTGGGAACCGGCATTGTCGTCTTTCGCCACCGCCGCCCGGGGCCGGGCCGCCTTCGACTTGCCGGGAGTTCCGCCCTCCACCAGTTCGAACAAGACCTGCCGGGCCGCGTCACCTACCCGGGTCTTGGACAAATGGAGAATCCGGGTATAACCGCCTTGACGATCCTTATAACGCACGCCAAGATCTTCAAACAGCGACCGCACCAGGGCCGGATCGTGAAGCAAGCGAATGGCACGCCGCCGCGCCGCCAAATCATCCGGACCCTTCTTCGCCAAAGTGATGAGGCGCTCGGCAAAAGGCCGCGCTTCCTTGGCTTTGGCCGGAGTGGTGATGATACGTCCGTGAGTAAACAGAGCCGCAACCATGTTACGGTACATCGCCTTACGGTGACTGGAATTACGGCCGAGCCGGCGTCCGCGGTTCAAATGTCTCATGATCTATACCCCATCCCAAAAGAGCAGAAGTGCTGTATCCGCTACGTTTCCAAAAAGCGACAACCTCAAACGTCGGTCATGCCGAAGGACAAACCCTGCTCCATCAGCTTCTGTTTGATTTCCTTCAAGCTGGTCTTGCCGAAATTGCGCACCTGCAACATATCCGCCTCCTGGCGCATAACCAAATCGCGAATGGTCTTGATGCCTTCAGCGGCCAAACAATTGGCGGCGCGAACCGACGGTTCCAAAACCGAAACCGGCTGGTTCAACTTCTCGTTCATCGCCGAGTTGTCGGAGATTTCACGCTCGTGATCGTGTTTGGTCTCGACCTCGCCGGCGGCGGCGGCAGTGGCTTCGCTCCCGAGATCATAGTACTTCACGAACGGATTCAAGTGCTTGCGAAGAATCGTCGCCGCTTCAATGAGGGCTTGCTCCGGCTTGATGGTGCCGTCGGTCCAAATCTCGATAATCAAACGATCGTAGTCCGTCACCTTCGACACCCGGGTCTCGACCACCCGCCAACGCGAACGCCGCACCGGCGAGAAGGAGGCATCCAGGGGAATCATCCCGATGATATCCTGCGACTTCCAGGTGAAATCGTCGGAGCGCACATAACCGCGGCCTTTACGGAACTCGACCTCGGCCTTGAAAGTGGTGTTGGCCCCTTCCACCGTGGCGATATGAAGATCCTTGTTGACAATCTCGACACCGGGGGGGGGAGTGAAATCGCCGGCGGTCACGGGACCGGGGCCGGTCTTTTCGATGCGAAGCGTCTCGGGGCTGTCGCCTTCATAGGAAATCAACATTTCCTTGACATTCAGGGCGATGTCAATCACATCCTCGACAATGCCGGGGATGGCCGCGAACTCGTGCAAAGCGCCATCAAGCTTCAGGGAAACCGGCGCCACGCCTTCCAGGGAACTCAACAAAACTCGCCGCAATGAATTACCAATAGTAACGCCAAAACCGCGTTCAAACGGTTCTATCGTAAATTTACCGTAAGTGTCAGTGGCACTTTCCTGATCCATCACCACGCGCGTCGGAAGTTCAAAGCTCTTCCAGCGAATGCGCATAAACATTCCTCCTTTTCCCGACGCCGGCTGCATGGCCTAAAGGTGTGCACCTACCGCCACAATCGCGCGTTACATCGGAAAGGAAAATTTCTGTGAAAAAAAACTTAGACGCGGCGGCGTTTGCGGGGACGGCAGCCGTTGTGGGGCAGCGGCGTCACATCCTCAATCGCCTTGATGGCCACGCCGGCCGACTGCAAACCGCGAATCGCCGACTCGCGCCCGCCACCCGGCCCCTTCACCAAAACTTCCATTTCGCGCATGCCCATCTTCATCGCTTTTTCCGCCGCCGATTCGGCCGTCTTCTGGGCGGCGAAGGGAGTGGATTTGCGGCTGTTCTGGAAACCGGAGGTGCCGGCCGAAGCCCAGACCAGGGTGTTGCCGTAAATATCGGTGATGGTGATGATGGTGTTGTTGAAAGTGGCCTTGACGTGCGCGACGCCCTTCGCCACCGACTTCTTGACTTTCTTCTTGCGATACCGTTTCGCCATTGTCACTCTCCTGAAGGCCGACACGCCAGCCGGAAAAAAGCCGGACAGACCGGGGCCGTTCCCTCTCAAAACAAACGCCAGCATCAACCCTTAGCGCATCGCCTTCACGGACTTCTTCACCGCCACCGTCTTCTTCTTGCCCTTGCGGGTACGGGCGTTGGTGCGGGTGCGCTGACCGCGAACCGGCAAACCGCGACCATGGCGAATTCCCCGATAGCAGCCAATCTTCTTGAGGCGCTGCAAATTCTGCGCCGTTTGCCGCCGGAGCTGACCTTCGACAACAAAGGATTTGTCGAGGAGCGAGGCAATCTGACCGATTTGCTCTTCGGTGAGATTCTTGGCCCGGGTGCCGGGTTTAATCCCCAGTTCCGCCACAATCTTCCTCGCCGTGGTGTCACCCACGCCGTAAAGATAGGTCAAGGCAATTTCCACCAGCTTGTCATTAGGAATGTCAACACCGAGAATTCTTGGCACCGTGCGCCTCCTGCTACGTGTTTAAACAAAAACCTCGCGGCCTACGAAAATCCGCCTCAACCCTGGCGCATCTTATGCCGGGGATTGACCTTGCAAATGACGCGGAGGACACCCTTCCGGCGTATCATTTTGCAGTTCTCGCAGCGCTTGCGAATCGAAGGGGTAACTTTCATTTCTACACTCCTTGGCTTCCTCACGCACCGTGCCCGGCCGGAAAACAACCCCGCACCGAAAACCGTGCCAAACTCTCGCCTCATAAACCGCATGGGGAAAACGCAACCGTCAACCGCGGTAAGTAATGCGCCCCCGTTTCAAATCATACGGCGACAGCTCCACCGTCACCTTGTCGCCCGGCAAAATACGAATGAAATTCTGCCGCATTTTTCCACTGATATGCGCCAGGACTATATGGCCGCTTTCCAATTCAACCCTGAATTGGGCGTTAGGCAATGCCTCGCGCACCGTGGCCTGTACACTAATCGAGTCCTCTTTGGCCATCTTTTCACCACTCCTACAACTCCGTCAAAATCAACGGCCCCGTCTCGGTTATCGCCACGGTATGCTCAAAATGCGCCGACCAGGATCGGTCCTTGGTGTAAACCGTCCAACCGTCCTTACGGTCCACCAATACTTCCGATGCGCCAATATTCACCATCGGCTCAATGGCCAATACCATACCGCTCCGTAATTCACAGTCGGGAAAATAACCTTCCAACCGCTCGCGGGGACCACATACATAATTCGGAATCTGCGGCGGTTCGTGCATTCGCTGGCCAATCCCATGCCCAACAAACTGCTTCACCACCGACATCCCGTTACTCTCGACTTCCTTCTGCACCGCAGCGGAAATATCCCTTAATTTCCTGCCCGGCCTGGCATTCTCAACAGCCCGCTGCAAAGACGCCTCCGTCACTTCCAGAAGCTTCTTCACCTTGCGGCCCACCGTGCCCACCGCAAATGTCCGCGCCGCATCGCCGCACCAACCGTCCAAACCGACCCCGACGTCAATGGAAATAATATCGCCCTCACGCAGTTCCCTCTCGCAGGGAATGCCGTGCACCACCTGCTCGTTTATGGACGAACAAATCGATGCCGGGAAAGGGGGAAAACGTGGATTCGAGGCCGGATAATTCTTGAAAAGAGGAATCCCGCCCGCTTTAATTATCAAAGCCTCCACCGCGCTGTCAAGTTCTTTCGTCGTCACGCCCGGAGCGACCATCTTGCCAATCATCGCCAAACATTCCGCCACCACCCGACCGGCTTCACGCATTTTGGCGATTTGCGCCATGGTTTTCAGGATGATGCGTTCGGGCATTTCTACCTCCCTGCCGCTTCTCAACCTCTGCGGCCTTTAATCCTGCCGCCGGCGATGCCGAACCCTTCATAGTTCCGCATCAGGAGGTAACTTTCCACCTTCTGCACCAAATCCAAAGCCACACCAACGACAATCAGCAAGCCCGTACCGCCAAGAAGGCCGCTGATGTCCATCCCAACTCCCAGCGCGTGACTGACAAACTGGGGAATAATCGCAATCAGCGCCAAGAAAGCGCCGCCGGCCAGGGCAATCCGGCTCATGATTTTGGAGAGATGCTCCGCCGTGCGCTTGCCCGGGCGAATGCCGGGAATATACATACCGCCGGATTTAAGGTTGTCGGCCATTTCGTTCGGGTTGAACTGAATGGCGGTATAGAAGTAGCAGAAGAAGATAATCAGAAGCACATAAAGAACGGTGTACCAGAAAGAACCGGGGCTCATGAAGACACCGTAAACCCCGAGAATAATCCCGGCAATGCCGGCGATAACCTGCATAATCGCCTGACCGAAAATAATCGGAATCACGTTCGCCTGATTGACTTTGAGCGGGAGGAACTGACGCTGTCCGCCGTAAGTCTTCCGGCCCCGCACCGCCTTCGCCTGCATAATCGGCACCCGGCGCGTGCCCAAAGTAATCATCACCACCGCCAGGGTCATCGCCACAAACAAGAGAATCAGCAGGACCACCTGACCGAGACTCACCGAAGAATTGCCGCCTGCCGGATTGACGCCGGAAATCAAGTGGGCAATGGCCGAAGGAACCCGCGACAAAATACCGGCCATGATAATCAAAGAAATGCCGTTACCGATGCCGAACTCGTCGATTTGCTCACCCAGCCACATCAGGAACATAGTGCCGACAGTAAGGGAAATCACCACATAAATGAAGAACTCCCAGCGGCTGACCCCTTCGGCGATGTAGGTATGCCCCGAAGCCGACAAGCCCCACGCCAACATGGAAGCCTGAATGATACACAGAACCACCGTCGAAGCGCGGACATACTGGTTAATCTTTTTCCGGCCCGTCGCCCCTTCGTGCGCCAGCCGCGACAAGGAAGGGATAATCGCGGTCAGGAGCTGGAAGATAATCGAGGCGGTGATGTACGGCATGATGCCGAGGCCAAAAATCGCCATCGACGACAACGCACCGCCGGTGAACATGTCAGCCATGCTCAGAACCGCGCCGACCGCCCCTTGGGCACTGGCCACGTAATCGGTGACCGCCTTGACATTGACGCCAGGACTGGGGATGAACGAACCCAGGCGGAAGACAATCAAGAGCAGGAAAGTAATGCCAAGTTTGTAACGCAGTTCCTTGACATTCAGGATTTTCGAAATGATATCAAACATTTATTATACCCACCCCGTAGGCTCGTATGCGGGTAAACGCCCCGCTGTCGGCGTAACGCCCGTGGCCGCCTCCAGCACGCTTGACAACAGGACAAGCGGAGGCGCAGCAATCACTCCTTGGCTGCCCGCTCCTTGACCTTGCCCGCCTTCTGGGCAATGGGGGTCAAATCAACGGAACCGCCCGCCTTCTCGATTTTTTCTTGCGCCGTCTTCGAGACCGCATGGGTCTTCACGGTCAACTTCTTGGCCAGGTCGCCGTGCCCAAGCACCTTGACCATATCGCCGCGGCGAACGGTAAAGCCTTTTTCACACAAGGTCTTGGCGTCGACAACTTCGCCGTCGGCATAATTTTCATTCAGCCAATCCAGATTGACCGGCAGATAAATCTTGGCGTAATTGGCGTTATTGAAGCCGACCTTGGGAAGCCGCTCTTTCAATTGGGTCTGGCCGCCGACAAAACCGCGCAGCCAATTCGCGCCGGTGCGCGATCCCAAACCCTTCTGGCCCCGCCCCGCCGTCTTGCCGCTGCCGGATCCGGCACCGCGACCGATTCTTCTCTTACGCTTGTGCCCGGTGACGGCATTGAAAACATCGGTGAGATTCATGGCATGTCCTTCTGTTTCAAGGAAAATCAGGCGTAGCGCCGTCCGCTCTTCCTTGAAGTTTATAAATGTAGCATTCCGTAAACGCTTGGGAAGACGTGTCCGTAAAGCAAGATTTAAAGACCAGCGAGCGGCATTATGCCCGACTTTCATAAATCTTCGCGTTACAGCTGCACGCCACGGAGCGACTCGGTCATTTCTTTACTGCGGAGCTTCTCCAAAGCGTCCATCACCGCCTTGACGACGTTCCGGCTATTGGTCGAACCGTAGACCTTGGTAAGCACATTGGTCAAACCGCCAGCTTCCAAAATCGCCTTCACGGCCGAACCGGCAATGACGCCGGTACCAGGCATGGCGGGAATCAACACCACGGAAGAGGCGCCAAAACGGCCCCGGACTTCATGCGGAATCGAACCGCCCGGAGTGATGGTGAAACGCTTCAAAGAACGCCGCCCAGCCTTAATCGCCTTCTGGAAAGCGCCCGGAACTTCCTTCGCCTTGCCGTAGCCGATGCCGACCCGGCCCTTGCCGTCGCCAACGCAGACCAGCGAACCAAAACTGAGCCGCCGGCCACCCTTGACCGTCGCCGAGCAGCGAAAAACGCCAATCAGCGTTTCCTGAAATTCGCGCTCACGGGGTTCATCCCGGTCGCCGCGCTTTCCCCGGCCGCCACGGCGCATGGTGTCGCCGCTGCCGCCGCGTCCACCCCTGCCGCCCCGGGCGCCACGTTCACCCCGCTCGCCGCCGCCGACCGTCGTATCGCCACCGGCGCCGCCACCCGAACGTGTGCCGCCGCGCGGACGCCGAGGCGCGCCTTCAGTCATGCCGCCGCCAACTCTCGATTCGCTGTTATCAGCCATGCCACCAGCTCCATTCTGAAGGTATTAAAATGTCAATCCCGACTTGCGCGCAGCTTCCGCCAGCGCCTTGACGCGCCCGTGATATTGCCGCCCGCCAGTGTCGAAAACGACCGCTTCAATGCCGACGGCCTTGGCCTTCTTCGCAGCCAGGTCGCCAAGCGTCTGGGCGGCCTTGACGTTGCCGCCGTAAGTGCCCTTGGGGAAATCCGCACCCTGGGTCGACACGGTCACCAAAGTCTTGCCGGCGACGTCGTCTATGAATTGTACGGAAATATGCTTGAGACTGCGGAAAACCGCCATGCGCGGCTTCGCGGCGCAGCCGCCGACCTTCTGGCGCAAACGGTTGTGCCGCCGGCGCAAATCGTAGCGTTTCTTTAGAATACGTTCCATTGCCTTCTTCTCCCGGGCCTCGGCAGGAAAACCTGGAACCGGGACCCCATAGATAAATTAGCGCCTCAAACCGCCAGGGGGAATTGGTCCCGCCACGGTGAAAGCAGGTTACTTGCCGGCGCCGAAGGACTTCCCTTCCAGGCGACGCACATTTTCATCTGCAAAACGTATGCCCTTCCCCTGGTAAAGATCCGGGGGACGCACCCGTTTTACCTTCGCCGACACTTCGCCAACCAGGCATGTGTCGATGCCACGGATAATGAAATCCATGTATTCGCGGCTGGTCGCCTTGGGAATCTCGACCTCTATGCCGGTCGGAATCGCGAAATCGACCGGGTGGGCGAAACCGGCGACAATCTGGAGGATCTTCCCCTTCAATTCGACCCGGTAACCGGTGCCGACGATACGCATGCGCTTCTCATAGCCCTGGGTCACGCCCAGCACCATATTTTGAATAAGCGCCCGGTATGTCCCGTGGAGCGCCCGGTGCTCCTTCGAGTCCGAATCCCGGGAGACGGTCACTTCCTTCCCGTCAGCCTTGACCTTGACGCCGTGAACCAGCCGCTGGCGCAGTTCACCCTTGGGGCCCTTGACAATAATTTCTTCAGCGGGGACCGAAACGGTCACGCCCGCTGGAACCGAGACCGGATTTTTTCCTACGCGTGACATGAATATTCATCCTAACTGGCAGCATCGGCGTAAACGTCATTCCGAAAAAACCCATGACGCCCGGCAGCGATTAGTAAACAGTGCACAAAATTTCACCGCCCACCTTTTTCTCGCGGCACTCGCGATCGGACAATACGCCCTGGTTCGTCGATACGACCGCAACGCCTTGCCCACTCAGAATCACCGGAAGATCATCGTAACCACGGTAAACGCGGCAGCCGGGCTTCGAAGTGCGGACGATGGAGCGAATGACCTTTTCCCCTTCGGGACCGTACTTGAGATGAATCTTCAACTCGTTCTGCAGGGGACGGTCGATGATATCAAACCCGACGATAAAACCTTCACGCTTCAAAACCTCGGCAATATTGATCTTGATGGCGGTCGAAGGCATGCTGACGTCCGACCACATCAGGCTGTTGGCGTTTCTGATGCGGGTCAACATGTCGGCCACGGGATCGGTCATGCTCATACCGGTATCCTTCTTAATTCTGAAGTTTTGCAGAATCGCCATTCAAACCGCCGAAGGGCAATTCCAAAAAATTATAAATCCCTGAATTTCAGGTAAAAAGATTTTTGCAAAGTGACGATTGGCGGTTTAATCGTCATTTTACAAAACTTCAGTCAATCCCTACCAGCTGGACTTGCGCATGCCGGGAATCTCACCCTTGTTCGCCAAGTTCCGGAGGCAAATCCGGCAGATGGAGAATTTTTTGTACACCCCGCGGGCACGACCGCAAATCTTGCAGCGGGTGTAAGCCCGGGTCTTGAATTTGGGAGGACGGTTGGACTTCACAATCCAGGATGTTTTCGCCACGGTGATTCTCCATCATCTACTGCGGACTATTCCGCGAAAGGCATGCCCATCAATTTGAGAAATTTCCGGCTCTCGTCCGCGCCTTGGGAATTCTTGATGACAAAAGTCACGTCCATGCCGAACATGTGGGTAAGACGGTCGGCATCGATTTCCGGGAAGATCGTCACTTCCTCGACGCCCAGGGAATAGTTCCCGGATTTGTCGAAAGACTTCTTGGGAACCCCGTGGAAGTCGCGGATACGCGGAATCGCCATCGCCACCAGGCGGTCCATGAATTCGTACATCCGGTCGCCCCGTAGCGTCACCCGGCAACCGATCTTGTAGCCCTGGCGCAAACGGAAGTTCGACACCGAAACCCGCGCCTTCGTGACCACCGCCGCCTGGCCGGAAATGGTCGTCATCACCTTGACGCCCTCCTCCAGGATCTTCGAATCGTCAATCGCCTTGCCGATACCCATGTTCAGGCAAATCTTCTCAAGGCGCGGCAGCGAATGAATGTTCGTGCGGCCAAAATCCTTCTGCATCGCCGGAAGCACCACATTCCGGTATTTTTCCAACAAACGAGCCTTCATATCCTCAACCTTTTCTAGCGTCGATTGCCAACCGACACTCTAGGGCCGCTTTTGACTAGGCGAACCCGGCAATAATATCGTGAACTACGAGCGTTCCGTGATGTCGGCCCCGCACTTCTTGCAAACGCGAATACGCCGGGTCTTGACCTTGCCGCCCTCGCGTTCCTGTTTCTCAAGGCGCACTCCGGTCCGGGTCGCCTTGTCGCACTTCGGGCAAACCAGCATTAGATTGGAGAGGTTGATAAAAGCCTCTTTCTCAATCCGGCCGCCGCCCGGACGATTGGGATCCTTCGACACCGGCAAATGCCGGAAAACCATCTTGATGCCCTGAATCTTGGCGCGGTTCTTCTCGCGGTCGATCTCGAGCACCTTGCCGCGCTTGCCGCGTTCCGAACCGGAATCCGCCGCCACCTTGCCCCCTTCGGAGCCGGCCATCACCTGGACAATGTCATTTTTGCGAATGCGGGTCTTAGTCGTTTCCATTGTTGAATCCTCACACCACTTCAGGGGCAAGCGAGACGATTTTCATGAAATTGGCCTGGCGAAGTTCCCTGGCCACAGGGCCAAAAATGCGCGTGCCGCGCGGGTTTTT
>JAVBRG010000051.1:0-16927 GCA_031548195.1 Planctomycetota bacterium | reverse complement strand
GAGCCATGCCCCAGTCGACCGCGTACTTGACCGCCGCGTACACCTTGTGCCAGCTGACGGTGAAGCGCTCCCCCACCTTCTTCCATGAAGTCTCCCGCGCCCATAGCGCCAGGAACCACGCCATCTGCACCGTCAGTTGCGCCTTCCCCCGGATTGAGGAGAAGGTAGACGGTCAGGAAAATTGGTTATTTTGACTGAACCGGCTTGGCGTTCATGCAGGCGAG
Source organism: Planctomycetota bacterium (assembly GCA_031548195.1). GTDB lineage: Bacteria > Planctomycetota > SZUA-567 > SZUA-567 > SZUA-567 > JAJBSZ01. The sequence goes on along the minus strand of JAVBRG010000051.1, from coordinate 16,703 downwards.
TCTCAATTTGCATCTGCAAAATTGAACGCGACCAGCCATGCTCAATGGCTTGCAAGCCATACCAATCCCTTTCATTTTCAGCAGATAGCTTGTCAATCAATACCGTCAAATGTCCCTAGGGTAATTTTGCAGCAACCTGTTGCAGAATTGGCCGGACAGTGAAAATGGTCGCAGCACTTCGCATATACCGAAGATTGCGTGGTGAAAAACCCTTGACCTCGGGGAATGCTGTTCGTAAGTCTTTGGAAAGACACTCTATCGCGGCGCTCCCCCAGCCGTCTCGCTCTTGCCGTATGCCAATTTCCCGCCCAATTTCAAGATACAGATTCACCGACTCGGCGTTTGCAGCCAAGGTTGCCCGCATCCTCGCGGCATGGACTTTTTCCTTGAGGGCGTCCAGCAGCTCATTGTAGTCCGAGGAAAACTGGGTATCAGCTTTTGAAACATTGACCATTTTGGACTCCGGCAATTTTGCAACAGCTGTTGCAAAATTATGCAATAGGCTGAAATTTATAAAGTTAAGCAAAAACAACCATATCATGCATGGCTATCAGCGCCTTACGCTCCTGCATGGTCAGGCGCTCTTTCCCCTTGGCCTTTCGCCGGGGATTGCCGCACATGAAACATGAGCAGGGAACCGGAGTGGTTCCGGCTCTGCCGATGAAGCGCGGTGTCAAAAAATCCGCGCCAATACTCCAACGTCGGCATTGACGCAGACCCTTACGGCGGCGTATGGCAAGCGCGCGGCGGTTGATCATTTTTCTTCCTTTATATTCCTCTGGATACTGCGGCGGACTGCTACCATGCCTGGACACAATCCGGGGGTATTTGGCGTGGGGCGTGGGCGGACCGATTTCCTTCACCGTTATTCCGTGCCACCAATCGTCGCCGAAATCGAACCAGTAGAGGAAGGTTTGTCCCGTTTTCAAACCGAGCTGGTCAAGTGTGGTGGTCTCGGCGTTATGAACCAGGCTGGGGGTGGGATCATCCTCCATTGCACAGTGGTGAGTATAACGGTGAGCGCCGGGCTTATGCGGTTTCGCGGAAAGCTGGAATTCATAGAGGTGCGCATCTTCGCGGTTGAAAGCTTTGAAAATGACCCAGTGCAGGTCGTCAAGCGTCTGGTCGCCGGCGATTTCAATTTTACGAGTGATTTCAGGATTGCGGCTCATGAAGTCGTCAAGCATGGGCGGATATCCGCGCAGGTCGACCGATAACCGGTAGACAATCCTGTTTTCAGTGTTTTTAGCGGAATCTATTTTTTTTGTGGTGGACGGTTTGACTTTCTTCTCGGGAGGTCCGACATAAACCCAGCCGCCTTTTGTCGCAGCCTTTTTGGGTTTTGCTTTTGCACGAGGCTTGGCACCGTGGAGCGGCGCCGGGCCAAAGAATTCCGGCGGGGGAAGATCGCCAGACTCCGCGTCGCCGTATAATTGCCGCATCAACCCGGTTAAGAATGATTCACGTTCCGATTTTGAGAGCGAATCCAACTCACTCAAATCCACGATTTTTCCCGACGCTTCGCCCTGCTTTCTTGGGTCCATTTCTCCAGCTAACAAAGCTTCGCGCTGATTCTTGTATCCACGACGCAAGTCGCGGGAGATATGCTCCACGGCGGTGCGTGCCAGTTCCTGGACAAAGGGAATTCCCTCAAGCGGCAGGACATTCTCCTTCATACCAAGCCAAAGTCTGGCGGCGGTTTTATTGTCCTTAAGACCGGCGCGGCCGGCTAAGGCTTCGACCTCAAGATTGATCGCCATGCGGTGGAGAAGGCGCTCCCGTTCCAGGGGCATGACTTCTTTGAGAAAAGTGAGGAAATCGGCTTCGCGGAAGCATTTTTTACGTTTATCCCAATGCTTTTCGCAAAATGAATAAGCAGCGTCGGAGGCTGGAAAAAGACAGCCGAACAAGGTATGGTCTGCAAGATCAATTCCACCGGTCAGTTGATCCGGCGTCGGGCACACGGTCTCCAACTTATAGGCGTCAAGATTAGGTTCACGTTTTTGAGGAGTGACCGGCTGATTACCAAGATAAGCCAGCAGCGGAAAAAGGCAGCCGGGAGGTGCGGTTCCCAACTCTTCATGCAGGGCGAATGAATCGGCCATAAGCTCACGGAACAAGGCAAGAGAAGAGTTTGCCGTAGACATTTCCCCGAAATTGGAACGAAGCATTCCCTCCAATTCATCCCCATTCCCAAAAAAGGCGAAGGCGTCCTTGATTCCGACCTCGTCGTTATACATCACGTTGAAGGCGTCGAGTTCGCCCTTTTGAGTACGATGGAACAAGGTCGCGGTTCGCGACCCCATGCCGTCAATCATAGCGACGATGCCGTGGGAGAATTCACCCGGCGCGAGTGGCGCCTGGCTTTTTATTCCATGCCCGGCAAGTTCAGCCGCCAGTTTGGCGGCTTTACTCCTGAACGGCATGGAGAAGCCGGGCCAATTCGCCAGCGTCTCCAGGCACCACCGAGCGCGGGGCGTAGCCAGGGCGTGAATGCCATCAAGTTGTCCAAGCGAGCGTTCATGCGAAAACTCTGGCGCGCCAACCCGGAAAATAAGGGCGGCGGTCATTAGGGTTGCACCGGCGGGATTTACCAGAGCAATTCCATGACCCAAGGTCAGGATTTGGCTGGCCAATTCAGTCGAAACAGGACCGCTTGCGTAGTTCTCCTCATCGGAAATCAGGCCGTTGGCCAATAGAAATTTGGAGAGTGAAGCGGGAGAATCAGAAAATTTCTTGGCGAATTCTTCACTATGCCGCCGAACCGCCGCTTCGTAGTCCTGAAAAAATTTGCCCACATCTTTGTCGGGCACTGGCCGGCCAGCCATTTCCAGAAGCGGTAGAATGGTGATTTTCAACTCGTCGGGAACCGCCTTATCCCGAAGCGCCTTCTCCAACTCGTCGGCGGCGGCCTTCCCCGAGCGTTTACGCTGAGCCGGGCTGAACATGGTCGCATCCAGAAGCGCCACCAACATGGCCATTGCCGAATTATCATCGGCTTCACGGCGATCATACACATGAAGCCAGGCAAAGGCAGTTGCTAAATCGGGGTGTTTGTCAAGCGTTTTCTGTAAAGGCGTTATGATGTCTGCCTTGACATTCCTGTTCATATGCGAAATAAGCTTTCGGGCGGCGCCCACGTCGTCGGGTGGCGTTGCAGCGTTCCACCCCTCGCCAAATCGAGAGACCTTTTTCATTTATTCATCCTTTGCCAGTGCGTTCACTTTCCCATCATTCTTGAATTGTAACACGTCAGCGGCGGCGTTGCCAATGGCTGCCAGGGTCTCTGGGAGAAAATGGGCGTACTTCTTTTTGGTAAAGTCCACGTTTTTGTGTGTAAGGGCTTCGGAAATCATGTTGATGGTGAATTTACCGCTGTTTGCCAGGGTCACGGCAAAGTGGTGGCGAAGGCCGTGGAATGGGCGGAAGGTCACGGGCAAGCCGGCTTGTTTGCGAATATTGTCAACCGCACTGCAATCAGTTCGTTTATTGCCGTTTTTACCGGGGAATACATAGGGGCAATCAGAGAGTCGGGCATTTTTCGCCTCGATTTGTGAACGCAGGAGGTCAGCAACCAAGCTGCTCATGCCGATGGATGAAGTTTTGCCACCTTTGGGGCCGCGAATGCGGATTAGGTTCATGTGGAAGTCGATGTCCCGGTCTTCCAGCTTGAACAGTTCGCCTCGACGCATACCAGTGAAATAGGCTACTTGAAGCATGTGGCTAACGTCACTGTCCGGCCAATTGCGGACGACTTCGAGAAAGCGTTGCGCTTCGTCGGGTCGTAGGTACTCGACCACTTCGTTATCCTTAACCGGCATTTCTATTTGGAACGACAGCGCCTGGCAACGGTTTGTCTTGTAACCGTAGTTGATGATGCGGCGTAGAAGTTCCAGCACGTTCCAGATGGTGGCGGGTTTGTATTCTTTTCTCAGGTCTTTCTTGAATGTTTCAATATCAACTGGCGTGATTTGACCGATTCGACGCGGTCCGAAGCGAACGGCGAGGTGTTTTTCGAAGCGATTCTTGTCGGTGTAAAAACCTTTCAATTGGTCACTATTGGCATCGAAATACAAGAAGGCGATTTCGGCGAGGGTCTTGTCGCGCTCCCCCTTTTCCGCTCGTTGCTCCTTCGGAGTCAACACTTCTTCGCCGTCAGCCAAACCCATTAGCGTTTTGGCTCGGAGTTCGGCAGCTATCCCGGGTCCGTAACCTTCCGAAATCTTGCCGACCTTTTTCCATATCAGCTTGCGGCCGACTTTATAGCAGAAATAGTAGCAGCGGTCAGGCTTGCCCTTATAAAGCGAGCTTAATTCATAATAAAACACGCCGGTCCATTTTCCAACCACGTCGCGAAAAAATATTTTCGAATCCACACCTCGAAAAATCAACCCGGAAGCCGGAAACAAATTCCCCGTTTCCCAATAATCCAAAAATTTGCTACAATGCAACCAACCCGGAAAACCCAATGAACAAAGACGGCGGCGAATGGCAAGCGCGCGGCGGTTGATAATTTCTCGTCCTCACTATTCCTCGGGATACTGCGGGGGACTGATGCCATGCCTGGCCACAATACGAGGGTATCTGCTGCGGAGCGTGGGCGAGCCAATTTCCTTGACCGTTATCCCGTGCCACCAATCGTCGCCGAAATCAAACCAGTACAGGAAGGTTTTCCCCACCGTCAAACCAAGCTGGTCAAGCGTGGTGGTCGCGGCGTTATGCACCAAGTCGGGTGCGGAATCGTCGTCAGTCATGTCCGGGTGGGTGTAGCGGTGAGCGTCGGGATCCATCGGTTTGTCGGAGAACTGGAATTCATAGGCGTGCATGTCGTCGCGGTCGAATGCCTTGAAAATAGTCAGGTGCAGCTTGTCCAGGGTCTGATCTCCTGCGATTTCGATTTCCCGAACGATTCCCTGATCGGCACACATGAAGTCGTCATATGCGGGCGGAAACCCGCGTACATCGACAGATAGCCGGTAAATAATCCTGTTCTTGGCTGGAGCTGTCCTTTTTACTCCGGATGGCTTATCTTTTTTCTCGGGAGGGCCGGCGTAAACCCAACCACCTTTTGCCGCCGTCTCTTTATTATTCGCATTTCTCCGTGGTTTTCTACGAACCGGAGCCTGCCCGTGGAATTCCGGCGGCCGAAAAGCGGCGGGACCGGCATCTCCAAACAATTGCCGCAGCAGGCCGGTAAACACCGCCTCCTTTTCCGCACTGGGGAGCGCTGCCAAGTCGCAAGCGTTCAGACTACGCCCCAGCGCTTCGCCCCGTTTTTTCACATCCCTTTCGCTTGCCTCGAAGGCGGCACGTTGATTTTTCCAGCCCCGCCGCAAATCATCGACTATGCTGCCTATGCCGATACTGGCCAATTCCTGAACAAAAGGAATGCTCCAAAACGGCAGGACATTCTCCTTCATGCCAAGCCACAGCCGGGCGGCGATTTGATTACCCTTGCGCCCGGCGCGTCCGGCTAGGGCTTCAATCTCCAGGTTGATTGCCATGCGATGCAGCAGGCGCTCCCGTTCCAGCGGCATGATTTCGCGGAGAAATATCGGAAAAGAATCAAGGTGAACGGTTTTTCTCCGTTTGTCCCAGTGCGCTTCGCAGAATGCGTAAGCGGCGTCGGAAGCCGGAGCAAGACAGCCGAACAAAGGCCGGTCAACCAGACCCTCTCCGCCAACGACCAACTCCGGAGTTGGACTTACCCCGCCAAGCTTGTAGCCATCAAGATTCGGCTCCCGTTTCCTGGGTGCGACCGGTTCGTTGCCAAGGTACGCCATCAAGGGAAATAGACTGCCTGGGGGAGCCGTACCCAACTCTTCGTGCCGGGCGAAGGCGTCGGCCAGAAGCTCACGGAAAAATTGGGGCGTAGCATCAGCCGTCGGCATTTCTTCGGAATGGCCGCCCATAATTCCACTCAGCTCATTTCCGTTTTCGAAAAAGGCGCGGGCGTCCTTGATGCCAACCTCGTCATTGAGTAATACCGTAAAAGCGTCAAGACCCCCCTTGGGAGTGCGGAAGAACAATGTCGCCGACCGCGACCCCATGCCGTCCACCATGGTGACGATACCGTGAGAGAAATCGTCGGGCGCGAGCGGCGCCTGACTGGTTATTCCCCTCGTCCCGAGTTCCGCCGCCAGCCCTGCCGCCTTGTTTCTGAAGGGCATGGAGAAACCGGGCCAATTCGACAGCGTTTCCAGGCACCACCGGGCGCGGGGCGTGCCGATTAAGTGAATGTCGTCCAGTTGCCCCGGGGATCGTTCATGCGAAAAATTAGCCGCTCCAATCCGAAAAATAAGAGCGGCGGTCATGAGCGTGGCGCCAGTCGGATTTTCCACTTGCGCCGCGTTATGTCCAAGGATCAGAAGCTCGCTGGCCGATTCAATGGACGCAGGAGCATTTTCAGCGCCCTGCTCTTCCGAAATGATCCCTCTGACCAGCAGCAATTTGTTGAGGGAAGCCGGCGAGTCGGACAATCCATTTAGAAATTCGCTACCTTTGCGCTTACTCGCCGCCTCGTAGTCCCAGAAAAATTCGCGTACCCCGGCATCGTCCACCGGTCTCCCCGCCAAGTCCAGAAGGGGCAGGAAATCGATCTTTACATCGTCATGAATTTCCTTGTCACGCAGGGCTTTTTCCAGCTCGTCTGCTGCTACTTTAGCTGAGTGTCGCCGCTCGGGCGGGCTGAACATCGGCCCTTCAAAAAGCATCGTCAACATAACCATGGCGGTCATGTCCTCGGAGTCGCGGCGTTCGTGGGCATGCAGCCAAGCGAATGCGGCGGCTATATTCGGATGTTTGGCGAGAGCTTTTCGCAAAGGCGCAATGAAGTTTGCCCGCTCATCCTTGGACACCCGATCAATTAGTGTGCGGGCGGCGTCCAAACCATCAGGACCGGATGCATTTTTACCGCCAAAACCGAGGAGAGAGAGAATTTTTGACATTTGAATAATCCTGCCAAGTCCACCAAAATTTGCTACTTGTTGCCGGGCTGTTAAAACTCGAACGACGACAACATCCGGTCAAAGTCCCGCCGGTACTCCTCGAAGCGGTTCACCGGTGCCCAGAAGGACAAGCGGAACGCCCGTTGCCGCCGGGGAATCACATACTGCCGGCAACGCACCGTCTCGCCGTCACGAATGCAGCTGAAATCCACGTACAGGGCCGGCGTCGCCCCCTCGTCGTCAAAATCGACCACATTCGCCTCATAAAGCCGGAAACGCGTCAACTCCCGCCTCAAACCCTCCACCGTGGCGTCCAGTTCCGCCCTCCCCGCCTCGAAATCCCCCTCCAGCGCCTCGATACGCGCCAAAGCCTGGCCGTCGTCGCTCTGGATCTCAACCGAATTCATCCGCGCGTCACCCCGCCAGCCCCGCGGCAAACGCAAGGCAAAACCCCAATACAAATTCGCCAGCCAATCACCCTCGCTCACCACATAGGTCCGGCGGTCCCCGACCCGCAAAACCGCCTCGCCTCCCCGAGGCAAATCCCGTCCCGCTTCCCGTAACGCCAAACCGAGACCCGGGGTACGCAAGAAATCGGCGAAATTCCGGTTGAACACCCCGGCGTCGCCGCTACGCTCCGCCAAAACATAGCCGGCCGGCAAACCGACCCGGCTCACCGTCGTGTCCACCGGCACCCATTGGCCGTTGACCCAAGCCTCGGCCCAGCAGTGATTCACCGCCCGGCCAATATGGGTGATAAACCCCTGGCACACCCGGGTCGGCACCCCCAGCGTTCGCGCCATCGCCGCAAACAAACGCGCCTGCCCGAGGGAATCCCCCGAACGGTTCGCCAAAGTGTCCAGGGCGGACGAATCATAGCCTCGCCACGGCACCAGGGCTATGGACTGGTTGATCCAGCCGGCCAAATAACTGAGCGCCTTGAGGATATTCGTTTCCTCGCGTTTCGTCTCGACGTCCGCCACCGCCACCCAGGCCGCATCGATTACCGCCGGATGCGACGCCGGAATGTACTCGCGGTTTTCCAAATAAGGCAGCAGTTCATTGGGAACATTCACCGGGAAAATCGCGTTCGGGTCCACATACGGCGCATTCTGCAGCGCCATCAGGGTCGTCTCCGCGCCGTTCGAGTTCACCCGCGCATATTCGGAGGACGGCAAAGCGTTCGACCACTCGTAAGCCGGACTGGCCTGGAACAACAGCCAGCTGAAGGAATCCCACGCCGGTATCGCCTCGCTAATGCCAATAAAAGCGTTTCCGGCCATGGACCGTATCACCGGTGTCGGCTCGCCGCCGCCGCTCACCAAACCGCCTGTCACGCCGGAGTCGGGACTGTCGATTGGTTTCCAGCCGCCTCCCGCGTAATCGTCCAGGGTCGGATCGTCCAGACCCGCCCCGGCCACGCTAGGCAATTTGCCGGCGTCGTATTGCTCCCTGGTCACCACATGGTAAACCAGCCCCCCGCCTTCCATCCGTACCAAACGCCCGTCGGAAGTGTAACGCGCCAAAATGCCCGGCCGCCCCGGCGTATTGATTTCCGCCAGCCACACCGCCGGCGTGGTCGGGTCGGTCGAAATCGGCTGCGGGCCGCGATCCAGGATGGTGACGCTGGTTGCCACCACCCCCCGGGTCGAACGATCCAGAATGTTCGCGAAATACGTATCCCCCCGCCGCGGCCGGTTTCCCGCCAGCCATTCGCCGTTGATTTCAAACATGGCGTCGGGCGGCACCGGCACCACCCCGGGCGTCCCATAAACGCCGGTCGCGTCGAATACCGCCTCCCCCCGCGCCACGGTTATCGTCTCCTCGCCCGGCTCGCCCTTGGTCACCGTTTCGTGCCTGAGCATGGCCAGACCTTCCGGCGTAGTCATGGTGCGGGTCTTCACGCTGCGGATCGGCTCGTCGCCGCCGTCGTAAAGATGCTTCTCCTCTTCAATGACGATGCAGGGAATGCGTTGATAGGAGGTCACCCGGCGGACAAACTCCCCTTTCTCCACCATGCGGCCCTGGTACTCGATAAGATAGTGGATACGCTTGTTGTTCCAGGGGTGATCGCCCGGCTCTCCCGCCTGGACAGCCGGGTAACCAATAGCAGCCGCAAAAACGGCCATAAGCAGGTAGGGGGCAATAAAACGATAGAAGGGGTGCATTATGGACGCACTCTCCCGGCACGACAAAGACGGCCGGCGTTCACGCCGGCCTCGTTTGTTACAGACTGATTATAACAGAAAAGTATGCGGAGGGGAATTTGAAATACCGCGCCATGACACAAAAAAAGGCCGGCCAAACGGCCGGCCCCGCAAAAAACTCCCTGCCAAACCCCAGTACCACGAAACTCCGGCGTGCCAAGCATGTTTCAGCCAAGGATGCTTTAAGGCACACAACGCTTTGGTACCCCGAGTTCCATCGAGGATTTTGGTTTATTGGTCACATTAATTCATGTCCGATAAAAAAAATCATCCTTCGGTTGAGGCTGGTAAAAATGCAAATTTCGTTGCTTAAGCCTTCTTGGCCTTATGGGCGGTATGCTTGCGTTCGCCGGGGCAATACTTGCTGACTTCCAGCGATTTGTTTTCGCGTTTCAGCCGGGTGACATAATTGCGGCTCTGGCAGGAACTGCATACCATTTGGTAAACCTCAACCGGGTTCTTCTTCTTCTTCGCCATGATCTTTCCTCGCTCCTGTTGTATTGATAAAGCTTAATTTACCGTATTTGCTCGGGAAACACAGCCCCGGTTCAATACCAGAAAAAAAACAAAAAACAACACGCCGCCATTATTGGCGGCGCATTGAAGCAAATAATAATCCCGCCCCGACCATTCCTTGTCAAGAAAATTTTACAGGAAAACCAGCCTGGCTATAAAGAACAGCCCCACAAACACCACCGTCGGATTGAGGTCCTTCCACTTGCCCATGACCAGCTTGAAAACCATGTAGCCGATCCAGCCGAACATCAAGCCGTCGGAAATGCTGGTGGTCATGGCGGTTACCAACATCATTATCAGGGTCGGAAGCGCCTCCGAAATGTCCCCCCAGTTCAATTTCACCGCCATCGCCATCATGTACATCCCCACCACCACCAGGGCCGGAGCGGTCGCGGCGGCGGGAATCATCAGGAACAGGGGGGAAATGAACAGGGCCAGGAATACCAATACACAAATCGCCATCGAGGTCAGCCCGGTGCGTCCGCCCTGCTGGATGCCGGTGGAACTCTCGACATAAGTGGTAACGGTGCTGGTCCCGAGGACGGCGCCGGCGACGGTGGCGGCGGCGTCACACATCAGGGCATTGGGAATCCGCGATTCATACCATTTTTTCTCTTCGCCGGTGAAGTGGTTGAAGACGCCGATGAAGGTGCCGAGGCTGTCGAAAATGTCAATCGCCAAAAGGGTGAAGACCACCACGAAGAAATCGAAAGTCAGGAGTCTGGCCCCGTCGAAGGAGAATTGGCAGAAAATCGGGGCGATGGACGGCGGCAACGATACCGCGCCTGTTTCCAGGACGCCGTGGTAATTGGTCACGCCCATGAAAACGCCGAGGATGGTCGTCACCAAAATGCCGATCAAAACCGCGGTGCGGAGCTTCATGCACAGCAGGGCGCCGGTGATGACAATGCCCAGGAGCGCCAGAAGGGGCGAGCCGTGGGTGACGTCGCCGAGTTTGGCGAAGCCTTCCTTCATTTCAATGACGCCGGAAGTCTTCAGGCCGATGACGGCGATCATCAACCCGAGGGACATGGTCATGGCGTGCTTCAGCGGCTCGGGAAAACCGTCCAAAAGGATTTTCCGTAAACCCAGGGCGCCTGTTAAAAGGAAGAGAATGCCGGCGATGAAAACGGCCGTAAGCGCTTCCTGCCAGGTGTATCCTTTGCCCTGGACGATGGCGTAGGCGAAAAACATGTTGATGCCCATGCCCGGGGCGAGGATGAACGGGAGGTTGGCAATCAGCCCCATCAGGGCGGTGCCGATGATAATCGCCAGGGCGGTGGCGGTGAAAAGGGCGCCCTTCGGCATGCCGGTGGCGGATTGGATCATCGGGTTGACGGCGAGAATATAAACCGCGGTCAGAAAAGTCACCAAACCGGCCATGAGTTCGATTGAAACGCTGGTGTTATGATCCCTCAGTTTGAAATAACGTTCGAGCATGATTACCCTCCTGTTACTGGCCATCCGGGCGGGTGGTCGGGGTTTCGCGGTTCAGCATTTTTTTGGCATCCCTTACCGCTTCTTCCGCATCCTTCAAGGTATCCTGCATGTTCTTGATGTCCCGCTGGCGTTCACGCTGGGGAAGGGCGCCGTTTCCGGCCTTACCGGAGAGGACCTTGTCCGCTTCGGCGCTGGCCGCATCGGCTTTATCCTCCGCCGTGGTAAGAGCCGCCTGTTCCCGCGCCGCCTGACGCTTGGCGGCCTGCTCCAACAATTCCCGCGATTCCTTCGACAATGAATCGCGAATGCTGCTCCGTTCGGCGCCGGGTTCGCTGCGCGACCGGGTGGTGGCGGAGCCGGTGCGGGATGGCGAATCTTCGGCGTCGGCTTTGCCGTCGGTTGCGGCGGCGCCGACCCGACTGTCTGTCATGCCGTTGCCGCCGGCGGCTTTGCCATTGCCATTGCCGCCGTTTCCGTTCGTCTTTGCCTCCGGTTTGTCGGCGGCTCTGCCGTTGCCATTGCCGGCTGCCGCACCCTTGCCGTTTCCGTTCGCCTTACCGTTTCCGTTCGCCTTGCCGTTGCTTTCCAGCTTGACGTTCACCTTCGGTTCGGGTTTGGCATTACGCTTCTCCCTTTCCTCGGCTTCTTTCTGGAGACGTTCCAAACGCTCCTGACGTTCCGCTTCGAGCTTGGCGCGGAATTCGCTGACGCTGCCGTCCATCGAGCGGATGACCGGGCGTTCACGTTCGGCGCTTGGCGCAGGCGTGGCGCTACGACCGGCGGCAGAACCTGGCGCGCCTTTCGAATCCCGGCCGGAGGGGAGGGAGCTGCTGCGGGAAGCATCGAGTTCCCGGCGCAATTTCGCGCGGCGTTCGCGTTCCTTCAGCCGATCCGCCTCGCGTTCGCGTTCGCGGATGGAACGGCGCTCGTCGCGACGCTTGTCGGTGGTGTCGATTTCGTTCCTGGGAATCGTGACCGGCTTCGGGGCAACGTAATCGGTGGCGGCGAATTCGGTGATATTGGCAATCGGCACGTTCGGATTGAGGTCGTTGCAGTCGTCGACCCGGGCCGGGCCGAGAATTCCCATCGCCAATTGCAGCTGCAGGCGGGCGTAGGTGTGCTGATATAGGGCGTTGTAGTATTCGCCCTGGGCCTGGACCAAGGCGCGCCGGGCTTCGATGACGTCGGCTTCGGTCTTGACGCCGGCCTGGTAGCCGACGGTCGCGAGACGCAAGGCCTCCCGCGCCGATTCCTGGTTGACGATCAGGGCGTTGACCTGTTCCTCGGCATTGGCGAGGCTGTTCATCTGGGTGCGGATCTCTTCGAGCGCCGTTTCCTCGGTGTCGATGATATTGATTTGCGCCTGGAGTTCCTGGGCGCGGGCGCTATGCAAATCACCCCAGTTCTGCACTCCCAAATTGTACGACGCGCTCAAGCCAAAGTTCCAGGTGGTCCTCTGGCGAACCCCGCCGCCGCCAACCCAGTCGTTGGACAGGGCGGCGGAGACGGCCGGCCAAAACGCGCTTTCGGCGATCCGGACGGCCTCGCGTTCCGATCTGGCCTCAAGCTCGGCGATACGCAAATCGGCGCGGTTCAGACTGGCCAATTGCACCGCCCGTTCGAGAATCGGCCGCATGGGCAGGAACAGGAGTTTGTCGGTAAGGTATATCTGGCTGTCCTGCGACACGCCCATCAATTTGAGCAGGGCCACCTTGAAATTATCCACATTGTTCTGGGCTTGAATCATCGCCGCGCGGTAGTTCGCAACCGCGACCTGGGCGCTCAGGACCTCGTAATCGGTGGCGGTTTCCTGTTTGCGCTTCTCCATCACCACGCGGAGTTGGGCCTCCGCCGAAGTCACGCCTTCCTTCTGCGTCTCCACCAGGTGCTGGTTATAGAGGATTTCATAATAATCGTTCGCGACATTGGCGATGAGAGTCTGGACCGTGCCGCGGATATTTTCGTCGGTGAGGGCCGTTTCCAGACGCGCCTGACTGAGGGTGGCGGGGATTAACGCCCCTTTGACGATCGGCTGGGTGATGGTGAAGCCGTAATTGTAAGTGTCGAAAAGACCGTTTCCTTTGGACCATCCGGTGCCGGCGCTGCCTCTGAATGAAGGTAGGACCACCTGCCAGGCGCTGATGCGGTGCCCCCGGGTGACCTCACGATTTTGCAGGGCAATCATCAACTGCTTGTTATATTGCAAAGCGGCGCGGATGGCGTCGTCCATGCTCAATGGACCGTTGGCCATCGGTTGTTTGGATTCCCCCCGTTGCTTTGCCGACTCCCACTCCCGATAGGCCTTCTGCCGCATCGCCAATGTTTCCGCCGCGACATCCTCATCCGACGGCACACCGGCGCAACCGGTCAACAACGCCGTGGCAAATATCGCCCCCCCCAGCATTAATTTTTGCATTTTCGGCATAGCAAATCCTCGAAAATCAACCTCAGGCGAATACGATTAATAATTCTTTTACCGCCCACCTAAACGCGTTCCCCCACCACGACCGAGGAAGGCATTTTCCGATAACTATTGATGGCTCAACGAATTCCGTAAATTTTCAACTTTATAAACCCCGATAATCCCGGGGTTAGCCAATCATGCTAGTTCCTTTCACAGTTTTCGTCAATCGAGCTTTTTTAAAAAACAACTGTTTTCGTACGAAGGCCGGCGTTGATTTATTGACAAAGAAGAACTTTGCAATTTAATTTGCCAGGATAAAAAAGCGCCGTGATGGAGTGAATTGACAGAAATAATTGGCGGGGTAAAATCGAACGACTTGACTATAAATTGCCTCCCCAACCAAGAATCCTGAAAGCTGTGACATGAAATTTGAATGGGATGAAGCGAAAGCCGCCGCCAATATTCTTAAACACAAGGTGTATTTTTCCAGCGCTGTGGAAGTCTTTTTCGACCCCTATTGCTTGGATTACCATGACGCCTATTATGAGGGTGAGGAACGCCGGATAATTATCGGCAGAATCGTGTCGCAATTGCTTATGGTGGTTTATACGGAACGTGGTTCAAACAACGAAGTTATCAGGATTATTTCGGCACGAAAGGCAAACAAACATGAGCAAAGAGCGTATCGTAACCTACGAATTCGATCCTGATAATCCACCCCATCTTACGCAAAAACAAAAAGAGTCGCTTGAAGCGCTCTCCGATATGGACGATTCGGACATTGACTACACGGATTTACCCGACCAAAGCCAACGTATCGAAAAAGAGTTCGGACACCGTCCAAACACCAGATTAACAACCGTTTGTATCGACACGGACATACTAAGGTGGCTACGTACATTCGGAAGGGACTTTCAGATCAAATTAAACGATATCTTGCGAAAGGAAATGCTTTCCGCCCAGACCGACGCGATATCGACCAAGCAGAAAACCAAATCAGAATCCAAAAAAACCAAGACCAGGGAGAAGCGCCGGCAAACCGTATCCTGACCCCAAATCTTTACACGCCACCATCCCATTACCCATGACACCCTATGAAGGAACCCCCCTTGTCCTCCCCAGCCATCCACATCGTCGGCGCCAAGGAACATAATCTCCAAAACGTTTCCATTGACCTCCCACGCAACCGGCTCATTGTCATCACCGGCCTGTCGGGGTCGGGGAAGTCCAGTTTGGCTTTCGACACCATTTACGTCGAGGGACAGCGCCGTTATGTCGAAAGCCTCTCCGCCTACGCCCGGCAGTTCCTCGAAACGGCTGGGAAGCCGAATGTCGAATCCATTTCCGGCCTCCCCCCCACCATCGCCATCGAACAGCGCCGCGGTCACGCCAATCCGCGTTCCACCGTCGCCACCACCACGGAAATTTATGATTACCTCCGCCTTCTCTACGCCCGCGCCGGTATCGCCCACTGTTGGATCTGCGGCAAACCCATCACCCGCCAGACCGCCCAGCAAATCGTCGACGCCGTCGTCGCCGGCGCCATGGGAAAACGCCTGGTCGTCCTCTCCCCCCTGGTGCGCGCCCGCAAAGGCGAACACAAGGACATCATCGCCCAATTGAAGCGCGAAGGCTACGTTCGCGCCCGCATCGACGGCTTGATGCAGGACCTGCATGAACTCCAGGAAATCCCGGAAAAACGCCGCAAACACACCCTCGAAGCGGTCATAGACCGCCTCCAGGTCAAGCCCGACGCCACCGCCCGCCTCACCGAAGCCGTCGAAACGGCTCTCCGCCTCGCCAAGGGCCTGGTGGTGGTCTCCATCGAGCAGGCGAAGGATGAATGGCGGGACGTCACCTACTCGGAAAACTACGGCTGCCCCGACTGCAACGTCTCTTTCCAGGAACTCGAACCGCGGATGTTTTCCTTCAACACTCCTCAAGGCGCCTGCCCGACCTGCGACGGACTCGGCACCCGCCTGGACGTCGACGCGTCCTTACTGATCCCCGATCCCTCGCTGTCATTGAAAGACGGCGGCTTCGACATCACCCGCAAGGGGACGATGTTCCTGGCCATGCAGTATCAAGGCGTCCTCGACGACTTCGCCCGGCTCTACAAGGCGAAGGTGAAGGAACCGTTCGGGAAATGGCCGAAAAAGCTCCAGGACATTTTCCTCTACGGCGACCCCGATTCACGGAAACCCGCGAACCTCGGGACCGACCCCGTGGACGGCCCCGGTTTCGAAGGGGTCGTGCCGATGCTGGAGGGGCAGTTCCACCGCACCGAATCGGACTTCATCAAGTCGAAAATCCACTCCTATATGGCCGAATCGGTCTGCCCCGATTGCCACGGCGCCCGCCTCCGGCCGGAAGCCTTGGCCGTGAAAGTCGGCGGCCTCGCCATCAACGAAATCACCGCCCTCTCGACCAAACGCGCCATCGAGTTCATCTCCACCTTGAAGCTGGACAAGGAAGGCGAAGCCGTCGCCGGACCAATCCGCAACGAAGTACGCCAGCGCCTCGGCTTCATGTCCGACGTCGGCCTCGACTACCTCACCCTCGACCGCATGACCGGCACCCTCTCCGGCGGCGAACACCAGCGCATCCGCCTGGCCTCGCAGGTCGGTTCGGGGCTGGTCGGGGTTTGTTATGTGTTGGATGAACCGACCATCGGCCTGCACCAGCGGGACAACGACAAACTCCTCGCCACCTTGCTGAAAATGCGCGACCTGGGAAACACCGTTCTAGTCGTCGAACACGACGAAGACGTGATTCGCGCCGCCGACTACCTGGTCGACATGGGTCCGGCGGCCGGTTTGGAAGGCGGGAAAGTGGTCGCGGCCGGGACGGTGGCGGAAGTCGAAAAAACCCCCGGCAGTCCCACCGGGGCGTATCTGTCCGGCCGGGATACGATCCCCGTGCCGGAAAAACGCCGGCCGGTCGATTTGGAGAACCGGGCGATTCGCCTCTCGGGCGCGAGCGGCAACAATCTCCGCAATTTGGACGCGGCGTTCCCCCTGGGGGTTTTCACCTGCGTCACCGGCGTGTCGGGGAGCGGCAAATCGACCCTGGTCACGCAAACCTTATGCCGGGCCCTGCAGCGGCAACTAAATGGCACGAAGATAAAGCCGGCCCCGTACCGCGAGCTGTCGGGTCTGGGGGCAACGGACAAGCTGGTGGAAATCGACC
>JAVBRG010000081.1:0-17345 GCA_031548195.1 Planctomycetota bacterium | reverse complement strand
CAGCCCAAGGGCACGAAAACGGAAAGCTATCCGAAGATTTAGGCTTTATGGGGCACTAGAGCGGTTCTAACAATTCTATGACATTTTGAGCACCGCTCTTTTGCCCTCATTCTTCGTTACTCGTCGCTTACAGCCCGTAGGGGATGCGCGCTCCTCGTGCCTCGATTGAGGGCAAAATAACAGTGCTCAAAATGCCATATAAGTGTTAGAACCGCTCTAGTTATACGTATAAGTAAGTGAAGTAAAAATAACCACGACCTTGGAAGTCATGGTAATAAAGTCGCTTCGGGACGGGTGGATTTGCGTGTGGGAGGAAAACCGGGATAAATACAGCCAAAAGTGATATATGAGGAATTTATAATAGCATGTGACAGGGCGTTGTCAAGAACTATATGGCTGAGCGGCACTTTTTTTGGATATTGAGATTGACACGGGGATCCGAAGTTGTGCAAAACGCCGGTTGAGCCGCCAAACGCCAATATGCAAAGCTTTTACGCCCGAATTTCAATGGTTTTCAATCAGGAAAAACCTCGAGGGTTCATAAAAAAACCCTGTAATCCATTTGTAACTTTTCTGCAACCATTTTCTCACCCCGACCATTTAGAACTGTGCATCGCCCCGCCGTGAAAGGGAAAATGGGGCTTGCAGTCACATTGAATTTAAAGAGGAGACATGCACATGATTATGATGAAATTAATAAAGAGACCGGCATTGGGGATTCTGGGCGCGTTGTGCCTGATGAGTTGCCTGAGTCACGCCGCCGACGGGCTTCCATCCTACCGGCAACAATCCGGCGTGGCCGGCAGCGTCAATTCGGTCGGCTCCGACACCCTCAATAATCTCATGGCGTACTGGGCCGAGGCGTTCAGGGCGATTTACCCGAACGTGACCGTACAGATCGAAGGCAAGGGCTCGGCGACCGCGCCGCCGGCCCTGGCGGCCGGAGCGGCGCAGATTGGACCGATGTCCCGCCTGATGAAAGCTTCGGAAATCGAGGATTTCGAAAAGCGGCGGGGCTTCAAACCCACCCCGATCGCGGTGGCGGTGGATTGTCTCGCCGTTTACGTCAACAAGGATAATCCGCTGGCCGGTTTGTCCCTGCCCGAGGTAGACGCCATATTCTCATCCACCCGCAAGCTGAACCACGAGAACATCGCCAAATGGGGACAGCTCGGCCTCACCGGCGAATGGGCCGGCCTGAACATCAGCATGTACGGCCGCAACGCCGCTTCCGGCACCTACGCGTTCTTCAAAGAAGAGGCCCTGGCGAAAGGCGACTACAAAAACACGGTCAAGGAACAACCCGGTTCCGCCGCCGTCGTCAACGGCATCGCCGGGGACAAGGCCGGCATCGGCTATTCGGGCATCGGTTACAAAACCTCCGAAGTCAGGGCGCTCCCCCTCGCCGACGCGGCTGGCGGCGCCTTTGTCGCGCCGGAATTCCCCAACGCCCTTGACGGCAGCTACCCGCTGGCGCGCCTCCTTTACGTCTATATTCCCATCGAGGAAAACCGGCCCCTGCCCGCCGCCACGGCAGAATTCCTGCGCTTCATCCTGTCCAGGGAAGGTCAGGAGCTGGTCGTGAGGGACGGCTACGGCCCCCTGCCGGCCGAAGTCCTTCAGGAACAGCTCGACCTGGTGGGCGAGTGAGCGCCCCTATGGAAACGCAAGACATGATGCCACCCGACAACCAAAGGAAAAAACGCTTCGGCCTGAACCGCCTGGTCGACAAGTTGGCCGAATGGGCGATCGCCGTCGCGGGACTGGCGGTGATCGCCGCCATGTTCGCCATGCTGGTGCTGATTGTTCGCGAGACCGCGCCGCTGTTTCTCCCGGCCTCGCAGAAGGCGGCGGGGAGAGTGACCCTTCCAGCCGGAATTTCCCCCGGGGAGGTCGTTTTCCTGGGGGTCGACGCGGATTTGCGTGAACGCGCCCGGGTCGCGGCCGTCGTGCTGCGGGACGGTCGCGGCGGCTTCGCGGTAGGGCGGGACGGCAAAGTCGGGACTGCCTCGTTCTCGCCCCTCCCCGGCGCGCCGGCTAACGCCGAAGTGTTGTCGGCGGCCCGCTACGGCGACGGAACCTTTTCACTCCTTTGGAACAACGGCACCGTGTCCCTCTACGGCCTGACGATGGATTTCGTCCCGACGGCGGAAGGCGGGGTCGGCGTGGCGCACGCCTTCCGCCCGATCGCCGAAAGCCGGGCGGAGCTGGACGCCGGCCGGCCGGCATTCGCTTTTTTGCGCGGGGACCGGGGGAATCAGCGCATGGTGGCGGTTTATCCCCATGGCGAAGTGGTGGAGAAACGGCTGGCTCCCGGCAAGGGGCTGCTCGCCCGCGGCAAGGCAAGGGAAAGCGTCCGGTCGCTCCGTCTCGAACGCGGCGGCAAAATCGTAACCGGGGCGCTCAATCCCGAGGGACGGCTTTACCTGGGAACGGAAACGGGGAACCTCCTTTCCGTCGACCTGTCGGGCGAAGGCGCGCTCGCCCCGGAAGTCACCCCCGCCTTCCGCGACCGCCGTTCCCTGACCGGTCTGGCTTTCCTGAACGGCGAATACGCCATCGGGGTCGCGGACGCCCTGGGCGGCGTTTCCGTGTGGTTCCCGCGACGCGAGGACGGCGTGTTCCGCCTAAGGCGGTCGGTCGAATGGCCGGGGGACGGCAGCCGGGCGACGGATATCGCCGTCTCGGGACGGGATCGCGGCTTCATCGTCCTTGACGCGACCGGCCGCATCCGCTGGTTCTACTCAACCACCGGCAAGGAGCTATTGGACTTACCGCCGGCGGCGTCCCGGGCGCTGGCCCTGGCCCTCAACCCGAGGGCCGACACCCTGGCGACCCTGCACGCCGACGGCGGCATCTCGTTTCACCGCCTCGACAGTTCCTATCCGGAAGCGGGCTGGACGGGCTTCTTCCGGCGTCTTCTGTACGAAGGTTACGAAAAGGCCGCCTTTGTCTGGCAGTCGACCGGCTCGGATGCCAGCGAAGCGAAATTGTCACTGGTGCCGCTGATTTGGGGAAGCGTCAAGGCGGCCGTGTTTGCGCTGCTTTTTGCCACGCCCATCGCCCTGGCCGCCGCGATGTACCTGTCCCAATTCGCCGCCCCGGCCTGGCGCGCCCGGCTCAAGCCGGCGGTGGAAATGCTGGCGGCGGTTCCCTCCGTGGTCATCGGCTTCATCGCCGCCCTCTGGTTGGCACCCCTACTGGAAAGCCACCTGCAATACTTCGCGCGGCACTTCCAGTACGATCAGCGTAATGCCCTGGTCATCGCCATCGCCATGGGCTTCGCCGTGATTCCCACCGTGTTTTCGCTGGCCGAGGACGCCATCACCGCCGTTCCGCCGGCCTTGTCGGCGGCTTCGCTGGCGCTGGGTGCGTCCAAATGGCAGACGGTGACGCGGGTGGTCCTGCCGACGGCCAGCCCGGGGATTTTCACGGCCGTGATGCTCGGCTTCGGCCGCGCGGTCGGCGAGACCATGATCGTTCTCATGGCGGCGGGAAACACCCCCATCATCAGCCTCAGCCCCTTCAACGGCATGCGCACCCTTTCGGCGAACATCGCGGTGGAAATGCCGGAGGCGCCGGTGGGGGGGACGTTGTACCGCACCCTCTTCCTGTGCGCGCTGATCCTGTTTGTTCTCACCCTGGTCATCAATAGCGTCGCCGAGGTTTTCAGGCACAGGCTGCGCCGCCGCTATGGAAAGATCTGACATGATGCAAGCCGGCATATCGAAACGATCCGACGGCGGGTTCTGGATAGCATTGTCCGGGACGTCGCTGTTTCTCATCCTCTCCATGATGGCGGTTCTGGCCGCGCTGATTCTGGTCAACAGTTTTCGCGCCTTGTGGCCGGCCCGTATCGAAAGGGTGGTCTTGTCCGACGGCACCGCCTTTCTCGGCATACAAGTCAACGCCGACGTCTCCCCCGACGGCCGGCCAAGAATCCAGTACAAGCTGGGTAACCGTGAATTGCATTCCGGCGCCGACTTCCGCTGGGTTTACGCCGGGGACATCCGGAAGCGCGACCGTCCCGCCGGCGCCGTACTGGTCACCAGAATGGAAAACGGGGATTTTCTCGGCTTCATCGCCGGAGGCGGGAACGGCTCCGGAGAGGACGCCGGCAATCTCGGCAAACGTCTCGGCGACTATGAAACCCGATGGAAACGTTACGCCGAACCCATGCGGCGGAGTCTGGCCGATCTGGGTGATGAATGGCAAAGGACCCATTTCTCGGCCCTGAAGGCGCGTTATGAACTGGACCGCGCCGCCGGGGCGGCTTCGCGGA
The DNA here is from genome assembly GCA_031548195.1 of Planctomycetota bacterium. GTDB lineage: Bacteria > Planctomycetota > SZUA-567 > SZUA-567 > SZUA-567 > JAJBSZ01. The sequence goes on along the minus strand of JAVBRG010000081.1, from coordinate 13,063 downwards.
AACTTTGGCGCGACCGATTGGCCCGGGCGCAGGAACGGGAGAAGAACATCAAGGGCGAATCGGAAAAGCTGCTGGCGGAGTTCACCCGCGTCAAGAACGGCTTTGCCGCCGAGACGGCGGCATTCGCGACGGCGGAGGGGGGCGAGGTGACCCTCCCCCTGTCCTCGGTCGTGGACATCGCCTGGCCAAACGCCATGTCGGCAAGGGAGAGGGTGATGCGTTTCCTCCAGAATGTCTGGAATCTCCTGAGCAGCAATCCCCGTGAAGCGAATACCGAAGGCGGCATCTATCCGGCGTTGTTCGGCACCGTGCTGCTGGTTTTCCTGATGGCCATTTCCGCCTTTCCCCTGGGCGTGGCGGCCGGCGTGTACCTGCGCGAATACGCCCGCGACGGCATCCTCTCCCGCACGGCGCGGGTGGCGGTCAATAATCTCGCCGGCGTCCCCTCCATTGTCTACGGGATATTCGGACTCGGCTTTTTCGTCTACGGCATGGGCGGGGGCATCGACGCCCTGTTTTATCCCGAGCGGGTCGCCGCCGGCATCAGCACTTTCGGCGGCGGCGGCATACTCTGGTCCAGCCTGACCCTGGGTCTCCTCACCCTGCCGGTGGTGATTGTCGCGACAGAGGAGGCGCTGGCGACGGTGCCGTCGGAAGTCAGGCAGGGGTCCCTGGCCCTGGGCGCGACCCGCTTCCAGACGCTGTGGCGGGTCATCCTGCCCATGGCCAGCCCGGGCATCCTCACCGGGTTCATCCTCGCCATGGCCCGGGCGGCGGGGGAAGTGGCGCCCCTGATGCTCACCGGGGCGGTGAAGTCGGCGCCCAGCCTGCCCCTGGACGGCGTTTGGCCCTTCCTGCATCTGGAAAGGAAATTCATGCACCTGGGCTTCCATATCTATGACATGGGTTTTCAATCCCCCAATGTTGAATCCGCCAAGCCGCTGGTATACTTGACGGCGCTGGTCCTGCTGGTTCTGGTCTTCATTCTCAACCTCGCCGCATTCGCCCTAAGAAAGCGCATGCGGGACAAATACGCCATGAAAGGATTCTAATGCTGACGCGGAACACCGACCCGGACGGCGGAAATCTTGTCGAGGCGGCCAATCTCCAATTCCACTACGGCGCCAAGCAGGCACTCTTCGACATCAACCTGGGCATCCGCCGCGGCCTGGCGACCGCCTGCATAGGGCCTTCGGGCTGCGGCAAATCGACGTTTCTGCGCTGCCTGAACCGGATGAACGATCTGGTGGAGAACACGCGGGTGGAAGGCTCGCTCACGCTGGGGGGCGTCGACATATATGCGCCGGAAACGGACGTCATCGACCTGCGCCGTCGGGTGGGGATGGTGTTTCAGAAACCGAATCCCTTCCCCAAAAGCATCTACGAAAACGTCGTCTACGGCCTGCGCATCGCCGGGGTGCGCGACCGGTCCGAACTGGACGCGGCCTGCGAGCGCAGCCTCCGCCGCTCCGCGCTTTGGGATGAGGTCCGGGACCGGCTGAAGGACTCGGCCATGGGCCTGTCCGGCGGGCAGCACCAACGTTTGTGCATCGCCCGGGCGATAGCGGTGGAACCGGAGATCATCCTCATGGACGAGCCGTGCTCGGCCCTGGACCCCCGATCCACCGTGAAAATCGAGGAGCTGATCGGAGAACTCAAGGGCGACTACACCATAATCATCGTCACCCACAACATGCAGCAGGCGGCGCGGGTCTCCGACCGGACGGTGTTTTTCTACGAAGGCAGGCTGATGGAGGAGGGTGAGACGGAGAAGCTTTTCACTTCGCCGGCGCGCAAGGAAACGGAGGATTACTTGACCGGGAGATTCGGCTAATGTCAATACACCTGCATCGGGAGATGGAGCAGTTGAACCGGGCGGCCCTGGAAATGTGCGCCCATGTGGAGCAGAATGTCCGGGACGCCTCGCGGGCGTTTCTGGAGCGGGATCTCGATCTGGCGAAGAGGGTGATCGAATCGGATCCGCATATCGACCGGATGGAAATGGAACTGGCGGAGAACTGCCTGAAAACGCTGGCGCTTTATCAGCCGGTGGCGGGGGACTTGCGTTTCATCTTTTCCCTGGCGAAAATTTCCGGCATCCTCGAGCGGATTGGCGATCTGGCCGAGAACCTGGCCCGCAAGGGTAAATCCCTGGCCCGCATGGAAGCCGTGGCCATTCCGCCCGAACTGGCCGACATGGCGGAGCAGGCCCGGGTCATGCTCAAGGACAGCATCGACAGCCTGGTGGACCGGGACACGGTCAAGGCACGCGCCGTCATCAAGGCCGACCGCCTGGTAAACGAGGGGAAGCGCAGGGTCAGGAAAACCGGCGAAGCCGCCATAATCGCAAACCCGCCGGCGTGCCCGCAATGGCTGGTGATTATCGCCGCTTCGCGGAATGTCGAACGGATGGCGGACATGGCGGCCAATATTGCCGCCCAGGTGGTGTACAGCGTGGAGGGGAGGATCATCCGCCACGGCCTGGATAGCGAGTGAGGGGGCGGCGAAAAGGGTTTAACAGCCCGGTAACAAAGTCCATTGCCGCCGCTTTCGGCTTGTAGGTCCGAAATACTTCGGCCAAAATAAACGCCAATATGCCCATATTTGCTTATTTTTTTGGCCTCGTCTTGCGAACCTACAAGCCGAAAGCGACGACAAGCGACTTTGTTACCGGGCTGTTAAAGGCGGGGGATCATGGAAAAAAGCGAAATAACCATTCTCGTCATCGAAGACGAGGGGGACATCCTGGAGCTGATTCTGCATCAATTGCGGAAGGACGGCTACCTGGCTTACGGCGCCCCGAATGGAGAGGCGGGCCTGGCGCTGGCGGCGGAGCGCCGGCCGCAATTGATCGTCCTCGACCTGATGCTCCCGGGCATGGACGGCATGGCGGTATGCCGGAAAATCCGCCGTTCCCGGGAATTGAAGGACACGCCCATCCTCATGCTGACGGCGCGCAGCGAAGAGCAGGACATGGTGGCGGGGCTGGAGGCGGGAGCGGACGATTACGTCGCCAAGCCGTTCAGTTACCGGGTGCTTCTCGCCCGCATCCGTTCCTTGTTGCGGCGCGGCGGGATCTTGGCCGAGGACGACCCGGACAGGGACGGTCTCGCCGTCGGGGACATCCGCATTGTCCCGGATCGGCGCGAGGTGACGGTAGGGGGGGAAATGGTGGAGTTGACGGCGGGCGAGTTCAAGCTGCTGCAAATCATGATGCGCCGGCCGGGGGTGGTTTACACCCGGGGCCAGCTGCTTGACCTGGTGCGGGGTTCCCTGCACGCGGTGACCGACAAGGCGGTGGATGTGCAGGTGGTGAGGTTGCGCCGGAAACTCGGCCCGGCTGGCGGGCAGATTGAAACGGTGCGTGGGGCGGGATACCGGATAATTCCCCGCTGAAGCGTCTTGTTTGGGAAAGGGCGAACCGCCATGGGCGGCGTAAAACTGTATCTATTGTTGTTTCTCGCCGTGTTGGTGAGCGGCCTGGCCGCCCTGTTGCCGCTGGCATGGTCCGGCGCGGAGGCGTTGTCGTCGTCGTACCGGGAGAACGCCGCCCGGGAGATGGAGTCGAACGCGCGCCTGTTTTCCCTGGTCGTAGCCCGGGACAACGCCGGCAAAAGACCGGCCCGGCCGGGGGAACTCGCCCGTAGCGCGCGGGACGCCAGCGGCGCCCGCTACACCCTGATAGCGAAAGACGGGACGGTCTTGGCCGACTCGGACGAGGACGCGGACAGAATGGAAAACCACCTCGCCCGGCCGGAAATAAAAACCGCCCTGGCCGGGGGCGTCGGCATGGATGTTAGGACCAGCCCGACCCTGGGGACGGAGTGGATTTACGCGGCTGTAGCGCTTCCGGACGGCAATCTGGTCCGCGCGGCGGCGTCCATGGAGGACCTGAACCGCCGTCTCGACCAGTGGTGGAAAAGGGTGCTGGCCACTTGCAGCGTTTCCTTCGCCATACTGCTCGCCATGGCTCTGCTTGCGGCGCGCTGGTTGTCCAAACCCCTTGAAGTCGCCGCCGCCGGGGCGGAACGTTATGCGCGGGGCGATTTTTCCTATCGCCCCCCCTTGTCCGGTTCGGCGGAAATGCGCCGGCTCTCCGGAGCGATGGCGGTCATGGCCGGGGAACTCGACGCCCGCTTCCGGCTAATCAAGCGCCAGCACGGGGAAATGCAGGCGGTATTCGAGAACATGGCGGAAGGAATCGTCGCCGTCGACACCTCGGGCAAGGTGATGCTGACGAACGGCGCGGCGGAAAAGCTGCTCGGAGTTCCACGTAGCCTTTCCGGCCGCGGCATAGCCAGCGTGTCGCGCAACGCCGGCCTGCTGGACATCATGCGGCAAACCGCCGCCGATTTGCCGCTGGAAAGGGAAATCCCCATGCCTAACCACGCGGGCGGCGAGTTGCTCCTGCAGGTGCGCGCGGTCCGCATCATGGAGGAGGGCAAGGACCGGGGCGTTCTGGCGGTGATGCGGGACGTGACCCGTCTGCGCCAGCTGGAAGGCATGCGCCGGGACTTCGTCGCCAATGTGTCGCATGAATTGCGAACCCCCATCACGACCATTCAAGGCTGCCTGGAGGCGCTCATCGATAGTCCGCCCGACGACCTGGAGGCCCGCGACAAATTTCTCGGGATGGCGCTCAGGAACGTGCAACGCATGGGGGCCATTTTCGACAATCTGCTTTTCCTTGCCGGCATGGAATCCGGTCAAGTGAAAAATAGCGGCAAGCCGGCGGTATCCCCGCTGGCCCCGGTCATCGACGAGGCCGTATCGCTGTGTCGGGCCGGCGCGGCGGAACGGGAGGTCGCCCTTTCCGTGGACTGCCCGCCCGATTTGACCGCCCGCATGAACCCGCAACTGCTGGTCCACGCCCTGGTCAACCTGTTGGACAACGCCATCAACTACGGGCCGGCGGGCGGCACCGTCGCCGTCGTCGCCGACCAGGCCGGAGACCGGACGCGGGTCGTCGTCTCCGACCGGGGACCGGGCATTGCCCCCCGTTTTCAGCCGCGCATATTCGAGCGGTTCTACCGGATTGACGGCGCTTCCCGGGTTAATAAAGGTTCCGGCCTGGGACTGGCCATTGTCAAGCATATCGCCCTTTCCCAAGGCGGCGACATCCAGCTGGAAAGCGAACTGGGCAAGGGGAGTGATTTCATTCTGACCATACCGGCAAAATGACGGAGGCGCCGGGCCCGGTACATTGGCCGTCAGGGGACGGCGGCGGATTTTCCCGTTTTTTTTTCTGGCGCCCGGAATAGGCTTCGGTCATCATTCGGCGGTTGTGGCGGGGGCTGTTTGACCGGCGGGCAGTGTGCGTCGGGTCACGTTTGCCGCTTGCCGCGCCGCATGGATGACGGAGAAACAGGGTTTTGGTTAAACCTGGATTTGGGGTGAACATGGAAATCAAAAACTTTGATCAGCTCGTCGCCAAGGTCGACGATCGGCCCAGAAGAACCGTGGTGCTGGCCGGAGCACAGGACGCCCATGCCCTCGAGGCGGTGGCGGAGGCCCATGCCAAGGGTAAAGTCGACTGCCTGCTGGTCGGCCGCGGCGGGGAAATAAGGGAAACGGCCGAGCGGCTTCGGTTCCGCCTGGAGCCGGATTGGCTGCTGGAGGCGGAACAGGACGAGGAGACGGCGGCGCGCGCGGTCCAGGCGGTTATGGAGCGGGACGGCGCCTTTCTCATGAAGGGGGGGATGATGACCGGCACCCTCCTGAAGGCGGTGGTGAACCGGGAGTTCGGCATGCGGGGCGAGGGGGTGATTTCCCATATCGCCCTCTTGGAGAACCCGAATTATCACAAGCTTGTCGCGGTCACCGACGGCGGCATGATTACCGCCCCGGATTTCGGACAGAAGCGGGCCATTGCCCAAAACGCCGTGGCGTTTTTCCGAAACATGGGTTATGACCGCCCCAAACTCGCCTTCCTGGCGGCGGTGGAAGTGGCGAATCCGAAAATGCCGGAGACCGTCGACGCCGCCCGGCTGGCCGAGTGTTTCAATGCCTCCGGCGCTTGCTTCGCCGCCGGACCGCTGTCCCTGGACCTGGCGATCAGCCACGAATCGGCGCTGATAAAAAATGTCTCGGGGCCGGTGATTGGCGAGGCCGATGTCATCGTCTCCCCCGACATGGTGTCGGGGAACACCTTGAGCAAAAGCATGATTTACTTCGGCAAGGCCCTGATGGCCGGGGTCGTGGTCGGCGCCCGGCGGCCTATTGTGCTGTCGTCCCGCGGCGCCAGCGCCAAGGAAAAATATCTGTCGCTGATCCTGGCCGCGGCGTGCGTCTGACGGCCGCAGGGGCTTCACGGCCCGGCAACAAAGTCCACCGCAAGGGGAATCTTCCATGTCCTACCGCATATTGGCCGTCAATCCCGGTTCCACCAGCACCAAGGTCGCGGTGTACGAGGACGAGAACGAATTGTGGCGGAAAAACCTCGAACACGATGGCGGTGAATTGGGCCGTCACGCCGGCGTCGACGCGCAGAAAACGTTGCGCAAGGATGCCATCCTGAAGGCCATCCGCGAGGCGGGGCTCGAGGTGGAAAGCCTGGCGGCGGTGGTCGGCCGCGGCGGCCTGCTGCCGCCGGTGGCGGCCGGGGGCTACCTGGTGAACGGGGCGATGCGGGATTATTTGCGGGCTTCGAAAAACGGTTATCACGCTTCGAATTTGGGCGCCCTGGTGGCGGATGAGATTGCCGCGCCCCTGGGCGTGCCGGCTTTCATCTACGACGCGGTGTCGGCAGACGAGATGTACGAGGTGGCCAAAATCACCGGCATGCCGGAGGTCACCCGGCAAAGCTTCTGCCACGTCCTGAACAGCAAGGCCACGGCGCGGAAAGTCGCCGCGGCGCAGGGCAAGAGCTACCGGGACCTGAATTTCCTGGTCGCGCATTTGGGCGGGGGCATATCCATCAGCGCCCACGAAAAAGGCCGCATCGTCGACAGCATCAGCGACGACGCCGGCCCCTTCGCGCCGGAACGCTCCGGCAGCCTGCCGCTGCATTACATTGTCGGGATGTGCTACTCCGGCGCCTACTCCGAAAGGGACATGCTCTCGAAGCTGCGGGGTGAAGGCGGACTAAAGGCCCATCTTGGCGTGCACGACTGCCGCGTCATCGAGAGGATGATTGGGGAGGGGGACGTGAAGGCGAAAAAACTGTATGAAGCAGAGGCCTATCAGGTCGCCAAGGGAATCGGCGAAATGGCGCCGGTTCTGGCGGGGAAAATCGACGCCGTGATTTTGACCGGGGGGGTGGCTCATTCCCGGCCGTTGACGGACATGATTATCCGGCGGGTCGGTTTTTTGGCCCCGGTCGTGGTCGTCCCGGGCGAGAACGAGCTGGAGGCCCTGGCCCTGGGGGCTTTAAGGATACTCCGCAACGAAGAGACGGCGCACACCTTCACTTGTTGAGGAGGTTCGCCAGGGGCCGCACCGCCTCGTTGAAATGCGCCGCAATCATCTTCTGCGCCGCCGCCACCTTGCCCGCCCGGCAGGACGCCGCAATGATTTCGTGCTGTTCCAGGGCATGGCCGCGGGTGCTTTCCTTGTCGCTGTAATAGAACAGGACCAGCAATTCCCACAGCGAGCTGTACTGGTTGTAGAGGTTCGCGAAGCGGGTGTTGCCGCAATATTCGAAGAAGACGTTGTGGAACTTTTTGTCGTAAACGAAATAATTCTTGTTGTCGACGTTTTTGATTTGCTCCCGCATATTCCTTTCCAGCGCTGCCGCCACCTCCTCTTTCCGGTTTTTCGCCAAAGCCATGGCCACCGCGTCCGAGGTGAGGACGGACATGATCTCGTTCACTTCCACCGCCGCCTTGAAGTCGAAGGAAATCACCCTGGCGCCGCCGTTCGAGATGTCGTCGAGAAGACCGTCCAGGTACAGCCGGTTGATGGCGTCGCGAATCGGGGTGGAGCTGACGCCGTATTTTTTCTGGAGATTCCGGTTGACCAGTTTTTCGCCGAACTTGATGTTCTGGTTCAGGATGTCGCGTTTCACCGAATCGTAGATTTGTTCGCTCAGATTTTTTTTGACAATCATTCCCATTTCACTCATGCCTGTGCTGCTCCTCATAGCTTTCCCGGAAAACAACTTATATTAAAGTAGCGACTTTCGCCCGACAAGCAAGGCCTTATTGGAAAAATTCCTCGTCTCCCTCCGAAGGCGTCCGGACAGGGCAAAAAAGATTTGAAAAAAGCATTTGACAAACCGGTATCGAGGAAGTAGATTACTTATGCATGATGCATCACGCGTAACGCGCGCTTAAGCACTTTCCTTTTTCGGCTCCGGCCGCCCTCGCACGCTATTCCTGGTTCGCTAATAAATTCCCCCCTGCCGGCGCCGGAGTTCAGGGCCTGTTCGGGGGAAGTGTTATGCCCGGGAGTTTGCAAAACGCCATCCAGGCCCGCGAATGGCGTTTTCGCCAAACACCGATCCCCATTCATATACGTTGTGGAGCAGTTTTCATGACCGGGTCGAGGCGGGACGGTTCCCGCCCGGGCTCCGGCATGGTCCGATTTCACCCGTTATCGAGGAGCGCACATGGATATCAAGAAATACCCGGCCGAACCGTATCGCATCAAGTCTGTCGAATACGTCAAGATGAACACCCGCGCCGAACGCGAAAAATTGATGAAAGAAGCGGGCTATAACACCTTCCTCCTCAATTCCCGGGACGTTTACATCGACCTTCTCACCGACTCCGGCACCAACGCCATGTCCGATAACCAGTGGGCCGGCATCATGCTCGGCGACGAAGCCTACGCCGGCTCCCGCAACTGGTACCACCTGGAAAAGACCGTCCAGGAACTCTTCGGATTCAAGCACGTCGTCCCCACCCACCAGGGCCGCGGCGCCGAAAACCTCCTGAGCCGCATCGCCATCAAGCCCGGACAATACGTCCCCGGCAACATGTACTTCACCACCACCCGCTTCCACCAGGAAGCCAACGGCGGCATCTTCGTCGACATCGTCTGCGACGAAGCCCACGACTCCACCATCGACCTGCCCTTCAAGGGCAACGTCGATTTAAAGAAGCTGCAGAAGCTCATCGATGAAAAAGGCGCCGGGAACATCGCCTACGTCTGCGTCGCCATCACCGTCAACCTGGCCGGCGGCCAGCCCGTCTCCATGCAGAACCTGAAGGACGTCTCCGCCCTCTGCAAAAAGCACAACATCATGATGTTCATGGACGCCACCCGCTGCGTGGAAAACGCCTACTTCATCAAGGAACGCGAACCCGGCTACGCCAACAAATCGATCAAGGAAATCGTCCACGAGGAATTCTCCTACGCCGACGGCTGCACCATGTCCGGCAAGAAGGACTGCCTGGTCAACATCGGCGGCTTCCTGTGCATGAACGACGAAAAACTGTTCCTCAAGGCGAAGGAACTGGTGGTGGTTTTCGAAGGCATGCCCTCCTACGGCGGCATGGCCGGCCGCGACATGGAAGCCATGTCCCGGGGTCTCTGGGAAGCGATGGACGAGGCCTATATCGAACACCGCGTCAAGCAGGTGCGCTATCTCGGCGACCGCCTGATCGAGGCCGGCGTGCCGATAGTCATGCCCACCGGCGGCCACGCCGTTTTCCTGGACGCCCGGCGCTTCTGCCCGCACCTCACCCAGGAACAGTTCCCCGCCCAGACCCTGGCCGCGCACCTGTACGTCGAATCCGGCGTCCGCTCGATGGAACGCGGCATCATCTCCGCCGGCCGCGACAAGAAGACCGGCCACGATCACAAGCCGAAGCTGGAAACGGTCCGCCTGACGATTCCCCGCCGCGTCTACACCTACGCCCACATGGACCTGGTCGCCGACGGCTGCATCGAATTGTACAAGAACCGGGACAAGATTCGCGGCTTGAAGTGGGTCTACGAACCGGAACAGCTCCGCTTCTTCACCGGTCGCTTCGAACTCATTTAATTTGACCGCCGGGCAATGGCCCGGAACGCTGGGGAAGAGAACGGTTTTCTTCCCCGGCTTTTCGTAAATCGTCGCTTCGAAAACGCATGAGGAGGCGCATATGGCAAACGATTCGCCCCAAAAAGACAATCATGAACTGCATCCCACCCGGCAAAGCGTAAACGGCACCTTCAGCAATTCCTTTGCCTTCATCCTGGCTTGCGTCGGCTCGGCGGTCGGCATGGGGAACATCTGGCTCTTCCCCTATCGCACCGGCCAAATGGGCGGCGCCGCCTTTTTGATTCCCTATTTTCTTTTCATCATCATCTTCGCCCTGGTCGGCCTGTCCGCCGAATTCGCCATCGGCCGCCGGGCCCAGACCGGCACGCTCGGTTCCTACGAGTACTGCTGGGCCAGCCGGGGCAAAGGGAAACTCGGCTACGCCCTGGGCTGGATTCCCCTGATGGGGTCCCTCGGCATCGCCATCGGCTACGCCATCATCGTCGGCTGGGTGCTCCGTTCCCTGTGGGGATCCCTGTCCGGAGTGATTCTCAGCACCGACGCGGCCGGCTTCTTCGGTGAAATGACCGGCGAGCTGGGCAGCGTCTTCTGGCACACCGCGGTCATCGTCATCGCCGCCGTCATTCTGCTCGGCAGCGTCGCCGCCGGGATCGAAAAGGTCAACAAGTACATGATGCCGGCCTTTTTCGTGCTCTTCGCCGTTCTCGCCGTCCGGGTCTTCTTCCTGCCCGGCGCCTCCGAAGGCTACAACTTCCTTTTCATTCCCAAATGGGAATACCTGTTCCGGGTCGACACCTGGGTCCTGGCGATGGGGCAGGCGTTTTTCTCGCTGTCCATCACCGGTTCGGGGATGATCGTCTACGGCACCTATCTAAAGAAGTCGGAAAACATCCCCCAGGCTTCCATCCGCACCGCCGCCTTCGACACCCTGGCCGCCATGCTGGCCGCCCTGGCCATCATGCCGGCGGTGTTCGCCTTCGGCATCAAGCCCAACGCCGGCCCGCCCCTGATGTTCATCACCCTTCCCAACGTTTTCAAGCAAATGCCCCTCGGTCAGCTCTTCGCCATTTTCTTCTTCGTCTCGGTATTTTTCGCCGGCATCACCAGCCTCATCAACATGTTCGAGGCGGTCTGCGAATCCTGGCAGGACCGCTTCAAACTGAGCCGCAAGACGGCGGTGGTACTCTGCTGCGCCATCTGCCTGGTTTGCGGCCTGTTCATAGAGGAGGAACCCAAACTCGGCTGGTGGATGGACCTGATCACCATCTACATCGTGCCCTTTGGCGCCTTGCTCGGGGCGATTTCCATCTACTACGTCCTCGGCTTCGACAAAATCCGCCCCGAGTTCGAGCAAGGGCATGGCAGGCTGGGTTCCTGGTTCGGCCCCCTGGCCAAATACATTTACGTGCCGCTGGCGATTCTCGTTTTCATCCTGGGCGTCATTTACGGCGGCATTGGTTGATTGGCGGCTCCATACCGGGGCACCCAGGAAAACCGGCCGTGAAAAAACCCCCTGTCCGCACGTGCGGGACAGGGGGTTTTTTAGCGTTGGTCGAAGCGCCCGGGCATGGACCGGTTCTTGAACCTCAGGGAATCGGCCTGAGCAATTCCCCCAGGTAGCGGGAATATGAAGCGATGAACGCTTCGATTTCCGGCGCGTCGGGAGGCAGGCCGAGGGAGGTGTATTCCTGGGCTTTAATTAAAAAAAGCGAAAACAGGTATTCGGCGAGGGCGGAGTAATCGGCCTCGGCGATCCTGCCGTTTGCCCGCAAGGCCCGGAGGTAAGCCACGAATTGGGCGATCATGCCTTCAATCTTCCTGAACGAATGATGGTAGAATTCCTTGTCGTTCAGCTCCTCCTGCAGTTGCAGCGAGAGGCGGTAGGCGGGCATGTGGCCGAGGTGAAGCAACAGGTAACTTCGGAGCAGCGGGGCCAGTTCGTCCCCGATGTCGGTCGTGGAGGTCAAACTCGGCAGGGCGACCTGCTCCGCATCCGGGGTCATCTGGTAATAGACCTCGCGCAACAATTCCCTCTTGCTGCCGAAGATGCGGAACAGGGTGACTTCGTTGACGCCGGCCCTTTTGGCGATGGCGCTGGTGGTGGTGCGGGCGTAGCCCATGTCGGCGAATAAATTCACCGCCGCCTCCTCGATGCGTTTCTTGCTGCCGCCGCCGTCCGGATCGGAGGTCATGCTCATGTTTTGCCTCCGGCCCTGGCGGGGCGCTTGGCCGTCGCCCTGCGGGGCGCGGTCCCGGTCGCCTGCCGGTCGTTTAGCGGCGGGTTCTGCCGGGCGTCGCGGCGGGCGGACATGGCATCCAGGAGGCAGGATATTTGCGGACGGATTTTGGCGTCGAAATCTTCGGCCAGTCCGGGGGAGTATTCCCAGATATTGTCGTGTTTATTGTATTCGAGGGCGCGGCGGGTGACATGCGCCACGAACATTTCCGCCAGGAGCGAGGTCTCGGCGGGCGGCATGCCGGCGTTCAGGGGCAGGGCGGCGAGATAGGCGGAGAAATGCCCCAGGAGAACCGGGGACACGAACCAGGCTTTTTCCCGCACAAATGGGAAGTGCCCGCTTTCCATGATGAAGATGCGCAGGATGTGGATGTTCCTGAAAATGGTTTCGAAAAACACATGCGCCAATTCGGCCAGTCCGGCGAGGGGGGAAGCGTTCGCCATGGCGGCATGCAGCCGCCCGTCGCCGAGGGTCGGATTGGCGTGACGCTCCACGACGGCGCGGAACAAGTTTTCCTTGTCCTTGAAGTGCCGGAACACCGTAAGGCTGTTCACTCCGGCTGAGCGGGCGACGGCGTTGACGGTGGCGTCGACATAGCCTTTACGGGAGAAGACCTCCAATGCGCCGTTGAGAATCGCCCCGTCTGTTTCGCTGAATGTATTCACCATGCCATCGCTTTCCGCGCCATGCCGCATTTTTATCTGGGGCGACCATCCCGCCGACACATTGAAATTGTGAATTTCACCTGTGGGCACCTCTAAAAATAGCTCTTTTGCCCGCAGACGAGGAAGGGCGTAGTGGCAGCGTTTTGTAACACGCGGTGGTGGTTTGTGTTACAAAACGCGAGAACGAAGCCCTGACGAAGTATCCGGGCAAAAGAGCATTTTTAGAGCTGCCC
>JAVBRG010000037.1:0-15614 GCA_031548195.1 Planctomycetota bacterium | reverse complement strand
AACAGTCGTGTGATCAAAAGGTTGCATGGTAAAGGGAATTGCGAGTGGTTTTTCGCCACCGCCCCTTGAGTAGCCGATAACCCTAACTTCATGCGGCATTTGCGGATGCGGTTCCCGCAAATGTCGCGTTGTAGAGTTAGGGTAACACCGTTGAGATGCGCGCCTTTGCGTCCGGGCGGCTTTGCCGGTTTCGAATTCACGGCGCGCCGCTTTGCCGGCCGCGATTCCGGGCGGGGGGCCTGGGGGGCTTGCCCCCCAGAATGGTGGCGGCAAAGTGATCAACCCGTTTTACCCCGCATGAACCTCCGATGTCTCCGACGCCTCGTCCGCCTGCATCCGCCGCGAGTGCGCCGCCGCGCCGGTATTCGGGGACAGCTGCTCGAAAATCGCCGCCGTCAATATCGATAGAAACCCCACGCAAACGAAGGTCCACCGGAAAGCCGGCATCAAGTGCGCCGCAAGCGCTTCCGTTCCGAACCGGTCGGAAAAACCGTTCAGCAGCGCCGCCCCAATCGCCACCCCGCACACCGAGGCAATCTGCATGACGACCGACAGAAAACCGTTGCCGGCCGAGGTGTCGGATTCGGGAAGATCGATTAGGGCGACCGTGTTCATGGCGGTGAACTGCATCGAATTGAAAGTGCCGAAAACGAAAAGCTGCAGCAGCAGCAGCGGATACGGCGTTTTGGGACCAAGCAGGGCGAAGGAGGCGATCATCACCCCGATGGCCAGGGTATTTACCACCAGAAAGCTGCGGAAACCGAAACGTTTCAGCAAACCCGGTACCAGACTCTTGCCGGCGAAGGAGGCGAGGGCGCCGGGGATCATGGTCATGCCGGATTTAAAAGGGGAAAAACCCAGGACCAGCTGAAAAAACAGCGGCAACAGAAACGGCGTGGCGCCGGAACCCAGCCGCGAAAAAAGATTGCCGAGAATCCCCACCGCAAAGGCCCGGGTCCGGAACAAGGCCGGAGAAAACAGCGGCGCCTCGGCATGATTGGCCCGGAGCCAATAAAGACCCAGGAAACCCAGGCCAATCACGCAAAGCAGGGTCGCCTGAACTTTAGGCAAATGCAGTTCGCCCAGGCCTTCCATCGCCATGGATATCAAAACCATCGCCCCGCCGAAAAGCAGGAAGCCGGCGCTGTCGAAACGCTTGCCGGCCGGATCGCCCGGCAGGGAGGGCATGAATTTCCAGGCGAGGAGTCCGCCGATAATCCCCACCGGAACGTTAATCAGGAATATCCAGTGCCACGATGCGTACTGCACCAGAAAACCGCCGGCGGTCGGTCCCAGAAGGGGGCCGATCAGGCCGGGTATGGTGATGAAGCTCAGGACCTGCACCATCTGGCTGCGGGGATAGCTGCGAATGGCAATCAGCCGCCCGGTCGGCACCATCATGGCCCCCCCCAAACCCTGCACCACCCGCATGGCGACCAGGAAATTCAGGGTGGGGGACAAGGCGCACAGGAGAGAACCCAAAGTGAAAATGAACACGGCGATGATGAAGACCCGCTTGGGTCCAAAGCGATCCGCCACCCAGCCGCAAGCCGGGATCACCAGCGCGGTGGTGAGGAGATACGATATGATTACCGCCTGCATTTTCAAGGGCGCCACGCCAAACTTCTCGGCCATGCCCGGCAGGGCGGTATTCAGTATGGTGCCGTCCAACATTTGCATGAAAAAGCCGACGGCGACAATCCAGGGGAGAACCGCGGAGGGGGTTTGTTTATTGGCCATACTGGGCGTTTTCCTCTAGTATTTGCAAAGACAGGCTTTTATCAAAAAGGTAAAGGGAAAGCCGGGGTTTATTATCAAAGAGATAAATATTACCATTTTGATAGGAAATAAAACACCCGAGCGGGTCGGGATGGGTGAAATAATACAGCTCGACGCCGCCCCGCATCGCCAAGCCGGCCGGGCCAAAAACTCCGGGCTATCGGCAAGAAAGTTGCATTATTCCTTAAGTTATGCAGAATGGCGGTTAAACTGCAATCGCCTCTTGGTAAAATTCCGCATATCCCATGCCCCGCATTCACCCCAAGCGCCAAGCATTTTTTTAAAGGAGACTGGTCATGCCCCACGACGACACGTTTTTCCACCGGATGCTGGACATTGTCGAAGCCGACATCATCCCCCAGACGCTGCGCGGGGTGAAAATGGGCTCGAAAGTCTTCGGCGCCGCCCTCATCCGCCGGGACGACCTCAGCCTAATCGTCGCCTCGACCAATCACGAACGTTCCTCCCCCTTGTGGCACGGTGAAGTATACGCCATAAAGGAATTCTACGAACTGCAAAAACATCCGGCGCCGCAAGAGTGCCTGATGCTCGCCACCCACCAGCCCTGCTGCATGTGCGCCAGCGCCATCGCCTGGGGCGGCTTCCCCGAGGTCTGGTATCTGTTCGGTTACGAACAGACCGGCGCCGACTTCAATATACCCCATGATCAAAAAATGATCCGGGATATCTTTGGAACCCGCGAGCCCAAAGCCGATAATGAATATTACCGCATGCACTCCCTCACCGACCTGGTTCCCAAACTGGCCGATCCCCAAAAAGCCGGGGCGCGGCTGGAACTGATTCGCGCCCAGTACGCGGAGCTGTCGCGGATTTACCAGCAGGGGGAAAAAGTGATGGCCTTGAGCTGACGCCCGTTTTGCCAAACTTGTCCGACTTTTCAAATAGATTAATGTGGAGACCAAAACCATGCCCACCCTGACCGTCAATGGCCAAACGGTAACCTGCGCCGAAAACAAGAAGCTGCTGGATTTTCTTCGGAACGACCTGGGAATAACCCCCGCCAAAGACGGCTGCAATCAAGGCGCCTGCGGTACCTGCACCGTCCTCGTGGACGGCAAAGCCACCCGCGCCTGCCTCCCCACCCTCGAAAAGCTGGAAGGGAAAACGGTCCTCACCATTGAAGGCTTCCCCCAACGGGAGAAGGACGTTTTCGCCCACGCCTTTGCCCAAGCCGGCGCGGTCCAGTGCGGCTTCTGCATCCCGGGCATGGTCGTGGCGGCGAAGGGACTTCTCGACGTCAATCCGAAACCGAACCGGGCCGAAATCAAGAAGGCGCTCAGGGGGAACATCTGCCGCTGCACCGGCTACGTGAAAATCGAGGACGCCATCCTTTTGGCGGCGGAAATGCTGCGGGAAAACAGGCCGATTCCCGGCCGTTCCTTCAAGGGAATTCTCGGGGAGGATTTCCACCGGGTCGACGCCCGCGAGAAAACCCTCGCCACCGGCCAGTACGCCGACGACCTGGTCCTCCCCGGAATGCTCCACGCCTCGGCCATCCGGGCGAAGTATCCCCGCGCCAAACTGCTTGGCATCGACCCCGCCGCCGCCCTTGCGACCCCCGGCTGCGTCGCCGTCATCACCGCCAAGGACATTCCCGGGCACCGGAAGATCGGCCACCTGGTCGTGGACTGGGACGTCCTGATCCCGGTGGGCGAGAACACGCGTTATCTCGGTGACGCCGTGGCGATTGTCGTGGCGGAAAAGTACGAGGACCTCGGCAAACTGAAGGCGCTGGTCAAGGTCGATTACCAGGAACTGGATCCGCTCGCGAATCCGGCCGCGGCATTGGCCCCCGGCGCCCCCAAACTTCACGACAAGGACCGGAACATCCTTTCCCACGAACACCTCCTCCGGGGCGACGCCGCCGGCGCCATCGCCAAGGCGAAGCATGTCGTCAGCAAACACTATTCCGTCCCCTTCACCGAACACGCCTGCATGGAACCGGAATGCGCCGTCGCGGAACCGGAAGGCGGTGACGGCGTCCACCTCTTCACCGGCGGGCAAAGCATATACGATGAACAACGCGAAGTCGCGGCCATGCTGGGCATTCCGGCCGAAAAGGTCCACGTCACCTCGATGCTGGTCGGGGGCGGTTTCGGGGGGAAGGAGGATATGTCCGTCCAGCACCATGCGGCCCTGACGGCGTGGCTCCTCAAGAAACCGGTCAAGGTCAAACTGACCCGGCAGGAATCGATCGTCATCCACCCCAAGCGCCACGCCATGGAAATGGACTTCACCACTTCCTGCGACGAAAATGGCCTCCTCACCGCCCTGAAGGCGGTCATCGTCTCCGACACCGGCGCCTACGCCTCCCTCGGCGGCCCGGTCCTCCAGCGCGCCTGCACCCACGCGGCCGGCCCCTACAATTACCAGAATATCGACATCGAAGGCACCGCCGTCTACACCAACAATCCGCCGGCCGGCGCCTTCCGCGGCTTCGGCGTCACCCAATCCGCCTTCGCCATCGAAATGAACCTGAACCTGCTGGCGGAAATGGTCGGGATAAGCCCCTGGGAAATCCGTTACCGGAACGCCATCCGTCCCGGGCAGGTCCTCCCCAACGGACAAATCGCCGACAGTTCCACCGCCCTGACGAATTGCCTGGAGGCGGTGAAGGAGGTTTGGGAAAAGCATCCCCGGTCCGGCCTCGCCAGCTGTTTCAAGAACAGCGGCCTCGGGGTCGGCGTCCCCGACACCAGCCGCTGCATAGTATCTGTCGAGAAGGGGAAAATTCACGTGCGCACTTCCGCCGCCTGCATCGGCCAAGGCATGGCGACGGTGACCACGCAAATGGTCTGCGAGACCCTGGGCGTCCCCCCCGATCAGGTCGTCGCCGAACGGCCCGACACCAGGCGGACCCCGAACGCCGGCACCACCACCGCCTCGCGGCAGACCACCCTGACGGGCGAAGCCACCTTGCGGGCGACGCTGTTACTCAAGGCGGAATTGGACCAGGGGAAAACCTGGGCCGATCTGGAGGGACGGGAGTTTTACGGCGAGTTCCTAGCCAAGACGGATCCGATGGGGAGCCCGAAGGCGAATCCGGTCAGCCACGTCGCCTACGGTTATGCGGCGCAAGTGGTGCTGCTGGATGAACAGGGGAAGGTCGAGAAGGTCGTCGCGGCCTACGACGTCGGCCGGGTGGTGAATCCGAAGTCGGCGGCGGGGCAAATCGAGGGCGGGGTGGTGATGGGCCTCGGCTACGCCTTGACGGAGGACTATCCCCTGGACAAATGCGTGCCGCTGGCGAAGTACGGAACGCTCGGTTTGTTCCGGGCGGATCAGGCGCCGGAAATCGAGGTGATTCTGGTGCAGGCGAAGGGCGAGACCGAATACGCCTACGGGGCCAAGGGCGTGGGCGAATTGGCCACCATTCCGACCGCGCCGGCCGCCGCCGGGGCGTATTACCGGATGGACGGCATTTTCCGCACCAAGCTGCCGATGGACCATACGTATTACCGGCAGAAGGCGTAGATATCCGCGCCGCTCCCGTTGCGGGAACCGCTTCCGCAACGGGAGCGGCGTGGACCCAGTGACACCAGAAGGGGCGCATCTCAACTGTGTTACTCTAATCCGCAGCCTTGTTACGTCTGACTCCTCCCCACGCGTCATTCCGGCGTTGCAAGCGTTCAACCGGGGTGAGACGCAACCCGCCGGAATCCAGGCCGATAGACGATCGCTACAGTGGTGTTTGCTTTTTGTCTTACGGAGGTGTAAGTTCCGGCACTGATAGGGTGTTTAGAGGTGCCCGTAACCGAATTGCGATGCGCCCCAACGGAAGTTTTGCATACTGAATCGAATAATTTATTTCGTTACCGACCTTTACTAAAAAACGCGGCGCCATACGCCGCAAGCGCCACGGCGTCCCCCTGCCGCGTCCCCCCAAAACCCTGGAGCAATCTCCATTGTCGCGTCGCGTGAACCTTCCGATCCGGTCGGTGAATTTGCCGTCAGGCGGGTTTCTTGCCGACTACGATACATCTCCCTCCCGCTTAATTATTTCCCGGGATTGACTTGCTATTCCAGAGTCCAACTGCGATAAATGGGGCTTGGCTGGCGGTTATATTTTCAGGCGGACGCGGTCGGGGGGGGCTAGGCGATGGGCGGTATACCCGGAGGGGAATCCCGGAGCGGTCGGACCGCCCGCCGGATCGCCTGCCTGATCGCCGCCGGGCTGGCCTGTCTAGTCGCCTGCCTGTATCCGCCGTCAATCAAACGTCTGGACATGACCGTTTTCGACCATTATTTGCAGGGGCAAATCAAACCCCCGCCCCCTGACCGCAAAGTCGCCGTGGTGCTCGCGTCGGAGCGGAGCATGTTCGCCATCCAGGAATGGCCATGGCCCCGCGGCATACATGCCGCCCTGCTTGACCGTCTGAGCAGCGCCCGGGTGGTGGCGATGGACATCACCATGTCGGATTTGTCGACTCCGGCCGAGGACGCCGCATATGTGGCGGCGGTGGAAAAATCCGGACGGGTCGTGCAGGCGATGTACCACGTCCCGGAGGGAAACGGGGGCGAGGAATTGGTCCGGCCCTTCCCCGCCCTGGCGGCGAAAGTCGCCGGCGCCGGCATCACCAATATACCCGACGAACCAAACGGGATTTACCGGGACGCCTACCTCTACTGGCGCATCGCCGGCGAACTGATCCCCTCCTTTCCCGCCGCCGTCCTGAACGCCATCGGCAACCCGCCGCTCCGGCTCGCCCGGCAGGGCGGCCATCCCGCCGTCGCTTTGCCCGCCGGAACGGTCCGCCTGAACGAGAACCTTTCGTACAAGGTGCACCACCCCCACCCCGAAATCCCCGTCTACGAATACATCGACGTCTACAACGGTAAATATCCGCCGGAGACCTTTCGGGACGCCGTCGTCCTGGTCGGGGTGAACGCGGTCGGGGCGACCGACCATTATCCCATCGGCCGGGCGCGGGTCCTGCCGGCGACCCTTTACAATGCCCACGCCCTCCTGACCCTGATGCACGGCTGGATACCGGGCGAGACGCCCCGCTGGTGGCTGGTCGCGGCGGCGGGGCTGCTGGCGGCCCTGGGCGCGGGCATCGGCTGGGAACGTTCGCTCCGGCGGGGCTGGGCGCTGGCGGCGGCGGCGGCGATCCTGTGGCTGGGGACGGCGGCCCTGGTTTTCTTCCACGGGCGGATGTGGCTGCCGCCGGTCCTGCCGCTCCTGGGTCTCCTGGTCGCGTTTTTCACCGCCTCCCTCATCCAGCTGCGGGCGGTGTCGGGCGAATGGCGGGTGTCCCACCTGTCCATAGAATCACTCCTGGCCCTGGGCGGCGGCGAGGTGGACGGCCCGGCGGAGGCGGCCTTCCCCGACTATCTGGCATCCCGCTGGAATCTCTTGGAAAGCACGAGCGGGATCAGGCTGATTGCACCTTATGCGGGGGAGGACAATCCCGAGGTCCGTTTCATCCGGGCCGAAGAGGCGAAGAAGCGGGGGAAGAAATCCGGAGCGGCGGAACCGGCGACCCTGATTGCCTCGCGGGGTGAACACCGCCTGCTCCTGCGCCTGCCCGAGACGCGCTCCGGCGAGTCGCGCTTCACGGTCCTGGGGTGGAAGGGCGGCAAAAGCGCCGAGACGGTGCAGGGGGTGAGCGCCCTGGTCCTGTCGGCGGCGACGCACTTCAAGGCGCGGGAGGAGGGGAAGGCGCGGCGGAAATTGTTCCTTGACGTGATTCGCCTGATCATGGGGGCGGTGGACGCGAAGGACCCGACCACGGCGGGACATTCGGAGCGGGTGGCGGAATTGGCGCGGGGGCTGGCGCGGGACATCGGTTTGCCACAGAAGGAAGTGGACGAGGTGTATTTCGCCGGTCTGTTGCATGATGTCGGCAAGATCGGGATCCCCGACCGGATTCTCAATTATCCGGAGAGGTTGTCCCGCGAGGACATGACGGTCATGCAGCAGCATCCGGATATCGGGGCGGCGATCATGGGGAGGATAGAACTGCCGGCGGCGGTCCGTTCGGGGATTAGCGAGCACCACGAGCGTCTGGACGGCAAGGGTTATCCGCATCATTTGCAGAGCGGCCAATTGAGCATGGCGGGAAGGATCATCAAAATCGCCGATGTTTACGACGCCCTGATGAGCAAGCGGCAGTACAAGGAATCGTTACCGAAGGAGACGGTGTACGAGGCCTTGACGCAGGGGTCGGGGAAGGAATTCGACGCGGATCTTCTGGGCGTGTTTTTGCGGCGTTATTTTCCGGATTATCCCCCGGGGGGGGGAAGCGGCGCCGGAAAGGTGAGGAACCCTACTTCCTTTCCCCGGGCACAGTGTTGATAAGCACCGCCACGAGAATAAGGACGCCCCTGACCACGAATTGCCAGTATTCGTTGACGTTCAACAGCGTCATGCCGTTCACCAGCACGCCCAGGAAGAGGATGCCGACGAAAGTCCCCCACACCGTACCCGACCCGCCGGCCAGGCTGGTGCCGCCGATGATGACGGAGGCGATCACGTCCAGCTCCCAGCCGGTGGCGGTCGAAGCCGAGCCGGACATAATCTGGGACGCCTGCATGACCCCGGCGAGGGCGGCCAGACAGGAGACGATGGCCATGACCGCCATCTTTATCCGGCCGATCCTTATTCCCGACAGCCGCGCCGCCTCCAGGTTGCCGCCGACGGCGTAGACCGAGCGGCCGAAGGTGGTGTATTTGGTGATGAAGGAGAAGACCAGGAAGACGATTAGGAAAATCACGGCGGGGAAGGGAATGTCCTTGAGGACATAACCGCCGCCGATGAAGTTGAACCAGGGGGGGAAGGAACTGATGGGAAAGCCGTTGGTCACCAGTTGCGCCGCCCCCTTCAGGATGGTGAGCCAGGCCAGGGTGACGATAAAGGTGGGCACGCCGAAACGGGTCCGCATGACGCCGGTGAAGCAGCCGATGAGGACGCCGAACAGGACGACGGCGACGATGCCGGCCGCGATGTTCACCCCCTCCCCCATACCGAAGGAGGCGCCGCGCAGGGCTTTCGCCCACCAGGCGATGAGACAGCCGGCGAAGGCGACGGCCGAACCCACGGAAAGATCGATTTCGCCGGAGATGATGACCAGGGTCATCCCGACGGCGATAATCCCCTGCATGGACGCGTTCCTGAGGATATTGAGGAAATTATCCAGATTGAGGAAGTACGGCGACATTATAGCCAGGATGACGCAAAGCAGGATGAGCACTATCTCCAGCATCGTTTTACGCATGATTTGAATCATGGTTCCATCCGTTCCTCTCCCGGGCCGTCAAGACATGCAGCGCACGTACAGTTCCTCGCTGTCGAGCCGATCGGCCTCGACCGATTCGACGATGCGCCCGTTTTTCATAATCAGGATCCGGTGGCAAACCTCGACCAGCTCCTCCAGTTCGGATGACACGAACAGACAGGCGAGGCCGGCCCGCGACAAATCCCACATGGTCTGGAAAATCTGCTGTTTCGCCATGACGTCGATGCCGCGCGTGGGTTCGTCGAAGAGGAACACCGCCGGCTCCGTCGCCATCCATTTCCCCACCACCACCTTCTGCTGATTGCCGCCCGACAGGGACGCCACCGCCGCCATAACGTCCGGAACCTTGATTTCCAGGCGCTCGACCAGCCGCCGGACCGTCTCCCGTTCCCGGCCGCGATCGATGACGCCGCGGCGCGAATGCCGGCGCATGCTGGCGAGGGCGAGGTTGTTGAACACGCTCATGCCAAGGATCAGGCCGGAGTTCTTGCGATCCTCGGTGGTCATCGCCAGCCCCTGCCGCATCATGTCCGCCGGGTCGCCCCTGCCCAAACGGCGGCCGTGGAGGAAGACCTCCCCCTCGTCCCACGGCTCGGCGCCGAAAATGGCCCGCAGAAGTTCCGTCCGGCCGGATCCGAGAAGCCCGGCGATGCCGAGAACCTCCCCCTCGCGCAGGACGAAGTCGACGTCGCGGAACTTGCCCGCGAGACCCAGGCCGCGCACCTCCAGCGCCGTCGCCCCCCCGGCCATGAGGTCGGCGGGGCGACGGCGCTGCTCGACCGCGCCGAACATCATCCTGACGATTAGTTCCGGCGTCGCCTCCGCCATGTCGACGACGCCGATGAGTTTGCCGTCACGCAACACCGTGACGTCGTCGGCGATGCGCTTGAGTTCCTGCAGGCGGTGGGTGATGTAGATGATGGAGACGCCCCGGGCGGCGAGGCGGCGGACCAGCGTGAAGAGCATCTCCGTCTCGTGCCGGGCCAGGGCGGAAGTCGGCTCGTCCAGCATGAGAACCGAGGGGCGGAAGGACATCGCCTTGACAATCTCCACCATCTGCCGCTGCGCCACGCCAAGCTCGGACACCTTTTTACCGACCTCCACCGCAACCCCCAGCTCGTCGACGAGCTCCCGCGCGGTGCGATAGGCGGCAGGCCAATCGATCATCATGCCGCCCAGCTTGCGGGGCATGCGGCCCAGCAGGATGTTCTCCGCCACCGACAGGTCGGGGACCAGGGACATTTCCTGGTAGACCGTGGCAATGCCCTTGGCGAAGGCGTCGTTGGCGGACTCCATCCGGGTTTCGTGGCCGTCGATGTACAGCTGGCCGCTGGTCGGCGGCAGGGTGCCGGCGATGATTTTCACCAGGGTGGACTTGCCCGCGCCGTTCTTGCCGAGAAGGGCGTGGACACGGCCGTCGGAGAACTCCACCGTGACGTCGTCCAGCGCCACCGTTCCGGGATACACTTTCACCATGTTTTCGATGCGCAGCATGCTGGCTGGACTCCGGTATGTCGTTGGGGCAGCCCTAAAAATGCCATTTTTGGAGGCGCCCGTTACTCCCTGCCGATCAGTTTCTTGAAGTTCTCCTCGTAGACCTTTAGTCCAGCCTGGTCATCCCTGCTCAGCAGGATGCCGTTGAAGGAGGTGTACATGTCCACCTTTTCGCCCTTGATCAGGGCGACGGCGTTTTCCACCGCCTTGCGGCCTATGTCATAGGGGAGGTCCGACACCGAGGCCTGCAGGATATTGTCGGGGGATTTCAGGGCCTCGAGAATCTGCTCGTTGGCGTCGATACCGAAAACGTAGCACTTGCCGGCGCGATTGGCCGCCTTCACGGCCAGAGTGGCGCCGGTGGTGCCGCCTTCGTTGGCGCCGTAGATGAGGTTGAGATCGGGGTTGGCGGTGAGGATGTCGTTGGCCTTCTTCAGGGCCGCTTCGGGAAGCCAGGCGTCCTGCTCCGCCACCAGCTTCACGCCGGGCAGGTCGGCGAGTTGTTCCATGAAGCCGTTCCGGCGGGCGTTCGATTCTTCGGGGATGAGGGAGGCAAAGGCGAGGATGGCGATTTTCGCCTTGCCGCCCAGCTTCTCCTGAATGAATTTCCGCGCCGCCTTGCCCGCCGTCACCCCGAAGGCGTGGGGGCTCGATTCGACGTAGGGCGCGCGGTCGCGGTAGGCGCTGGGGGTGCCCCACAGGGAAATCTTGATGCCCTTGGCGGCGGCGTTTTCCAGCGCCTTGAGGCTGGCCGTTTCACTCACCGGCGCGATGCAGATGGCGTCCACCTTGCGGGTGGCGTAGGTGTCGATGAGCTGGATTTCCTTTTCCGGGCGGTTGTTGCTGTTGCCCTCGAGGAACTCGCAGCCGGCGGCGGCGGCGGCGTCCTTCATCCCGAGGTTGCAGAGGCGGAAGAAGGTGTCCTCCATAAAGATGATGCCGGCGATGACCGGTTTCTTCTCCCCGGCCGCAGCACGAATGGAAGCGGCGAACGACAGGACGCATGCAGCGAGGACGCACAGCCAGGCGATTCGTCTCATGATCTCTAGTCTCCTTAGTTATGCCAATGCCCAAAAAACCACTCCTGATTCCCACACCCCCCCACTCCCGCTTTTCGTACGGCGATGTGGCGGGGAAGAGGCGATACGGTCAGCCCTTTTTCCAGCGCAGCAGCACCACGGTGCACTGCCCGCCGCCCAGGTTCTCTATCTCGTAGTCCCCGATGGAACACGGCAGAATGGCGGATTGCCAGATGCGAATCTCATTTTGCCGGCCCGGATTGGACTTGGAGCGGATCCTGACCCGGGAGCCGGCGGTCAGGGTCAGGATATGGAGGAAGCGGCCTCCGGTGCCGTATTCGGCGCGCTTTTCGAAGTGCAGGCGCTCCACCTCGAAGGGCATGCGCGGATCGGAGGTGTAGCGATCGATCATGAATTCGGGCGTGAACTTGATCACCACAGGCCGCGCCCGCAGGCGGTTTTCCGCCCAATCGGCGCGCACCCACCGCTCGTTGTCGAAGCCGTGGTCGAGGTGCATCTTGAGGGGGCGCCCGGTCATCGACTTCTTCGCGTCGTCCCAGGAATTGCGGGCGAAGTCGTAAAGGAAGAAGGAGTATTCCGTCGCCGCCACCGACGGGCAGGTGTCCATCTCCAGAACCATCTGGTTGCCGCCATGGCCGTGGCAGGTGCCGGGCGGGATGAGGAACAGGTCGCCGACATTCGAATCCCAGCGCTTGATGAAATCCTTCCAGTTCGGGATTTCCTTGAGGTTGTTGGACGCCCGGCAGAGCCGCTCCCACTCCTCGACATCGGCGTCGTCGGCGTAGGAGAGCCAGGTGCCGGCGCCTTGGTAGGCTTCGGCGATGTAGTAGGTCTCGTACCGCCCCAGCGGTTCCTTGAAATGTTCCTGCACATACTGGGTGGAGGGGTGGTTGTGCATGGGCATGGAGATGCGTTCGTCCGGCTGCGGCGCAGGGAAATAGCCGTCGTCGAGCCAGATGTCGAGGGGAAACAGGTTGGGGTAGGTTTCGTTGATATACGAGCCGAGGAACCTGGAATTGTCATAGGCCATGATGTTGGTCATGGGGAGGTTCAACATCGCCTCCGCTCCGGCGTCCACTAGAATCGACAGTTCCGGTCCGGCGAGTTCATTCCAGGCGTTGCATTCCAGCCCCGGCACATCGAACCAGAGATCCCGGTAGCGGTAAGCGCCCCACGGACCGGGCTGGAATATGGTCACCTCCTTTACCGGCATGCCGACTAGGAGGGACATCATTTCGTCGTAGGCGGCGCGGGGCATGAGCTTCAGCGACTCGTAGGCGATCCCCTCGACCCAGAAATCCATTTCCCCCAGCGCGCGGTGCTTTTGCCGCTCCAGCAGGTAGTAGTCGCAGTAATAGTACTCCTTCCAGTCGTAACCCGGCTTCGGACCGGCGTAGCCGAAGGGGGTGAGCTTGCCGTCCCACATTTCCCAGAGGATGGGCTGGCGGGTCTTGTCGAAGTAGACCTTGACCTCATACTCGCCGGACAGACGCGGCGTCAGCGACCCGGCGCCGTAGACCAGGAAAATCCCCCGCCCCTTCCGCTTCTTCGCCGCCGCCAGGTCTTCCGCCAGCAGGGAGAGCTTGGCCGGGTCCATGATGTCGGCTATTTGGCCGTCGGTGTTCACTATCCCAAACGCCGGATCGTCGCCGATGAAGGGCTTTTTATAGGCCTCTATCCTTTCCGCCGGCAGAAAACAGTCGCGGACGCGGCGGAGCTCCACGGGAATGCCCAGGGACGATGCGGTTTTCGCGACGCCGTCCGCCACCGCCTCCCAGTCGATGCCATACCAGCCGTCGAAGGCCATCGCCGCATGGCAACCGGTGGCGGCACAGCGTTCTGAAGCCTTTTCCAGAAGGGCGCGCACCACATTTTCCGCACCGAAAACCAGCGTTTTCCGGTTGTCGGAGGAAATGGCGACGCGATTTTCGCATTCTTTGCGGTTTTCGTACAGAGGCATGGATTCTCCGGTTCGCGGAATATGGGTTGGAGGAGCGGGGCAAAAGGCACGTTGCGGCGGCAGGAAAATGGGGGTATATTCTTTTTCTGGTTGCAACCTGGTTTGAGCAAGTGTATGGTGTGATAGTCAAGTGTTCAATATAATAAACGATGGAGAAACGAATGTCAACGGGAAAATGCGCCGTTCGCAAAAGAAAAGGCGCCGACACCGGGAACGGGGGCGTAGCGACCGGTGTCGAGCCGGAGCGGCGTGAGGAAGCGGCGGAGCTGCACGTGGCGGCGAGGCTGCGCAGTTTGCGCCAGCGCTGCCGGTTGTCCATGCGCGGGCTGGCCGAGAGGGCCGGGGTGTCGGCGGGGTATGTGTCGGGGGTCGAATCCGGCACCATCTCCCCCACCATCGCCACCTTGCGCAAGCTTCTCCTGGCCTTGGGCACCGACATCGGAACCTTCTTCCAGGAAAAGGCCGAGGGGGAGTCCGGGCCGGTCTTCCGTCGGGAGGAAATGCTGTTTGTGAATGACGGCGGTCGCAATTACACCCTGGTGCTGCCGCAGAGGGAGGACATAGGCATGATCTTGCTGGACGAGGAATTTCAGCCCGACGAGAAGGGTCCGGTCATGGAGACGTTGCCGGGCGATCTGTCGGGCTATGTCATCAAGGGCGAGCTCCTGCTGGAGGTGGAGGGGGAGAAGCCGCAGTTGCTGCGCACCGGCGATGCCTATTACGTAAAGGCGGGGCGCCAGGTCCGCGGCCATGCCTCCGGCGGCGAACCCGCCCGACTCTTCTCGGTGCAAATCGCCGCCAAGCCGGCCAAGGAAACGTGATGCGGGAGTGGAACATTCCTACAGACGAAAACCGCCTGCGCGAACGGCTGGGCTGCATGTCGCAGATCGCCGGCCTCAAACGCTACGCCTTCCGCGAAGGCGGGGCGGCCGGCGTAGAGGCGGTGGATGTGCGTAACGGCCTTCTCGAATTCACCGTGCTCCCCGGCAAGGGGATGGATATCGCCTGGGCCTCCTATCGCGGCGTGCCGTTCGCCTATATGTCCCGGGTCGGGGTGGTGTCACCGGCATATTACGAAAGCCGCGGCCATGACTGGCTACGCACTTTCCACGCCGGCCTTCTGACCACCTGCGGCCTGTCCAACGTCGGCGACCCCTGTGTCGACAGCGAACCGGCGCTGGGCGCCGTCCAGCATGGGCTGCACGGCAGGATAGCCAATACCGCGGCCGAGAACGTGGCGCTTGGCGAGGAATGGCGCGACGGCGAATTCCAGCTCTCCGTCTCCGGCCGGCTGCGCGAGGCAATGGTGCACGGCTGCCATCTGACCCTCGAGCGCAGCATCCGCACCGCTCTCGGCAGCGGGTCGATATTTATCACCGACATTGTCGCCAACGCCGGCTGTTCCGCCGTTCCCCTGACCTTGATGTACCATTTCAATTTCGGCTACCCGCTCCTGTCGCCCGACAGCCGGGTAATCGCCGCTTCGCGGCGCGTTCGCCCTTACGACGCCGCCTCGAAAGCCGGCATCACGGCGTGGTCGCGCTGCCGGGAGCCGCATGCCGATCAAGCCGAGGAGTGCTTTTTCCACGACATCGCGGGCGGAACGGACGGCCATGCCGGCGTGGCGGTGGTGAACGGGGATCTTGGCCTGGGAGTGGCGGTATGCTATCAACCCGGCCAGCTTCCCGCTTTCACCCAATGGAAAATGATGCGCGCGGGCGAGTACGTTATGGCGCTTGAACCGGGCAATTGCATTCCGATAGGACGAAGCGCCTTGCGGGAGAAGGGCTTGCTGCACACCCTGGCCGGCGGCGAGCGCAGGCGATTCGATTTGGAGGTGCGCATTCTCGATGGAGACGCGGCGATAGGCGAATTTTCCGATCGGTATCGGCGCGATGCCGAACGCGAATTGAAATTGTGAAAACCCACACTTCCTATTGGGATATACCGAACGCCTATTGAAATTGTGAAAACGTATCTCATCGCGTCATACTTCGTCAGCTCGGTCGGAAATAACTTTTTCTGCCTAGCCGCCGGCTGAAAAAGTGATTTCCGCCCTCGCTTCCTCGTCTGACACGATGA
>JAVBRG010000175.1:0-3979 GCA_031548195.1 Planctomycetota bacterium | reverse complement strand
CGGATAAATTTTCGTTTTCGTGCCCTTGGGCAAGGCGGAGCTTCGCAGGCAATATTGAACATATTGTCAAGAAGCTCCAACGCAGCCCAAGGGCACGAAAACGGAAAGCTATCCGAAGATTTAGGCTTTATGGGGCACTAGTGTATAGTCGACAAATCCGCATAATTGCCGCCGCCGAATTGGCGAGAACGGCGCCCGTTCGACCGTCACCTCTCCCAAAACGCCGCCTCAAGCTTTTTCTTGATTGCTGGAAATAACGGTTTTTCGTAACATTTTCAAAATAACTATCCATGTGGATGGATTAAACAAAGGTTTATTACCCCCGGCTTTAAACCGAACCAATTAACGGACCCGCTCGATGCCCATTGCCGCTTTTGTCTCCTTCGTCGTCCTCACCGCGTTTACCCCGGGGCCGAACAATGTTCTCTGCATGTCCACCGCCATTCAGCACGGTTTTCGTAAAACCCTGCCGCTCTGCGTCGGCATGTTGGCCGGATTTTTTTTGGTCATGGCCTTCTGCACCCTCGCCACCGGTTTTCTCTATAAATCGCTCCCCAGCGTCGAACCGGTCCTCAGGGTGATTGGCGCCGCCTACATCCTCTATCTCGCCTACGCCGTCTACCGGGCCCGGCCCAAGGCCGATCCCGACCCCCAAGCCGGTGCCTCCCGCCCCGACGCCCGGGAGGGTAGACCGGTCGGCTTTGTCGGCGGCATGTTTCTGCAGTGCGTCAACGCCAAGTTCATTTTCTACTGCCTGGCCGCCCTCTCCACCTTCATCCTTCCGCATTACTCCGGCCGGTGGATTATCGCCGGCTTTGGCTTGGTCCTGATTGCCGCGTCATCCCTGTCCAATCTGCTCTGGGCCTTCTGCGGTTCCGCCTTCCAAAAAGTCTTCACCCGTCACGCCAAAACCCTGAACACCGTCATGGCGCTCCTCCTGGTCTATTGCGCGGCGACGTTACTCATATAACCAAGGGCGCCCCTAAAAACAGCATTTTTAGGGCTGCCCCAAAATCGGTTTTTCCAGGAGATGTTCCGCCATGCTAGATGCCATGAAAACCATTCTGAACCAGCTCGACGCCTTCGTCTACGTCACCGATCTGGAGACGAACGAAATACTCTTCGTCAACCGGAAGATGCAGGAAACTTTCGGGCACAACCGCGACGTGGTCGGCGCCCTCTGCTACAAAACCATTCAAAAGGGGTTCACGCAGCGCTGCCCCTTCTGCCCCATTCACCAACTGGAAATCGCCCCCGACGTCCCGGTGGTATGGGAAACGCAAAACACCCTCAACCGGCGCTATTACAAAAACACCGACTCCATCATCGAATGGACCGACGGCAAAAAAGCCCACCTCCAATACTCCATCGACATCACCGACATCAAGTACTCCCAGCGCGAGGCCGCCACCTCCAACGAAATCCTCAAGAATATCCTGAACGGCATGGCCGCCTACATCTACGTCTCCGACATGCACACCGACGAAATCCTCTTCATCAACAACTCGATGCGGGAAGCCTTCGGCCTCGGCAAGGACGCGGTCGGAAAAATCTGCTGGCAGGTCCTCCAGCAGGGCTTCACCGAACGCTGCTCCTTCTGCCCCAATTTCAAACTGGAAAAAGACCCCTCCAGCGAAGTCGTCTGGGAAGAGCACAACACCCTCACCCACCGGCATTACAAAAACGTCGACTCGGTCATCAGCTGGACCGACGGCCGCCTGGTGCACATGCAGCACTCCACCGACGTCACCGATCTCAAAAACGCCATCAGCGCCGCCGAAAGCGCCAGCCGCTCCAAAAGCCAGTTCCTCTCCAACATGTCCCACGAAATCCGCACCCCCATGAACGCCATTCTCGGCATGACCGACATCCTCCTGAACGAACAGGTCACCGAACGCCAGCGCCGCTACCTGAACGACATCCACATCTCCGCCAATTCCCTCCTCGGGATCATCAACGACATCCTCGACTTCTCGAAAATCGAGGCCGGCAAACTCGAACTCGTCCCCGTCGACTTCTCCATCATGGAACTCCTCGACAACCTCGACTCCATCTTCGCCTTCGCCGCCGAACAGAAAGGCCTCTTCTTCTTCCTGGACATCCACGACAGACTCCCCGACTTCCTCTACGGCGACGACCTCCGCCTCCGCCAGGCCCTGGTGAACGTCATCGGCAACGCCATCAAATTCACCAAGCACGGCGGCGTCACCCTCGGCGTCAACCTCACCCCCACCCATCTCGAATTCCACGTCGCCGACACCGGCATCGGCATCAAGCCCGAGGAACTCCAAAGCATCTTCGAGGAATTCGGACAACTCGACGCTCGCAACAACCGCAACATCACCGGCACCGGCCTCGGCCTCTCCATCACCTCCTCCCTCATCCACCTCATGGGCGGAACCATCACCGTCGAAAGCGTCTACGGCCAGGGCACCACCTTCCACCTCTCCATCCCCTACCAGCTCGGCAGCGAAGTCAAGGCCAAGGACAGCCACACCATCACCTCTGAAGCCATCGAAGCCCCCGACGCCAAAATCCTGGTCGTCGACGACAACGAAATCAACCTGAACGTCGCCACCGGCATCCTCGGCATGGCCAACATCAAATGCGACACCGCCCTAAGCGGCTGGGAAGCCATCCGCAAAATCGACACCGAGGGAAAAAAGTACCACATCGTCTTCATGGACCACATGATGCCGGAAATGGACGGCGTGGAAACGACCCGCGTTCTCAGGGAAACGCACCCGCCGGAGGAACTGACCATCATCGCCCTCACCGCCAACGCCGTCGGCGGCAGCAAGGAAATCCTCCTCGCCGCCGGCATGAACGACTTCCTGTCTAAACCCATCGACAACAAACAGCTCACCCGCATCCTCAGGAAGTGGCTCCCCCCCGACCTGGTCCACCGCCTGAAAAAACCCGCGGCCCAGACTTCCCCGGCCCCCGCCGACGCTTCCCGTTTCCATGGCGAATGCGCCGCCGCCGCCGGCGACGCCATCCCCGACAAATTGAATTCCCCCCTCTTCCGGCGCCTCCGGCAAATCCAGGGCATGGACCTCGATTCCGCCCTGAAGTGCCTCAGCGGCATGGAGGAACTCTACGGCAATTCCCTCGCCCTATTGGTCCGCAGACTCCCAGAATCACTGACCCGCCTCGAAAATTTCCTCGCCAACGGCGACCTGAAAAGCTTCGCCATCGAAGTTCATGGCCTGAAGGGGTCCTTGCGCACCATCGGCGCCATGGCCCTGGGGGACGCCAGCGAAGAGTTCGAACAGGCCGCCAAGGATCGGCAGCTGGATTTCTGCGCCGAGAACCTCCCCGACTATCTGGCCGCCGTCAGGGCGCTCCGGGAAAAACTCGCCGCCGCCATGGAGGAACCGGCGCCGGCGGTAGCGCCCCCCCCTTCCCCGACCGAAGCCAAAGGCGAAGCGGCGGAGCTTAGGGAAAAATTGGCGGAAGTCAGGGCGCTTCTTGACTCCTTCGAATCGGACGCCGCCTTGGAGCTCCTGGGTATGGCGAAGGGTAAGGATTACGGCGAGGAATTGAACGCCAAGGTCAAGCAAATAGCCGGTAAAATCGAGGAATTCGATTACGACGGTGCGATGGCCCTGATTGACGCATTGCCGACCGACGCCACTCGCTAAGCGGCCGGTCAAGAAATAAACTTTACAACTCCATACGCAAGCCCTTTAGGGAAGGTTAACAGCCCGGTAACAAAGTCGCCTTGATGACAGGCAGTCCGGAAAGAAAAAAACGGGGGGAATGGCCGCCAAGCCATTCCCCCCGTTTCATTTATTTTTCGGACGTTTGAAAAAACACCGGGACTCCCGACCTCGGCTAGTTCTACTACGCGACTGTTGTGGGAACCGCCTCCACAACAGTCGTGTGATCAAAAGGTTGCATGGTAAAGGGAATTGCGAGTGGTTTTTCGCCACCGCCCCTTGAGTAGCCGATAACCCTAACTTCATGCGGCATTTGC
>JAVBRG010000129.1:0-5232 GCA_031548195.1 Planctomycetota bacterium | reverse complement strand
TTCGCACGAAGGCATCGTCGCGGTGGAGAATATTCTCGGGCGCAAGATCGCCATGGATTACGACCGCATTCCATCCTGCATATATCTCGATCCGGAAATCGCCTGTATCGGCCTGACGGAAAAGCAGGCCGGGGAAGCGGGCCGCAAGGTCAAGGTCGGCAAATTCAACATGGCCGGCAACGGCAAGTCGCTGGTCGAAGGGGACACGGACGGCCTGATGAAAGTCATCGTCGACGCCGACCTCGGCGAAATCCTCGGTGTTCACCTCTACGCCAAACACGCGACGGAAATGATTGCGGAATTGTCGGTGGCGGCGACCCTTGAGGCGACGGCGGAGGAAATCATCCACTCCATCCACCCGCATCCAACCGTCAGCGAAGCGGTGGGCGAGTCCTTCATGGCGGCGTACGGTCAGGCGATACACGGGATGTGAAATCCCCTGTATTCGCGGCGGTGGAAAGACGATGGTGCGCGGCGTCCGGCAGCTCTGCCGGACGCCGCGATTTTATTTCACCGGAAGGTTCAGTCCCAATATGGGACAATATAGTGAAACACTAATTGACTTTTGGAGAATGGCGGACCAGCAGCCGCCTCCGGTTAACTGTAAGTCGACAACCCGTGTGGTTTTGTTTTTTGTTTTGCCTACCCTGCTTTTGCCGGATAGAATCAAGAGTATACTATACCGAAGACACTTTGAATTTATACCGAACGTGTATTGAAATTGTGAAAAGTCTAATTCACCACAGAGGCACAGAGGACACAGAGAACCACGATTTCATTTAGCTACCAATAATAAAGTGGTTCTCGGTGCCCTCTGTGCCTCTGTGGTTAAATTAAACTTTTCAAGTTGTCGGCGGTATAATCCATACGAATGAGGTCAAGCAGCATGGAAGAGGTGAGAAAGCGTATTTGCGCCGCCTGGAATCATTTTCTCCAAGACCCCGACGCCGCCATTCCAGATGTCGCATCCACCATCCTCGCCTCATGGCGCCGCTCCCGCGCCTTGGGGGTCAATCCGCATGCCGTCCGCAAGACCGTTCTGAATCCGGGCGAATTGGCGCTCAGGATTCAACATAACCGCCAACTGCACGACACCGCGGTTCCCATCATGGAGAACCTGTACGAATTTGTCAAAGGCACCGGGTTCGTAGCCATTCTTTCGGACTGCCTGGGCATAGTCCTGAAAGTTTACGGCGACGACGACATCCGCGACGCCGCCGAGGCGAACCTGCTAATCGAAGGCGCGGACCGTTCCGAAGCCGCCATCGGCACCAATGCCATCGGCACCGCCATCGTCACCCAATCCCCCCTGCAAGTCTGGGCCGACGAACATTATTACAAACCCCACAACGTTTGGTCCTGTTCCTCCGCCCCGATTTTCGGCCCGGACGGTCACTTGGCCGGCATCCTCTGCCTCTCGGGGGCGTGGAACAAAATGCACTTCCATACGCTGGGTATGGTGGTATCGGCGAGCCATGCCATCGAAAAGCAGCTGGTCCTGCAGGAGCTTTTGGCCGAAGCCGACGACACCCGCCGCAAACTCGACAAAACCGTGGAATTGCTGAATTACGGTCTGGTGTTTTCGGATGAAGACAGCCGCATCACCCAGATAAACTCGCTGGCGATGCAACTTCTCAACATCAAGGACGCCACCAAGGATCAGGTCATCGGCGCCAACATCGGCGACTACCTGGAGGAAAACGGTTTTGACCTCCGCCGCATGCTGAAAAACGCCACCGAAGAGCGTGAATTCGACCTGGACACCTTCATGGGGACGCTCCACTGTTCGCTGGCGATTCTGCCCCCGGTCGACCCCGGCGGCAAGAAGGAACTCGCCATCACCCTGCGCAAAGCCGAACACATCCACCGCATGGTCAACCGCATCGTCGGTTCGAGCGCCCGCTTCACCTGGGACGACATCGTCGGCCAGTCGCCGGCAATCCGCGAAGTGAAGCGTCTCGCCCGGGTCGCGGCGCCCTATCCCTCGAACGTGCTTCTCACCGGCGAAAGCGGCACCGGCAAGGAACTCTTCGCCCAAGCCATCCATAACGCGAGCGACCGGGCGCTGTCGCCGTTCATTGCGATCAATTGCGGCGCGCTGCCGAGAAGCCTTATTGAAAGCGAGCTGTTCGGCTACGAAGGCGGAGCCTTCACCAATTCCCGCCGCGAAGGCCAGGCCGGCAAGTTCGAACTCGCCAACGGCGGCACCATCTTTCTCGACGAAATCGGCGACATGCCCTATGACGTGCAGGCGAACCTGCTGAGGGTTTTGCAGACGCGCGAAGTGGTGCGAATAGGCGGCAAGAAAGCCATCCAAATCGACGTCCGGGTCATCTCCGCCACCAACAAAAATCTCGAGGAAAACGTCGCCAACAACACCTTTCGCGAAGACCTCTACTACCGCCTCAACGTATTCGCGATAGCCATCCCGCCCTTGCGGGAACGCGAAGGCGACATCCGCCTCATTTCCGACTACATGCTGAGGAAATACGCCACAAATTTCGGTAAAACCATCCAGGGGTTCGCCGACGCCACGGTCGAGGCGTTGACCGATTATTCGTGGCCGGGCAATTTGCGAGAGCTGGAGAACACCATCGAACGCGCTGTTTTGGTCTGCCAGGGCGAGTACATTCAGCCGGTCGATTTGCCGGCGGGTTTTTCGACCCGCAAGTCGCAACGCTTGCATATGGCTCCGCAACCCGAGACCAGGGTGGTGACGGCTTCACAATCCGAGGAAGCGCTGATCCGCGCGGCGGTGGCGCTTCACAAGGGTAACATCAGGAAAATTTCCCGCGAGCTGGGTTTGAGTCGCAGCACCATGTACCGCAAACTGAAGAAGTACGAAATCGACATCGACGAGCCGCGAGGATGACGCCTCCGGGTCCCGGGTTCCACGCGCTCCGCGCTTTTTTTGACGAATTTTCACCTTCCGCCGTCCCGCCGTCATTCTACCGAAATTCTGGCACGCTGATTGCTGAACAGTATCCCCAATATCTCTCGGCATAAATCACCATCAACCTAATCCCAATCTCCACTTCCCCCAGAACCGTGCCAAAACGGATTTTCAGTCGGCTTTTTTGTCGTTAACTACCGAACAACCATTCTATGGGGAGCGTGTATCGAACCAACCCCGACCTTCATAGGCACCGGCGGCGGATCGTTGAATCATCCGGCTAAAAGACAGCTCTAACCATGACGTTTATAGAGCTGTTCAAACAACTGTTCTATAACGCAGGAACATTGAACCAAAATGCGACATATGCTGCAAATTGCTACATGACCAGGAATGATGCGACAACCTACTTGCTGCGACGGCAATCGCAAAGTGCATTTCCATAAATATTTTTTGTTGTTTGTTAGGCGCGCGGCAGCGAAGCGGGATTGTTCGCCCTGCCCGTTCAAGAGGAGATCCCATGAGAGCAGGATTCAACGGCGTAGACTTTGAAGCCAATGTCGATTTCAACAAAATGCGCGCCTACCGGCTTGCGCGAGCCAAGGAGTTCATGAAGAAATATGGTCTCGGCGCCATCCTCTGTTACGACTTCGACAACATCCGTTATATCACCGGCACCCACATCGGCGAGTGGAACCGCAACAAAATGAACCGCCACTGCCTGCTGATTGACGGCGTGGACCACCCGTTCCTCTTCGACCCCGCCGCCCCCTCGAAACGCAAAACCGTCAACTGGCTCCCGAAAGAACATATCATGCCCGCGGTCGGTTCCATGCGCGGTTCCATCCCCGCCGAAGCCGGCATGGTGCCGATGGAAGCCAACGAAATCGTCGAATATCTGAAGAAATACGGCGTCGACAAGAAAAAACTCGGCATGGACCTGGTGGACATTCCCCTGCTTCGCGCCCTGGAAAAAGCCGGCATCGAAGTGGTGGACGGCCAGTGCGCGATGGTCGACGCCCGCATCATCAAGTGTGACGAAGAAATCCAGCTGCTGAAAAGTTCCGCCGCCATGGTCGACGCCGCCTATTACGACGTGGCCAAGGCCCTGCGTCCCGGCCGTCTCGAAAACGAAATCGTCGGCCTGGTCAACAAAAAGCTTTTCGACTGGGGCGCCGAATCGGTCGAATTCGTGAACGCCATCTCCGGCCCCCGCGGCAACCCCCACGCCCACACCTTCTCGAACCGCATGATCCGCCCCGGCGAACTCATCTACTTCGACATCGGCAACACCTATAACGGCTACAAAACCTGCTACTACCGCACCTTCTCCTGCGGCGTCCCGAACAAATTCCAGCGCGCCGCCTACGCCAAGGCCTCGAAGTGGATCAAGGACGCCATCGCCCAGATTAAACCCGGCAACACCACCGCCGACATGGTCAAGGTTTGGCCGTCCGCGCAGGAACTCGGCTTCAAGAATGAGCAGGAAGCCTTCCTTCTCCAGTTCGCCCACGGCATCGGCCTCGGACTCTGGGAAAAGCCCATCATCTCCCGCCTCTTCTCCCTCGAACATCCTTTTGAATTCAAGGAAGGCATGGTCTTCGCCGCCGAAACGTGGTGTCCGGCCGAAGACGGTTCCGGCTCGGCCCGCATTGAGGAGGAAATCGTCGTCACCAAGGACGGCCACGAAGTCATCACCAAATTCCCCTCCGACGAAATCACTTCCTGCGGCCTGCCGGGCTGCCAGTTCCTGTAGGGATTACCGAAGTTCCGCATCGTGGCGGTTGAACCGCCAACCATCACTGTGCAACCAGTGTTTTCGCCGGAATTTCAGAGGTTTGTGTTTT
Organism: Planctomycetota bacterium; assembly: GCA_031548195.1. GTDB lineage: Bacteria > Planctomycetota > SZUA-567 > SZUA-567 > SZUA-567 > JAJBSZ01. The sequence continues at coordinate 492 of JAVBRG010000129.1, read as the reverse complement.
GACAAAATCTTCGTTCGGCGGTTCGAGCGGAGGTTTTGCCAAAGTCCAGATTCATGTTCCATATCGTTCGGACCCACGCAGTTTGAACCTAAACGGAGGAATCAACAATGGCAAAAGTAGCATGGATTGGCCTGGGCAACATGGGCGTTCCCATGTCCATCAACCTCGTGAACGCCGGCCACGAAGTCACGGTCTGGAACCGCACCGCCGCCAAGTGTGACGAACCGGTCAAGTCCGGCGCGAAAAAAGCCGCCAGCATTTCCGAAGCGGTGAAAGGCGCCGAGTTCGTCTTCACCATGATTTCCGATTCGGCGGCGCTTGAGAAAGTCGTCATCGGTCCGGATGGCCTGGCCGCCCACCTTGCCTCCGGCGCGGTCGTCACCGACATGTCCACGGTATCCCTCGATTCCAGCCGCAAGGCGAACGAGGCCATCGAAGCCAAGGGCGGCAAGTTTCTCCGCGCCCCGGTATCCGGCTCGACCGTTCTGGCGA
>JAVBRG010000029.1:0-25159 GCA_031548195.1 Planctomycetota bacterium | reverse complement strand
TGTGGGAACCGCCTCCACAACAGTCGTGTGATCAAAAGGTTGCATGGTAAAGGGAATTGCGAGTGGTTTTTCGCCACCGCCCCTTGAGTAGCCGATAACCCTAACTTCATGCGGCATTTGCGGATGCGGTTCCCGCAAATGTCGCGTTGTAGAGGTAACCAAGTTGAGATGCGCCTGCCTTACCCCTTCCCCGCCTTCTTCCCCTCCCGTTTCTCCCACTCCACATTGATCAGGCTTCTCGCCTCGCCTTCAATCGACGTACCCGCCCGCATGGGAATGCTGGCCCGTTTCCCCGACAGCACGCACTCCAGCCGGAACCGGCCGCTGGCGTCGGCATAAACGAGCTTTCCCGCCACCTTCAGCCGTGCGCCCGGGCGCATCCGGCCTTCCAGAGTGAGGGCCATGCGGGTGATGCGCACGCCGGCCTTGGCCAGCCGCTTCGCCTCCGAGCCGCCGAAAAGGGACTCGTCCAAACCGTCTTTGCGGTAATGGCAATCGCCGGCCGGCAGGTCATCCTCGCCGTCGAGTTCATCGAGGCCGCGGTCGGAAATCGGGCTTTCCAGGCTGGACAATTCCGCCAGGCTGTTCTGCAAGCTTCGGGCGGCCGCGAAAACCGGGCTCGCCAATAAACTCATCGGCAGGGCCGAACCCTGGTTCAGACTGTCCGGAACCATCCGCACCAGGGAGGGTGAAACGGGCGGTTCGTTTTCCGCCCACACCTCGGTCACCGTTTCCGGTTCAACCTCCGCTTCCGTCACCGGCCTAGCCCCCTGCCGCGCCGCTGTAAGTAAACCGGCGTACCAGGCGAATTCCGCGCGGGTCAGGGGGCTCGCCGCCGCCCGCGCCCACACCGGCGCCGTAACCGCCGCCGGTTGATAACGCATCCCCGGCCTCGGCGCCGTAACCCCCGGCGCCGCGTCCAGCCAGGCGATGAGGAGCGCCGGCGCGGCTGGCTGCTCCGCCCCCGTATCCGGCAGGCGGCGTTTCCGGCGTTCGTTCTCCCGCCGGCTGAATTCGCGTTTCAGCGTCTCGGCGTCGCGGCGGGCGATTTCCGGCGCCCGGCGGAGCGCCCGGGGTCCTTCCCGCAAAAACGAGCGGTAAAGCATATGCACCAGCATTTCCGCGCGTAAATCCCGGTTTTCATGATCCAGGCCGGGGCGCTTTTCGGCCCAAGCCTCGGCCGCGGCGTCCGGTTCACGGTAAAGATCGACCTTCACGCCCCGGTGCGGGAGCTGCACCTTGACCGTCTCGCCTTTACCCGCCGCGCCTTTGCCGCCGCGGGGCAGGGCCGCCACATTGGTGCGGGCCAGGCGGAGAAAACGGCCGTCGGCGTAAACGTAACCCAATTCCACCACATAGACCCGGTCGTCGGCCCAGAAAGACTGGCACTTTCCCTGGTTTTCCATTTTGATGTCGATGTCGAAGGTGCTGTTCCAGCGGCCGGAATCGGCGGCGAGGCCGGTGATGTCGTAGAAGCGCAGGACCGCCCGGGGCTTGTCCAATTGGGCGATGACGTCGTCAAGATTGTCGAGTACCGTTTCATCCCACCAGACCTGGGCGGTTTTCGGACCGACCGCGGTCAAGCCGGCCTTGGTCTCGCATTGGCGGTTGCCGTTTTCCGGCAGGGCGGCGGCGAGGTTCGCCAGGGTTTGCCTGAGGACGCCGGCCGGCAGCTGGTCCGGGTCGACTTTGCCCCGCCTCAAGGAAGCGCGGGCGTTCTGGATAAATTGTCTCCGGTCCTCGGCTTTCGGCAGGGCGCCGTCGAGGAGAACGGGGTAATTTTGCCGGAAATGCCGCACGAGTTCGTCGGCGGCGTCGGGTCGGCTCGGCGGGCGCGTAAGCGCGCCGGTTCGGCCGGCCGGTGTTTCTGCCGCGAAGCGGGTCTGGATCGGTTCAGGCACGGGCGTTCCCTCTGATATTCGGGTGAGCGTGGTTCATAACCCTAATTAGCCGGGCGAACCGGAATTCTTTCAAAAAAACGGCATACATATTTAACATCGTCGGGGAAAATTCCCCGCGACCGGCCCCCGGACCGGGGCCCTGTCAAGTATACCCAACCTCCGCCCCTATACAACCGTAAATTCCCCCCGGCTTTCCGGAATGGTTGACAACCGGCTTCGCGACAGCTACTGTTTAGACAAGGCGTATTGCCAAACCTCAATCAAGGAACCCGGCCCATGAACACGAACTATCACGACCTAGCCCTCCATCTCGCCCTTGCCGCCGGCGAAGCCGCCCCGGCCCTCGCCACCGCCGACGGCGGCCGCCGCAACGCCGCCCTTCTGGCTATCGCCAACAAACTGGTCAAAGCCGGCGACGACATCCTCACCGCCAATCAAATCGATCTCGGCGCGGCGGCGAAAACCGGCCTCCCCAAACCGATGCTGGATCGCCTCGCCCTCGATGAAAAATCCGTTCTGGCCATGGCCGACGGCGTCAAGCAGGTCGCCGCCCTGGCGGACCCAGTCGGCGAAACGATTTCCGGCACGGTGCGGCCGAATGGTCTGCGCATCCGCCGGGTCAGGGCGCCCCTGGGAGTGATTCTCATGATTTACGAGGCCCGCCCCAATGTCACCGTCGACGCCGCCAGCCTCTGTTTGAAATCCGGCAATGCCTGCATTCTACGGGGCGGGCGCGAGGCTTTGGCGACCAATCTGAAGCTGGGCCGCATCCTTGCGGAAGCTTTGGAGGAAACGGGCCTGCCTGCCGGGGCGGTGCGGATTGTCGACACCCCCGATCGCGAACTGGTGCCGGAACTATTGGGGATGAAGGGTAAAATCGACCTGGTCGTGCCGCGTGGCGGCAAGGGCCTGGTCGAGATGGTCGACAAGCACGCGGGGATTCCGGTGCTGAAACACCTGGACGGCATCTGTCACACTTATGTGGACAAGACCGCGGATCTGGAACTGGCGGAACGGGTGGTTCTGAACGCCAAGACCAATCGCCCCTCGACCTGCAACGCCACGGAGACGCTCCTGGTGCACCGGGACGCCGCCGCCGCCTTCCTCCCCTCCTGTTTGGCCGCCCTGGCCCGGGCCGGGGTGGAGCTGCGGGGCGACGCCGCGACGCAAAGGATTGGCGCTCAGGCGAACCTGGATATTTTCGAAGCCACCGACGACGATTGGAAGACCGAGTACAATGACCTGATTCTTTCCATCAAGGTCGTAGCCAATGTGGCCGAAGCCATCGCGCACATCAACGCCTACGGTTCCAAACACACCGACGCCATCATCACCACCGACATCAACGCGGCGGAATTTTTCAAACTCGCCGTCGACAGCGCCTCGGTGATGGTCAACGTCTCGACCCGGTTCGCCGACGGCTTCGAGTACGGCCTGGGGGCGGAAATCGGCATCTCCACCGACAAGCTGCACGCCCGCGGCCCGGTCGGCCTGGAAGGCCTCACCACCTACAAGTGGCTGGTGGAAGGGGAAGGCCAGGTGAGGGGGTAGGCGCTCCGATATTTTCACAATTTCAATACACGTGCGGTATAAAAATCAACAGGACCCCTCGCATGCGTCTTTCCCTGATTGTCAGCACCTACAATCGTCCCGACGCCCTCGCCGCCGTACTGGCCGGCGCGGTCCGTCAGACCCTGGAACCTTACGAAATCATCGTCGCCGACGACGGCTCCGGCCCGGACACCCGGGCGGTCGCCGAGCGTTACGTCGCCGCCGGCCTGCCGCTTCGGCATGTTTGGCACGAACACGCCGATTTCCGCGCCGGGGCGATCCGCAACCGTGCCGTCGCCGCCGCCACCGGCGAGTATCTGGTCTTTGTCGACGGCGATATTTTCCCCCACCCCGACTTTATCGCCGATCATGCCGCCGCCGCCCGGGCGGGTTTTTTTGTCCAGGGTTCACGGGTCATCCTCTCCGAAGCCGCCACGAAGCGCCTCTTGACCGGGGGCGAACCCGTCTGGCCGGGTCTGTTTGCCGCCGGCGCCGGCAATCGGAAAAATCTGGTTCGCTCCTCTGTCCTGTCCCGATGGTTTTCGGGAGAAAAAGCGGCTCTGGAAGGGATTCGCACCTGTAATTTCGCGGTCTGGCGCAAGGACGCCCTCAAGGTCAACGGTTTTAACGAAGACTTCGTCGGCTGGGGTCGCGAGGACAGCGAATTCGCCGCCCGGCTCATGAACGCCGGGGTTAAGCGCCGGAATATCCGTTTCGCCGCGCTTGGCTGCCACCTGTGGCATCCGCCGCAGGCGCGGGGTCGGCTGGCCGACAACGATATGCTTCTCGCCCAGGCCATCGCCGAGAAAGCGGTGCGTTGCGTGAACGGGGTCGACAAATACCTTCGGGGGGAGGTGTGAGGCGCGGTTTTTTTTCGACCGTTCTGGGGGGCAAGCCCCCCAGGCCCCCCGGCCTGAATTCGCAATGCTTGGGGCCGCCCGGACGCACACCCACCGTCATCCCGGCGTCTTTGCATAGAACCGGGGTGAAAACGATGGTGTGCCGGGACCCAGTGGAGTAAACAGCCGCTCCGGCAATTGTCATCAGCAACCATTCAATGCCTCAATGTTAAAAGCGTTTCGTAGCCAAGGTTTTCCCACTTGGTCCCGGCACGCCGTCGGGTAGATGGAAGGGTTACATAAATCTAGCGTTGTAGGATTAGGCAGAACCAGTTGCGCCTCCCCTGCCCCCCCCGCAACCAGCGATCCGCCGGACCAGATCCCGCAAAGCGTCCAAACCCCGCTTCCCATAGCAAAGGAAAATCATGCCCGCCACCCTCATTAAAAATGCCCGCATCGTCGCCGGCCCCGACCTCCTCCACGGCGACCTCCTCATCGAAAACGAAACCATCGCCCGCCTCGACCCCCACATCCCCCAGGGAAACGCCAAAATCATCGACGCCAAAGGCAAATACCTCCTCCCCGGCGGAGTCGACGTACATACGCATTTTGATTTGGATCTGGGCGCCTTCAAAGCCAACGACTCCTGGTACACCGGCTCCGTCGCCGCCGCGTGCGGCGGCACCACCACCGTCGTCGACCACGTCGGAAACGGCCCCGCCGGCTGCCCCCTCGACTACCAAATCGAGGTCTACCATAAACTCGCCCGACCGGCGGTCATCGACTACTCCTTCCACGGCGTAATCCAGCACGTCGACCACCAGGTCCTCGCCGACATGGAAAAGCTGATTGACGCCGGCATCACCTCCCACAAAATCTACACCACCTACGGAAACAAACAGGAAGACCCGGAAATCCTCCGCGTCCTCGAACGCGCCCGCGACCTGGGAACCGTCATCTGCGTCCACTGCGAAAACGACGCGATCGTCAAATTTCTGACGAAACGCCTGCTGGACAAAGGCCACAAATCCCCCAGCGGACACCCCCTGGCCCGCCCCGCCTGCTGCGAAGCCGAAGCCGTCGACCGGCTGATCATGCTCGCCAAAGCCGCCGGCGAAGCGCCCCTCTACATCGTCCACCTCTCCGCCGCCCTCAGCCTCGAAGCCGTCCGCGCCGCCCGCCGCCGGGGGCAAAAAAACCTCTACGCCGAAACCTGCCCCCAATACCTTTTCCTCGACGACTCGCGCTACGCCGATCCCGCCGAGGGCCTGAAATACATCATGAGCCCGCCCCTACGCACTCCGGCCGATAATATGATCCTCTGGGAAGGACTCCGCCGCGGCGACTTCGACGCCGTCGCCACCGACCACTGCCCCTTCTGTTTTAAAAAGGACAAACAGGCCGGCAAGGACGATTTCTCCAAAACCCCCGGCGGCGCCCCCGGCGTCGAACTCCGCCTCGCCCTGCTCCTTTCGGAAGGCTTCCTGAACGGCCGCCTCAGTCTCCCCGAGGTGGTCCGTTACGCCTCGACCCGCCCGGCCGAGGTTTTCGGCCTCTACCCGAAGAAAGGCGTCATCCAGCCCGGTTCCGACGCCGACCTGGTCCTCTTCGACCCCGACCCCGCCCTGGACCGTGACATCGACCACGCCCAGCTGCATGAGAACGTCGACTACACCCCCTACCAGGGAATGCGCCAGCGGGGCCGGATAGTCATGACCTTGTCCCGGGGCGAAGTGATTGTCGAAAACAGCCGCTGCCTGGCGGCGGAAGGCCGCGGCAAATTCGTCAAGCGCGGTTTGGGCGGGGGGCGCTGAAAACCGTTTTCATCCTTCCCCAACCTCCGCCAATACTTCAGCAATCAGTTTGGAGGAATACCATGCTCCGGCAACAAGCAACTTGTCCGAAAGCGGCTTCAGTCTGGGAATAATGCCGAGTTTTTTTGCCCTAGCCAATATTGCCAATAATCCCATCACTTTCAAACCGGTGGCATGGGCTACTTTGCGGCCGCGCAAGTCGTCCAGGCAAACGTGGCGGATGTTATGATCCAAGGCAAGTTGAATGACCTCGGCTTCTCCGCGGTCAAGAAACTGCACCATTATAGGAGAAACAGGTGATGACAGCTGCCGTACCTTCAGCCATTCAGGCGCCACCATGGTATAACCTAAATGCACCCCATCATCCAGTTCATTCCGCACGGCAGGGGGGCAGATGAACCGATAAGGCATTTTTCCCAGGATGGCGGTTTCCTGAATACGGTTAAGCAAAATGAGTGGACCGCTGTTGATTACGATAGTGTCAATTTCCACGGATGAACTCCAATTCCTCATCCAGTTCATCCGGACCAATATTGCTCATGGGATAACCATGTTCGGGAAGTTTATACAGGAATTGGACCTTGCTCATCCCGCAAAGCCTGGCGGCTTGACCGGCGGTAAGTTTCCCATCCAGCCACAATTTGGCCACCACGGTAAATTTTGCCGAATCGACAAACTCCTTCGAGGTCATGTTGGTCGCCAACAACACCTCCTCGGCAAATGGGACCGTCACCGTATCCGACATGGCTGCAATCCTTTCGTTGAACGGCATGTTTACGCCCTTGGGCAGCTCCAAACCCAGCATTTTTAGAGCTGCCCCCTTGTTCATATTATACAAGATTCGCCGTCACCCGGAAAAGTGAATCCGTCCAATCCGTCTGTATCGCCGTGCCCCGTACAACAAAAGCGGGACGCCACCGTTGTGGCGTCCCGCTTTTGTTTTCATTTGCCGTCAAAGCGAATCCAGTCTCAAGCAACAAGCGATAAGTGATAGCCCCGCGAAGGTGATTATGACTTATGGATTGTTATTGACTCCTGCTTGGCTGTAAGGTTTTTTCCGGTCCCGTGTCTTCCCTGCCGGAGGCTTAGCGGCCGCAGGGGCTGCAGGTGTTGACAATCGGGGTGGTGCAGGGCGTCGCGCAGTCGACGGTCAGGTTCTGGCAGGACGAGCCGCCGCAGCTGCAGCCGGAAGCGACAAACAGAATGCCCATGAGAACCGCGGAAATCCCCAGTAATTTAATGCTCTTCATTGTTTCCCCTTTTTACAGGCGCCATTTTTTTGGCTGGTGGCGAGGACCTCCCCAGGCCCTCGTTATGAAAAACGAGTAAACGCATTTGACCCCAGCGAGTCAAGCGTTTTGGCTTACGAAAAAAACTCGGGAAGCGGTCAAAAAAAACGCAAAAACCGTCTCGGCAAGCTTTTTAAAATCCGAACGCCGTTTGCTAAATTTTACCTTTTTCATATAATTTCCCCGTCGCCGCCTCTCGGGAACCGGCTTCCGGCCACCTGGCGGAATAACATCCGGCGATGAAATGAAATTGCGGGAAATGTGGTTTCACAATATTCGCTACTCCACGGGTATTAAATGGAAAAACCCCCCACCGTCCTGCCGGTCGTGAAATGGGTCGGCGGCAAACGTCAGCTCCTCTCCCTCCTCGCCCCGCTTGTCCCCAAGCGGTACGGGCTCTATTGCGAACCCTTTCTCGGCGGCGGCGCCCTCTTGTTCCAGCAGCGGCCCGCCCGCGCCCACGCGAACGACATCAACGCCGAGCTGGTCAATGTCTACGAGGTGATTAAAAAAGACGTCGAGAAGCTCATCCTCGAACTCGCTAAATACCGGAATGAAGAGGAACAGTACTATGAAGTGCGGGACTGGGACCGGGACAGCGTTTTCTACGGGAAGCTGTCCCCGGTGCGCCGCGCCGCCCGGCTTATTTACTTGAACAAGACCTGCTACAACGGCCTGTTCCGGGTCAATAACGCCGGCGAATTCAACACCCCTTTCGGCCGGCACAGGAACCCGAATATCCAAAACGCCCCGCTTCTCCGCGCGGTCAGCCGCTATTTTCGCGAAGCCGACCTCCGCTTCACCACCCGCGACTACGCCGAAGTTCTCGACCAATTGCCCCCCGATTCCTTCGTCTACCTGGACCCCCCCTATTACCCGGTGTCGAAATCCGCCAATTTCACCAATTACACCAAAATCGGCTTCGACCAAAGCGAACAAATCCGCCTGAAAGAGGCGTGCGACCGGCTCGACCGCCGGGGCGTCAAGTTCATGCTCTCGAACTCCGCCGCCGCCTTCATCCTCGACCTCTATTCCGGCTACAATCTCCGGATCATCAAGGCGAAACGCGCCGTCAATTCCGTTTCCACGAAACGCGGCGACGTCGACGAAATCGTCGTGCGGAATTACGAGTGAGTCAAACCATGCCGAAACGCGAAAGCCAAAACGACGCGGCCTGGCGGAAGCTTTTCAGTAAATACGATTTGCCCGCCCGGGTCGCCGCCGCCGGCTCCTGTCTAATCACCGCCGCCCAAATCAGGGAATTCCGCGAACCGCGCCTGATGGCCAAATTCGACCACCGCCTCCAGCTCCCCCGGCCCCTCGCCGAACAGGGTCTCGCCCTTCTGCCCGTTTCGCGCGGGGAATACCTCCTCGCCCGTTTCGACTGTTTCATGCCCCTCTTCCCCGCCGCCGGCGGCATCGTCAGGATGAAGCTGCCCCTGGGTCTGGAAAGCCTCGACCCCGGGGCGATTACCAGCGAAGCGGTGGCGCTTAATTGCGCCCTCGCCGCCGGCATTTTCGCCGATTTCCTTGATGAGGAGCATCTCGTCCCCACCGTCTCCGGCCGCGCCGGGTCGGGTTCTTTTTCCTTCGCCGTGCAGGACGGCGTTTCCGGCCGCGAAGTGGCGGTGCGGGTCGACAACGCGCAAATCGAAATCGACCTCGCACTGGAGGGGGCAGCTTGCCTGGCCCTGGTCGAGGCGAAGTGCGATCTTTCGGACGACTTCATCATCCGCCAGCTCTATTACCCCTACAAAACCTGGGAAAAACGCATCGGCAAACCGATCCGGCTGGTGCATTTCGTTTATTCGAACGGCGTCTTTCACCTGAGCGAATTCGCCGTCGCCGACAGCCGCGTCTATTCTGCGCTCCAGCTTCTCCGCAGCCGCCGTTATTCCATCGAGGACACGGCCCTGAGCTTTGCCGATGTGGATCGGGTGGCGGAGGCGGAGCTCCCCGAACCCGAGCCGCCGCTTCCCTTCCCCCAGGCCGATTCCTTCGCCCGCATCGTCAATCTGTGTGAACTGCTGGCGGTCGAGGCCTTGACCCGCGAGGAAATAACCGCCAATTACGATTTCGACGTGCGCCAGACCAATTATTACACCGACGCCGGGGCTTACCTGGGTTTATTGCGGAAAGTTTTTAGCAGCCGCAAGGTGGGTTATCGGCTTACGCCGGAGGCGGAGGCGCTCTTGCGTCTCCGTTACCGCGAGCGGCAATTGGCCTTCGCCGGGAGGATTCTCCGGCACGAAGTTTTTCGCGAAGTTTATTGCCTGTTCCGCCGGACCGGGGCGATGCCGGGGCGGGAGGCGGTGGTGGACATCATGAAGCGTTCCGGGCTTTACGGGATTGCCGGGGATTCCACCTTTGTGCGCCGGGCTTCCACAGTGTCGGGGTGGGTCAAATGGCTGGCGGGATTGTGTCCGGAGAAAGTGTTGTTTTAGGGCTTGATCCGGGGGGGCTGCCGCCCCCCAGACCCCCCGCTGTGCCGTGGGGTTTTTTCTTCGCGTACTTTGCGGAGGATTTTCCGGTAAGCGTTGCCGTTCCTTGGTTGGACCGTCCGGAGCGGCGCTACGCTGGCTCCGGTTATAAGGTTATTTTTGTCATACCGCTTCGCGGCATTCCAAAAATGCGCACCGCACAGTACAAGGGGGCTGATTGCGCCCCCTTTGGAACCCCCCAACCAGCGATTCCGCTGGACTTGTTAAACCGCTTTTGGAACCGCTTTTTTACCACCATTTTTTTATGCCTGCCGGCTACTTCTTCGCCTGCTTCTCGAATATCTTCCCCATCCGCCGGCAAGTGACTTCGGAAAACTTCAATTCCCTCAGCTTGTCCACCACCGTCTGCGCATCCACCGGCCCCATCTTCATCACCGCCTCCTTCGCCGCCGGCAACTCTTCCTTGAACACCACATCCTGCAATTGCTCCGCCATCTCCGTCGCCTTGTCAATCGTCTGCGCCGCAAAATTCAGGATGTTCTGGTTCGCCGCCGCATTGATTCCCTTGTTGATCGCCGCCCGACTGGTCTGACGCGCCTTGGTCGCCGTCCCGAACACCCCCCGCACCATCTTCAAAGCCTCGGAATTACGGCCGCTCCGCCGCAACAGGGCGATAATCAGATTCATCACGTTGATTTCATACTTGACGTCGCCGGTCGAAGCATGGTTCAAAATGTCCTGGTAACGCGCCAAAGCCACCGTCATCGCCTGGTTCTCTTCAATGGGAAGACCTGGCCAGCTGGACTGGAAGGACTCGAGATAATCCTCGAAACTCTCAAACCCGGGCGGAACCTTCTCGTCCTGCAACCCGAGCTGGCTCTTCTCGCGGAACAGCCAGGCCAGCCGCAAATAGAAACGCGCCAGCTTCGGATACTGCCGCATATTTACGGATAACAGCTCTTGGGCGTAAATCGCCAATAAATGCGCCAGAATCGCCGAATCGACATGATAAAAATCGGCGTCGAAATGAATGTTCGCACCCATGTTGGAAATGACGCTGTTGGGCATGCGCGAGTGAATCAGCAGCTTTTCCTTGATTAATTCCAGCTTGCCGCCGGATTTGTCCTCGCCCCGAAACACCTCCTTCTCGTCGCAATAATGGCAGGTCGGACAATGCCAGATGTGATAGAAATTCGGCCTGATACTGCCGAATTCCGGATTCTCCCACGCGTAAACCGCCACGTGCGAATCCTCCTCCACCACATCGTCCTTATACATCCGCGACTTGATATAGCGTTGCGTCGATTCGACTTGGCAGAACGGGCATTTAACCTTCACCCCGACAAACGGCGTCTCCTTGGCCATCAGCTTACCCTCCTAAGGTTAGGGTTCTCTCTTCTGTCCGGATAAAGATACAACGAAATACCCCCGGCGTAAAAGAAAAAAGGGCGCCCAGGATTTGGACGCCCCCGTTTTTGCCAAAGCAAAAACCAAAAACGGCGAAAATTCATTCCCCCGCGTTTGGCCGGACCGATTGCACCGGCGCCGCTTCGGGAGCCGCGTCGGGACGCAAAGCCGCCGCCGCTTCCGACACCGTCGCCGCCGCCGCCGCCGCGGCATTCTCGATTTTGCCTTCCGCATTGTCCAGGGCCATGCGCGCCGAGGAAGCCGCCGCCGCCGCCGCGCCATCCGGCCGCACCGACTGCCCGCCGGAATTATCCGGCGCCGGCGTCTCTTCCGGCCGCAAGCCGCCCGGCTCGACCAGGGGACCGGCCGAGGGCGCTTCGCCGGCGCCTTTCTCGACCTGGGGTATGGCCATCCCGCTGGGGAGGCTGGTGTCGACCCGCTGGTGGAAATACCAGTTGATGGTCAGGCACATCAGCACGAAGAAGGTGAAGAGGTAGGCGGTCATGCGCCGCAGCGGATTTTTCGCGCCCATGACGCCGTCCATGCCGGTCGACATGCCGGTGAGGCCGCCGCCCTTGCCTTCCTGCAGAAGCACCATGCCGACGATTAAAAACGACACGAAGAAGAACACCAGCATAAGGATGAAACCCACGGATGACCCTCCTGCCCCGATTTTGGCGGGTTTACGCAAACAAAAAAAGGATGATGCCGGCGTCGTTCGCCGACCCTGGCCCCCAACCGTAAAAAAGCACATTATATGACGCCGCCCGGGTCAAGCAAGGGAAAAATCGGCCGGGCCATGACTCATGGGCACCTCTAAAAATGGCATTTGAAGCTGCCCTCATAACGCCTTGCTGCCGGCGCCTTGAATGGAATGCAGGAGCGACCCGTCCCGATACAGCAAACACTTGACCCTTCGCCCCGGCGAAGGCCGGAACTCCGGAATGTCGCCGGCGCGGCATTCCGGCATGACTTTGGGACAGCGGGTGTGAAAGCGGCAGCCCGGCGGGGGATGGTCGGCCCGGGGAACATCGCCGGACAAAATTATCCGCCGCTTTTTTCCCGCCGCCGCCGGGTCCGGCTCGGGGATGGCCGAAAGGAGCGCCTGGGTGTAGGGGTGGAGCGGCTGGAGGAACAGGTCCTCCGCCGACCCCTCTTCGACCAGGTTCCCCAAATACATCACCCCCACCCGGTGGGAAAGGTGCCTGACCACCGCCAGGTCGTGGGCGATGAACAAATAGGCCAAACCCAGCCGTTCCTGCAGGTCGCGGAGGAGATTGATAATTTGCGCCTGAATCGACACGTCCAGGGCCGACACCGCTTCGTCGGCGACGATGAAGCGGGGGTCGGTGGCGAGGGCCCGGGCCAGACCGACCCGTTGCCGTTGCCCGCCGGAGAATTCGTGGGGATAACGGTCGAGGGCGTCGGCGCCGAGGCCGGTGAGGGCGAGGATTTCGGCGGCGCGTTCGCGTTTGTCGGCGGGGGTGAGTTTCGGCTGGTGGATGGTCAGCCCCTCTTCGACGATGGCGCCGACGCTCATGCGGGGATTGAGGCTGGAGAAGGGGTCCTGGAAAACCACCTGGGTAAGCCGCCGGAAGCGCCGCAGATCCTTCCCCCGCAAGCCGGCGAGGTCTTTCCCTTCCATCAATACCTGTCCCGAGGTCGGTTTTTCGAGATGGAGAAACATGCGGCCGGTGGTGCTTTTGCCGCAGCCGGATTCGCCGACCAGCGAGTACGTTTCCCCTTTGGCGATGTGGAGGGACAAATTGTCGACGGCGCGGACCGCCCCGGTGATTCTCCCGAAGACGCCGCTCTTGATGGGGTAATGCTTGGTGAGGTGGCGGCATTCGACCAGGGGCGGGTCGACGACGGCCGGGACGGCGGCGGCGCTGCTTGGGCCTGACGGGGAGGTCTGGGGTTTATCGCTGGCGGTGAACATGTATGCGCTCATTTACCTTTCGGTTCCGGGACATGGTGGCAGTTTTTTCGGTTGTTTTCATGTTGAATTCCTAATGGTATTCCGCCCCCTCCCTTTTTCACCGGTCCGCCACGCCGGGAAAATGACATGCCGCGCTCTGCCCCCCTCCGTTGTCGAGGAGGGGCGGCACCGTCTCCCGGCAGATGTCCTGGGCGAACTGGCAGCGGGGTGCGAAGGTGCAGCCCTCGGGGCGGGAAGCCAGCCCGGGTACGCTACCCCCGATTGCCGGCAGACGTTCCACGGCTGCGCCCAAACGGGGGATGCTGGCGAGGAGTCCGGAGGTGTAGGGGTGGAGGGGCCGCCGGAAGATGTCCCCGACTTCGGCCACTTCGACGATGCGTCCCGCGTACATTACGGCGGCGCGGTGGGCGAGTTCAGCCACCAGGCCCAGGTTATGGGTGATGAAGAGCATGGACATGCCGCGTTCGTCGCGGATGCGTTCCAGGAGTTCGATGATTTGCGCCTGGATGGTGACGTCCAGGGCGGTGGTCGGTTCGTCGCAGAGGAGGATTTCCGGGTTTCCCAGGAGGGCCATGGCGATCATCGCCCGCTGTTTCATGCCGCCGGACAGTTCGTGGGGGTAGCGGGCCATCAGCCCCCGGGGGTTCGGCAGTCCCACCGCCGCGATGGCGGCGGCGACTTTGGCGTCGATTTCTTCCGGGCTTTCCAGGGTGGAATGGGCCTGGACTGCTTCGGCGAGTTGGTCTCCCATGGTGTAAACCGGGTCGAAGGAGGTCATCGGCTCCTGGAAAATCATGGACATGGCGGCGCCGCGCACGCGGCACATTTCTTTTTCGGAGAGTTTGAACAGATCCCGGCCCGACAGGATGGCTTCCCCGCCGGCGATACGGGCCGGGGGGATGGGGAGGAGGCGCATGAGGGCGAGGCAGGTGACGGATTTTCCGCAGCCGGATTCGCCGACCAGGGCGAGGGTTTCCCCTTCCCTTACGGTGAAGGATATATTATCTACGGCGAGCGCTTCCCTATTTTCGCCGAGGCGAAAGGATACGGAGAGACCATTGACTTCGAGCCGGGTTGGTTTAACCATGACAAACCTTTGGGTTGATTCGCTTTGCCAGTTCGCCTATAATGGACACGAGCATTGCCGGGCCTGGTACCGGGGCTTGTTGCCGGCTACTATTATAGAGACTTGATTACCGGGAGGCAAGTGGGCGATGGATAATGGACTGGGCGCGTCGGAAGACGTGATGGAAGCGATCCGTTATATCCACCAGATGCGCGGCAAAAAGTACACTACACGCGAGGAGAAGGAGAATCTCAATCGCGCCAAGTTGCGAATCGCCTATTGGGCTTGCCGCAGTGAGGGGATTGTGGCGTCGCGGGACAATCTTGAGTACGTGATGGGTGTGGACGCCATGGAAATCATCAAGGCTTACGACAAGTACTTGGTTTCCGAGGAGGAGAAGGCGCAGCGGGAGAGGTTGTCTCGTCGCCAGCGTCAGAGGAAGGACAGTGGCAAATTCTGGGGTGGTGCGAATGATGGGGAGTGAGGGGCGTTTTGGGCAACTGGGAAGTGGTAAAAAAAATAGTGGTAAAATAGTGGTTCAATAAAATCCAGCCGAATGGCTGGTTGCGGGGATTCGAAGGGGGCGGAACCACCAGACGCTCGTTACAGTGGCGTTTGTTCCTTGCTTTACGGAGGTGTAAGTTCCGGCACTGATAGGGTGTTTTGTGGAACCACAGAGCGACGGTTTATCGGCCTGGATTCCGGCAAGTCTGGATAAGCAGCACCTCAATCTGGAGACGACGATGCGGTCCGAACCTGAAGTAATTTCAGAAACACTGGTCCATCAAGGCCGCTTCCTCACCACCAAGCTCCTGCATTGGCGAACCACCGAAGGGGCAGTGCGCGATTGGGAGGCGGCGGAACGGGCCTCGTGGTCGGGTGCGGTGTTGATTATCCCCCTGCTCCTCCCCAGTCGGCGGCTGGCGCTAATCCGCCAGTTTCGCCCGCCGGCGCGAAGCCAGGTTTACGAATTCCCCGCCGGCTTGATTGACCGGGGCGAGACGCCGGAAGGGGCGGCCGAGCGGGAGCTTCGCGAGGAGACGGGTTTGGTCCCGAGCAGTCTCAGGGTGTATCCTGCGGCGTATACCACACCGGGGATGAGCAATGAATCGGTGTATATGGTATTGGCGGAGATTGATGAAACGGCGGCGGCGAACCAGGAGCGTTGTACGGAGTTTGATGCGTCGGAGTGTATTGAGACGTTGTTTGTGGCTGAGGGGGGGTTATTGGATTTTTATTGTCGTGAGTCGGCTGATGGCAAGGCGTTTGATTCGAAATTGGCGGCGTACATTTTGGCCCGCCAGTGATGAATGGCGCCGAAAGAAGTGGTTAAAGAATAGCGGTAAAATAGTGGTTCAATAAAATCCAGCCGAATGGCTGGTTGCGGGGTTCCAAAGGGGGCGCAATCAGCCCCCTTGTGAAATGCGGTTATAGTTTTTTAATGGATAACGAAGTTATCCCATTAAAAAATTTCCTCTACGGAGCAAAGCGCCAGCGTGCTCCAAACAAAGCGGTATCTGCAATTAAAAACGTGTCTGCATCGGTTACTATCTCGCGGTCCAGTCGGCGGTAGGGGAACAGAAATAATTCCCTCCTCCCCTTTGGAAAAACGAGGATGCAACCTGGGGTGTTGCCGTGGCTCCTTATTGCGCCGTCCCATGGCGCCCGCCTAAGCGGGCGCCATGGGGGGAAGTCACCCGGAGCCGCGGCATCACCCCGGGTTGCATCGGGCGCATCTCAACGCTGTTATGTCAATCCGCATCCGGCCACGCCTGCCACCACCCCACACGTCGGCGGTAACGTCGAGGCTAGAGCGGCGGCTCCGAACCATGTTACGCCGGATTCCCCCCCACACGTCATTCCGGCGCCGTAAGCGTCGAACCGGGGGGAAGCGCAACTCGCCGGAATCCAGGCCGATAGACGCTCGTTACAGCGGCGTTTGCTCCTTGCTTTACGGAGGTGTAAGTTCCGGCACTGATAGGGTGTTTTGTGGAACCACAGAGCGACGGTTTATCGGCCTGGATTCCGGCGAGTTACGCTTCCCCCCGGTTCAGTGTTTACGGCGCCGGAATGACGTGTGGGGAGGGTTGCGGCGTAACAGGTTCCGGAGCCGCCATTCCCTTGCCCCGACGTTACCGCTGACGTGTGGGATCAGGTCCGATGTGGCAGGACAAAGAGTCATGTTTACTCAAACTTGCGATGCGCCTCCTTCGAATCCCCGCCACCAGCCATCCGGCCGGGTTTTATTGAACCGCCTTTTTGCCGCTATTTAAAAAAACGCTCACAAACCAAAAACGGCGAAGACCCCAAGGAGTCTTCGCCGCTTCGTTCTATCCTGGTGGAGCAAAGGGGAGTCGAACCCCTGACCTTCGCATTGCGAACGCGACGCTCTACCAACTGAGCTATTGCCCCGCTAAATTATCCCCGAAAAGCAAGCATCCAAGTATATGGGGATAACAACGCCTGTCAACGAAAATCTCCCGCCCAAACCTAGCGTCGGGGACCGCGATCCCGGCCGCCGCCGCCCGGCCGCCCACCCCGATCGCCCGAAGGTTTACGCGGCTGCACCACATACGTTTCGCCGCGCTCCTCCATGAGGACCGCCTTGCGGGACAAACGCACCTTGCCCGTCGCCGGATCAATCTCAATCACCTTAACCTTGAGAACGTCACCCTTCTTGCAAAACGACTCCGTCGTCTCCACCCGGTTGGTGTCCAATTCGGAAATGTGGCACATGCCCTCCGTACCGGGGAGAATCTCCACAAACACCCCGAAGTCGCGGACATCCGTCACCGGACCCTCGTAAACCTTGCCGAGTTCCGCCACTTCCACCAGACCCTCGACTTTCTTAATCGCCTTCTGGAGGGACTCCGCGTCCGGCGCGCAAATCGAGACGATGCCCACGCCGGTCGAGTCGTCAATCTCGACCTGCACCCCGCATTCCTCCTGAATGCTCCGGATCATCTTGCCGCCGGGACCGATGATTTTCCCGACCATATCCTGGGGCACGGTGATATTATGGAGCCGTGGCGCCCGGGGATTGATTTCCGGCCGCGGGGCCTGCATGCATTTGCCGATTTCGTTGAGGATATGGAGACGGCCCTCACGCGCCTGGGCCAAAGCCCGACGCATCGTCTCGGTGGAAATGCCCTTCACCTTGATGTCCATCTGGAGGGCGGTGATGCCGTCCCGGGTGCCGCAGACCTTGAAGTCCATGTCGCCGTAGTGGTCTTCGTCGCCGAGAATGTCCGTGATGATGGTCGGTTCCTGACCCGGGTCCTGAATCAGCCCCATGGCAATGCCGGCGACCGGTTTCTTGATGGGAACGCCCGCGTCCATCAGGGCCAGGGTCGCGCCGCAAACCGAAGCCATCGAGGAGGAGCCGTTCATTTCCATGATTTCCGACACCGCCCGCACCGCGTAGGGGAAGCCGTTGTCATGGGGCATGACCGGTTCCAAAGCCCGCTGCGCCAGCATGCCGTGGCCGATTTCCCGCCGGCCCGGGCCGCGCGGCAGCTTCGCTTCGCCGACCGAGAAACCGGGCGCGTTATAGTGGAGAAACCACATTTCCTCGTAGGGGTCCCTGAGGCCGTCCACTTCCTGTGCGTCCGAACCCGAACCCAGGGTGATGGTCACCAGGGCCTGCGTTTCCCCCCGGGTGAAAAGGCTGGAACCGTGGGTGCGGGGAAGAACCCCGACCCGGCAGTCGATGGGCCGGACGGTGAAATTGTCGCGGCTGTCCACCCGGCTGTTTTTCTTGATGAGGTCGCGGATGACTTCGGTCTTGACGGCCGAGGCCGCTTCCTTCACGTCCTTTTCGCTGATGCCGTCTTCGGCTTCCGGATCCACCAGTTCGCCGACGACCTCTGCAATCAGCTCCTTGGCGGCGTCCCGGCGGCCGAATTTACCGGGCGTGCAAAGGGCCTTCGCCATGCGGTCGCCGAGGGCTTTTCTGACCTGGTCCAGGTAAGCCGGCGGCGCCGGCGGGGTGACGGCGATTTTTTCCTTGGGCCCGGCCTTCTTCACCAATTCGTTGATTAGTTCGCAAATTTCCTTGACGACCGCATGCCCGAGGTTCAAAGCCTCCAGCATCTTCTCTTCCGGAATGTCCGCCGCCCCGGCCTCGACCATGGTCACCGATTCGTGGGTGCCGGCGAGAACCAGCTTCAACGTCGACTTCTTGTCCTCCTCGTGGGTCGGGAATACGATGAAATGCCCGTCCACCATGCCGATCCGCACCGCCCCGATCGGTCCCTCGAAAGGTAGTTCGGAGAGGGAAAGGGCGGCCGAGGCGCCGATTATCGAGAGGATGTCGGGGTCGTTCTCCATGTCGGCCGAGAGGACGATGGATTGGACCAGGACTTCGTCAAAAAAACCGTCCGGAAAGAGGGGGCGGATCGGCCGGTCCGCCAAACGCATGGTAAGGATTTCCTTGGTGGAGGGAGCTTTTTCGCGCTTAAAAAAGCCGCCCGGAAATTTGCCGGCGGCGTAAGCTTTTTCGCGATAATCCACCATCAGCGGGAAAAAATCCTGTTCGGGGAAGCGCGGCGCCGCCGTGGTCGCGGCCGACAACACCACCGTGTCCCCATAACGCACCACCACCGCGCCCGCCGCCTGTTTCGCCAAAAGGCCGGTCGAGAGGCGGAGCGTTCTCCCGCCGATGTTTTTCTCGACCGCTTTTTCCTCGAGTTTCAGTTCCATAATGTCTCCTGTTTTCTGTCTATTTCATCCTGTTTTGGGTTGATTTTTTAGTCCCCTAAACGCAGAAGCCGCACGGCCAAATGGCCGGCGGCGTGCGTAATGCCGTTCGGGGGTTTTGCGGGGCAATGTGCGTCTTTCGACCAGCCGCATCTCGACAAACCGATCGGCAGGGCGCTATTCCTTGGCGCGGATGCCCAGCTTCTGGATAATGGCCCGGTAGCCTTCCAGATTGGTGTCGCGCAAATATTTCAACAAACGATTTCGCCGGTTGACCATCATCAGAAGGCCGCGCCGGGAATGCTTGTCCTTCTTATGCACCTTGAGGTGCTCGGTAAGCGAGCTGATGCGTTCCGTTAAAAGGGCAATCTGCACTTCGGGGCTGCCGGTGTCATTCGACTTGGTGGCGTAGGTCTTGATGAGTTCCGACTTGCGTTCCTTGCTCATGGTCATGGCGTAACCTTTCCTATGGCGCCGACTTGTTCCGTCCTTGTTGTCAAAATCCTTGGTTTAAAACTCGCCCACATAAAAAAACCGTCGGCGTCGCACCGGCGGGCCTTTCCCTCGCGAGCAAGGTGATTGACCTCATTATATACAAGGCATTTCGCTTGTCAAGAAATGGCGCCGGGAAACGTGACGTTCCGCTTCAAGGCTGGTGAATATTGCCCTGTGGCGCCCCGCCGCCGGCCCCGCCGCCTTCGCCCGGCTGAAAAAACGGCACCAGCGAGCGGTCGTTCGGATCGACAATCACCGGATTGGGGCGGTGCTCGGGATTCGAGATGATGTCCCGCGTCCACACGCAGGACGCCTGCATGAAGTCCCGGAGGGGCGGCCAGGAATCCAGCGCCCGGGCGCGGTTCTCGTCCTCCAGCGCCCCTTTGTCGTCCTCCAGGGCGGCCCGGGTCAGGCTCCGCCAATAATACGCCGCGCCGTATGAAGGATTGCGGTCCATTATCTGATCCAAATCGGTCAGGGCTTCGCGGTACTTACCCTGTTCGAACTTGGACCGGGCCCGGCCCAGCATCCCGAACTGCCACATGTCGCCGCTGGCGTAAGTCATGAGACTGATGGCGTGGTCGAAAGTTTTCTCGGCCGTTTCGCCGTTGCCGGAGCAGTCCTGCATGAACAGGGACTCCCCCTCCACCAGGAGAATCGCCACCCGCAGATTGGCATACTGGCTGGGGTGGTCCGATTTGAAGGATTGGATCAGCCGGTCGGCCCGGCCCGCTTTTTCCAGCGCCAAATCGGGCCGGAACGCCCGCATCTCCACATAGGCCGCGCGGAGTTCCCTTCGCGCCTCGATTTCCGCCTTGGCCATTTCCGCCCGCTGGATTTTATCCCGGTGCGCCGTCCACAAAAGAAAAATTCCGACCAGAATCGCCGCGCCGATAATCATCGCCACCAATATCGGTCCCGTGCCGTAATCCTCTTCCAAAGGCTCCGGCGTACGGCCGCTTATCCGGGTGTTTTGTTGGGCGGACATGGCGCTCTCCCGTTATTATGGTAATTCACCCCACCTTGCCGAACAGGGTGAGAGCCGTCGCCGACTCCACCGCCACCTTGACCAGCCGTCCCGTCCAGTCCTCGCCTTTCGGCGGAGCCGGAAACACGCAAATCAGGTTGTCGACCGTCCTCCCGGTCCAGCGGGACGCGTCGCGGGACGACGCCCCCTCCACCATGATTTCCAGGGTCTTCCCTATCAAACTGTCGCCCCGGCGCTTGTTTACCCGGTTCTGCACGGCGAGGAGATCGTTGTTGCGGCGTTTTTTCACATCGGTGGGAATGTCGTCGGGCATTTTTTCCGCCGCCTGGGTCCCCGGTCGGGGCGAATATTTGAAGATGTAAGAATTGCTGAAAAGGGATTTTTCGACCAGATCCCGCGTTTCGCGGTAATCCTCCTCCGTTTCGCCGGGAAAACCGACGATGAAGTCGGAGGCGATCCCGGCGTGGGGGATGACGTCCCGGATCATTTCGACCTTCTGTTCGTATTCCGCCCGGGTGTAGCCCCGCCGCATGGCGGCGAGAACGCGGTCCGAGCCGGATTGCGCCGGCATGTGGAAGTGGGGGGACACCCGCGGCAGCGCCGCGACCGTCTCCACCAGCTCCCGGGTGATGTCCCGGGGATGGCTGGTGAGGAAGCGGAGCCGGACCAGCCCCGCCCCGTTTTCCTTTACCGGACCCAGTTCAAAATCGACCCGGCGCAACAATTCGGCGAAACTGCCGCCGTCGTGTTTGCCGTAGGCGTCGATGTTCTGCCCCAGTAGGGTGACCTCGCGGGCGCCGGCGCGGGCGAGGGAACGGACTTCGCGGGCTATGGCTTCCACGGGCCGGCTGATTTCGCCGCCGCGCACATACGGCACGACGCAGTAGGAGCAGTAGTTGTCGCAGCCGCGCATCACCGCCACGTAGCCGTGGATCCCCTGGTGACGCTGGCGGGAGTGGGGGGGGCCGATGCCGGGCCGGTCGCCGCCGGAGCCGCTGAAGATGCCGACTTTATGCGGATTGATGTCGATGGCGTCGAGGACTTCGGCGAGTTTGGGGAACTGCCGGGTGCCGAGGGCGAAGTCGAGTTGCGGCAGTTTTTCCAGCAGCTTTTCGCCTTCGCGTTCAGAGAAACAGCCCATGATGCCGATACGCAGGTGCGGTTCGGCCAGGCGCCGCGCCTTGAGCTGGGCCAAACGGGACAGGACGCGTTGTTCCGCATGGTCCCGTACCGCGCAGGTATTGAAGATGATGGTGTCGGCCTTGGCCTCGTTTTCCACCAGGGTGTGTCCGGCGTCGGCGACCGTTTCCGCGGCCAGGTCCGAGTCGAGTTTGTTCATCTGGCAGCCGAAGGTTATGAAGAATATTTTACGCATGTCACTTTTTCTTCCGTTCCGGAAAAATCTCGTTCACCGCCTCTTCGAATTCCGGATGGTCCTTGAGAAAAATGGGTTCCTGATAATCGGCGTTGCCGCCGGTGTAGGGGCAGGTGCCGGGGAGACATTGCATCGCCACCGAGGCCCGGGCGCTGGTGCACAGGGGCTGTTTTTCGAAGCGCTCCGGATAGACTGTGCAGAGCATGGTCGCCGGGTCCAGGAATTCGCAGGGGACGTCGGTGATAATCACTTCATCCCCCGAGCGCACTTTCTGAAAACAGCAGACGCCGCAACGCCGGCAGAGGTTTTCGTACCGGCTGTCCTTTTCCGGCTCCCGGACCGGTTTCTTTTTGCCGCTCATGACCGCGACCTCTCTCTGGACGATTGTGCCCCTACACCCCTCTGTCCTGATCCGGCCAAATGATCTTGTGAAGTTGCAAATTCAAGCGGACCGGCAGCTTGTCCTCGAGAATCCAGCCCGCCAGTTCCGCCGCCGTCAAGCGGCCCTGGGCCGGAGACAAAAGGGTTGCCACTTCCCGTGCCGGATAATCCCCCGACTTCATTATTGTCTTGATCCAATCATAATCCAGCCGGTCGGCGATTACGACTTTAATTTCGTCGCCATGCCGCAGCTGGGCAAAGTTCTCCATCCGCATCATCGGGGTCATGCCGGAGGAGGGCGCTTTCAGGTCCATGATTTTGTGTACGGCGGCGGGCAGGGGGGACAGGTCCAATGAGCCGTTCGTTTCGATTAAAACCGTGTAGCCGTGGTCGAGGAGCATTTGCGCCAGGCGTGGCGTATTCGGTTGGAGGAGCGGTTCGCCGCCGGTGATTTCCGCCAGTTTGGTTTTATGCGGGGCGATGGCGGCGAGGATGATGTTCAGGGGGAGTTCGCGGGGCTGTTCCTCCATGGCGTAGGTGGTGTCGCACCAGGCGCAGTGGAGGTTGCAGCCGGCCAGGCGGATGAAGGAGCAGGGCAGGCCGGCGAAGGTGGATTCGCCCTGGATGGAATGGAAAATTTCGTTGACGAGCAAGGTGGACATGAATAGGCGACCTTATTTGTCGGAGGGCGGCAATGGTCTTTGTTACCGGACTGTCAAAAATGCTTTTTTTCGGAACTGCTTCGGATTCAGACTTTCAACAAAATGCGCGCATCGATATTCAGTGCGGCGGCCAATTTTTTCGCGTTGGCCCTGCCGATGGGGCGTTTGGCGTTTTCCATTTCCGAAATGTGGCGGCGGGGTATGCCGGTCAAGGTGGCTAATTGCACCTGGGTCAGGTCTTCGCGGTAACGCGCGCCGGAGAGGCACATGCCGGGCAATTTCTCGGGATCGTCGTAATAAGGAAGCTCACGCCAGGGTGTAGCCTCGGTGTCATCGCCGCCTTCATCTACTTCCTTGAAGCCTAAATCCTGCATTTCTTTGATAGCCCGTCGTGCCATGTTTTTCGGCCCGACAAAAGTCAACACCCTTTCAGTATGGGGCTTTGCCATGGGTTCCCGCATAAGTTATCTCCACAATGCGAATGCCGGCTCCGAATTCTTCCCAAACCGCGACGTAAGTCGGTTTGCCTTTTTTTAAATGGCAGTGGTGGCGCCTGACGCCCAGCTTTCCGTAATTCGGCCAGTCGCCCCGTATCGGTCCTTTGATTTCGATTTCGGACATGAGCGATGCCAGCGCTTCACGAACCACGTGCGGCAATACCGCCAAATTCTTCTTCGCCTTGCCTGTGACCGCCACCTTCCATTTCTTGCCAGCCATAGGGCACCTTCAAAAATAGCATTTTCAGAGCTGCTCCATATTCCATCCTCGCATTAGTGTACCAATTTTTAGTACATTGTCAAGCAACGATTCCACCGTTGCGAAGGTTGGCCCGGGGAGCATCTCAACTTTGTCACGTCAATCCGCATCCTGTTACCCTGGACACCACCCCACACGTCATTCCGGCGCCATAAACATGAACCGGGGGGAAGCGTAACTCGCCGGAATCCAGGCCGATAAACCCTCGCTGGGTGGTTCCACTAAACTCCCTATGAGTGTCGGAGCTTACCCATCCGTAAGACAAGGAGTAAACGCCACTGTAGCAATTGTCTATCGGCCTGGATTCCGGCGAGGGGTGCTCTCCAGATAAACTGTTGTAAAAAAACCACCACCAAAGGCCACTTTCGAATCAAAATTCTATGGTTTTTCAGTAGAACATAGGTGTTTCAATAGAACTCAATTCATAGAAAACCGCCGTGAATCAGCATATGTACACAGTATATCGGGAGAGCTCCCAAACAGAAAAACCTCCCGTCATTAAAACGGGAGGTGGTGAAATAAGCCCAGAAATTCTGCAACTAATCGAAGCATCCGCCGCGCTCACCCAGATTTCGCAGACTTTTATCGTCGAGGTCATGCAGGGGAAGCTACCCCCAAAACAACTCGCTACTATTTATCGGGAAGTGTTTGAACTATTCGATAAACACCGGAATGCGTTAGGGTTAAAGGGCAATCAAAAATTGCCGGCACAAAAAAAGGCGTAATTATCTTCACAAAAGTCGCAAAAAGGAACCGTCCAGGGTTGCCATCTTACGCCAGGTCGAATCAATCAAGTCGTCAATCGACGATGATATGGATTCGGCTGCTACTTGGGCGACCACTTTATCCCGCACCTCCACAGCCTCCGTCGGCTTTGGCATGGCCAATCCCTGCACCGCTTTAATAACCGCTTCGGCGCGTAAAAAACGTTGTTTAACCCAGGCACAAAGGGCCGGATCCGCACTTTCGCGAAAATTACTGACCGCTTCCGAAAAGTCATACTCCGAACGCATGGATAGATTGCCTTGCGTCCGCAACATGAAATAGGCGCACTCCTTAGCGTATTCGGATCGCCCCATTTGATTCACTGCTTTGATAATTCCGCAAGCATCGCACCGCGAAACACATGACAAGCGTACATCCATGCCACGAAGCATGTGGAATCCGTTATGCAGAAAGGTGTAAATCCTCTTTTCCTCAGCCTGTACACGAGAAAGGTGTGCGCCATCACGGATAGCCCGCGCCAACTCAAATTGCCGGCACAACGAGCGGCGTTCCTCCTTAATGCTCTTTATGCCGGCGGCTGGCGAAACTTTGATTTTTTGGGTGCGGATTGCCCATGCGAAATACCTGGTGAAGATGTGAAGTGTGCGGTTGCGGGTGGCTATACTGTTTTTTTTGGCGATGTCGGCGAGGTATACCGAACGCGTATTGGAATTGTGAAAATGTGTATCGTCCTGTCAGACGAGGAAGCGAAGGCGGAAATCACTTTTTAGGCCGGCGGCTAGGCATAAAAAGTTATTTCCGACTGAGCTGACGAAGTATGACGGGACGAGA
>JAVBRG010000077.1:0-77387 GCA_031548195.1 Planctomycetota bacterium | reverse complement strand
TCGAGTCATACTTCGTCAGCTCGGTCGGAAATAACTTTTTCTGCCTAGCCGCCGGCTGAAAAAGTGATTTCCGCCCTCGCTTCCTCGTCTGACACGATGATATACATTTTCACAATTCCAATAGACGTTCGGTATATACCGCGACCAATATTTATTTGTCATGGGCAGGGGCATAAAACGCAAATAAAATTGTTCCGCTTACAAAAACTTTGCCATAACCGGATTGCCTTTGAGGCATATTTATGGTATAATGTTAACGGTGAAAGCAAATAGCGTCCCGTAAAACAGACAAAATGTGTTAATGTTTTAACTGTGGAAAAACACCCGGGAACCATTCGCAAAGTATCACCCAGCAACCGGCCATCCAACAGGAAAGGAAGCCAATCGACCAAACCCCGACCATTCGAAAGGAGTCGCTCCATGCCGACAGTCAAACCGGCCTACCAGGCGTACAGCACCCACAATTTCCGCGACATCCCCCAATTGAGGGATTGGCCGGAAAAGCGCTTGCTGGAAATCGAAACCACCGCCCAAGTCGTTCCCTTCAAAACCAACAATTATGTCGTGAACGAATTGATCGATTGGGATAACATCCCCGACGACCCCATTTATACCCTGACTTTCCCCCGTCGCGAACTCCTGAAAGTCAATCATTATAAACATCTCATCGCGGTCATGGAACACCCTCCGGAAGAAATCCGCACCAGTGTCAAAGCCATCCAGCAAAAACTCAACCCCGACCCCTCGGGCCAATCGGCTAACGTCCCCTACCTGAACGGGAAACGCCTGCACGGAGTGCAGCATAAATACCGCGAGACGGTCCTGCTCTTTCCGCAAGCCGGGCAGACCTGCCACGCCTACTGCACCTTCTGCTTCCGCTGGCCCCAATTCAGCGGCCTGGTCAATTCGAAATTCAGCGCCCGGGAAAGCGTCCCCGTGGCCGAGTATATAAAAATCCACCCGAAAGTGACCGACCTGCTCCTGACCGGCGGCGACCCGATGATCATGAGCGCCCGGCTCCTCTCCGACTACCTCGCGCCGTTTCTCAGTGACGACCTCCCCAATCTCGCCACCATCCGCATCGGCACGAAATCCCTCACCTACTGGCCCTACCGCTATCTTTCCGACCCGGATTCGGACGATCTCATCCGCCTTTTCGAACGCATCGTCAAGTCCGGCCGCAATCTCGCCATCATGGCCCACTTCAACCATCCGGTCGAATTCTCCACCCCGGCCGCGCAAAACGCCATCCGCCGCATCCAGGCGACCGGCGCGCAAATCCGCACCCAATCCCCGGTTCTGCGCCACATCAACGACTCCCCCCGCATCTGGAACCGGATGTGGCGGGAACAATTGAACCTGAACCTGATTCCCTATTACATGTTCGTGGAACGGGACACCGGCGCGAAGCACTTCTTCGCCCTGCCGCTGCGGCGTTGCTGGCAGATCTTCCGCGAAGCCTACCAGCGCATGAGCGGCCTGTGCCGGACGGTGCGGGGCCCGGTGATGAGCGCGAAACCGGGGAAAGTGCAGATCATCGGGGTGACGGAGATCCAGGGCGAGAAGGTGTTTGTCCTGAACTTCATCCAGGGGAGGAATTCGGAATGGGTGGAGCGGCCCTTCTTCGCCCGCTACGACAAAAACGCGACCTGGCTGAACGACCTCAGGCCGGCTTTCGGCGAGGAGGAGTTCTTTTTCGAGGAGGATCTGGAAGGCATGTTGTCGGAACGCATGGCGCCTATGGGGTAGGTTTTTATCAGGGCGGTGTGCTCTATGATGCAGCACAAGCAACATACTCGACGACGGCGGCGGCATGAGAATTCGTGCCGCTGCCGCTCGATGCAAACTGGATAGTCCCCCCCTCGTTTCCAACCTGACATGGTATGACTCGAGCAGATTAATGTTTACTTCCCGCCTGCCACAGTTATAATCCGTACCACCAATCGTTTTTAACGGATAATTGTCTGGCTGCCGTGGTTCGCTTTCCGCGAAAGGGAGGGGGTATGTTTAGGAATATGGGACTGGCCAAACGCATGATGATCCTCATTGGCGCCGGTGTTTTTATCGTCTTGGCGGTCCTGGTCGCGTATGTCAACAGCCGGGTGCAGGACACCACCCGGCAAAACGCCACCGAATACGCCGACGAACTGACCGACCGTATCGAATCCGACACCGCCGGAAAAATGCGCCAGCTGTTCGCGGCCCTGGAAGGCTTCACCAACACCGCCGAAGCGATGCTCAACTCCGGCGGGAAAATCGACCGCGAACAGTTGAAGGAAATCCAGAGCCACTACATGCGGAAAAATCCCGGTCTCTTCAACATCTACTGCATGTTCCAACCCGACGGCTTCGACGGCCGGGACCGGGAGTTCGTCAACCAGGGGCTGTGGGGCGAGTCGGGCCGCTACGCCGTGACGGTGGAACGCGACCTGAACGATCCGAACAAAATCAACGTCAAAGCGCCCTCTCCCGGCTACGACAACAAGGACTATTACCGTAAATGCATCGACTCCAAAAAACCCGAGGTGCTTGAGCCCTACACCTTCGACATCGTGAAAAACGGGGTGAAAACCAGCGTCCTCGAAACCACCTTCTGCATTCCCATCATGGGCCCCGGCGGCGCCGTCGGCATGGCCGGCGCCGACATCATATTGGAAAACCTCAGCCGCGACCTGGCCGAAATCAAGCCCATGGGCAGCGGCTACGCCTTCCTCGTCTCGGCCGAAGGCATGGTCATG
Source organism: Planctomycetota bacterium (assembly GCA_031548195.1). Classification (GTDB taxonomy): domain Bacteria; phylum Planctomycetota; class SZUA-567; order SZUA-567; family SZUA-567; genus JAJBSZ01. The sequence goes on along the minus strand of JAVBRG010000077.1, from coordinate 74,649 downwards.
GCCCACCCCGATCTTACCCTTATCGGCAAAACCCTCGCCGACATCGGCTCCGGCGACCTGATGCCGGCGGTGAAAAACGCCCAGAAAGCCAACCAATGGCGGGTCGCCGCCGGAACCAAGGGCGTGAAGGAACGCGCCTACGTCACCCTGACCCCGGTGCGGTTCGAGAAGGCCAAGACCGCCTGGGCGCTCGGGGCGGTTTTCCCCGACAAGGTGGTTTACGCCGAGGCCCTGTCCCTACGCAACAACACCATCATCCTGGGGGTCGTCGCCCTGCTCCTCCTGATTCTCCTGGTCTATTACATCGCCAAAAGCGTCATCGGTCCCCTGGACGGCTTGACCGGGGAATTGGACCAGATTTCGAACGAAGTCTCCCACGCCTCCGAACGCATCGGCGATGCGAACCGGGAATTGGCGGAAGGCTCCGCGAACCAGGCCTCGCACCTGGGGCAAACCTCCACCGCCCTCGAACAAATGGCTTCCATGACCCGGCAGAATTCAGAAAACGCCAGCCGCACCAACGAGATCACCCGCGACACCGCCAGCCGGGTGGAAAAATGCGCCGACTGCATGAACCGCATGTCCGTGGCCATGGGTGACATCAACGACAAAACCGCCAAGGTCAGCCAGATTGTCAAAACCATCGAGGAAATCGCCTTCCAGACCAATCTTCTCGCCCTGAACGCCGCCGTCGAGGCCGCCCGGGCCGGCGAAGCCGGCAAAGGTTTCGCGGTGGTCGCCGATGAAGTGAGAAACCTCTCCCAGCGTTCCGCCCAGGCCGCCCGCGACACCACCGAACTCATCCAGGGGACGGTCGAGAGCGTCAGGAACGGCAGCGCCATCGCCGGCGAACTGGAGACGGTTTTCAAGGGGATTGAGGAAGGGTCATTGAAGGTGGACAAGGTAATCGGGGAAATCGCCGCCGCCTCGAACGAACAGGCGCACGGGGTGGATCAGGTGAACACCGCGATGGCCCAGATTGACAAGGCGACCCAGCGGAACACCGCCCTGGCCGGGCAATCCAGCGAAGCGGCGCAGGAACTGGGTTCGCACTCGGGCGCCCTGGACCACATCGTCTCCCGTTTGGTGGGCCTGGTGTCGGGCAATCACCGGATGGAGAGCAGCCGCCCCGCGCCGGTTGCGAGCCGGGCCTTGACCCACCGCAGGTGAATTGCGGCGGGCAAATGGACTTTGTTACCGGGCTATATTCAGAGCGCACAGAGGACGTCATGAGCGGGCAGGAAAATGCCATACTGGAATTGCATGATCTAACCAAGCTTTATCCGGGGGTGCTCGCCCTGGACAAGCTGTCCCTGGCTTTCCGGCCGGGCGAGGTCCACGCCTTGGTCGGCGAAAACGGCGCCGGCAAATCCACCCTGATTAAGTGCGTCACCGGCTGCATCGAGCCCACCTCGGGAACCATGGTCTACGAGGGGGTGAGCCATGCCCGCTTCACCCCCACCCAGGCCATCGAACAGGGGATTTGCGCGGTTTACCAGGAGTTCAACCTCATTCCCTTTTTGTCGGTAGCCGAAAACATCTTCTACGGCCGGGAGCGGAGGAAGGGGATGTTTCTCGACAAGGAGGGCATGAACCGTGAAGCGGCGGAGATTCTCGCCGAACTGGGCATGGCTTTCAATCCGCGAACCCGGGTCAAGGATCTAGCCGTCGCCTATCAGCAGGTGGTCGAAATCGCCAAGAGCGTGTCCCGGAACGTGCGCTTCCTGATTTTGGACGAGCCTTCCGCCCCCCTGACCGGGCGGGAGATCGAGGCCATGTTCCAGATTATCCGGCGGCTGAAGGCGAAGGGGGTGACCATCCTCTACATCTCGCACCGCCTGGAGGAAATTTTCACCATCGCCGACCGGGTCTCGGTCATGCGGGACGGCAAATACATCGCGACCCTGCCGGTGGCGGAAACGGACAAGCGCAGCCTCATCGGCCTCATGGTCGGGCGGGATCTGGCGGGCAGTTTCCCCCCGCGCACCACGCCGGTCGGGGAAGTGGTGCTGGAGGCCCGCAACCTCCGTAACGCTTCCATCAATAATGTCTCCTTCCAGCTGCGGAAGGGGGAGATTCTCGGACTGGGCGGTTTGGTCGGGGCCGGGCGCACCGAAACGGCGCGGGCCGTTTTTGGGGCCGATCCCCTTGACGCCGGCGAAGTCTACCTGAACGGTCGACGCCTGGCTTTGCGTTCGCCGAAGGAGGCCATCCGCCACGGCATCGGGCTCATCCCCGAGGACCGCAAGCGGCAGGGGGTGCTTCTGGGTCTCTCGATACGCGAGAACATCACCTACGCCAGCCTCTCCGCCATCAGCCGCGCCGGCCTGGTCAATAAAAAGGCGGAGAGGCAAATCGTCCGGGACTTCATCGCCAAGCTGCAAATCAAAACCCCCTCCGACATCCAGTTGGTGAAAAATCTGTCCGGTGGAAACCAGCAGAAGGTCGTTCTGGCCAAATGGATGGCCACCTGGTGCAGCGTGCTCATTTTCGACGAGCCGACCCGGGGCATCGACGTGGGGGCGAAGCAGGAAATTTACAAGCTCATGCGCTCCCTCTCGGCGGACGGACTTTCCATCATCATGATCTCCTCGGAAATGCCCGAGCTTCTGGCCATGAGCGACCGGATCGCCGTCATGCGCGAGGGTCGGATCACCGGTGAACTCGAGGCGGCCGCTGCGACCCAGGAGAGGATTTTGGAATTGGCTTCGCTTTGAGAGCAAACCACCGATCGCCCGGCCTGGTTTCCCGCGACCCAACGTCACCCTTGCAGCGAAAGGCACCTTCCGTGCGGAAGAAATTCAACCTTACCGAACTGCTCATCAACTATGGAATCTACCTGGTGCTGGTGGCGTTGTTGATCCTCTTCGCCCTGCTGAAACCCCGGGCGTTCATGTCGAGCGACAATTTCTTCAACATCCTGCGGCAGGTGTCGGTGGTGGGGATCGCCGCGGCGGGCATGACCTGCGTCATCATCACCGGCGGCATCGACCTGTCCTCCGGCGCCGCCATCGGGATGGTCGGCGTCGTCACCGCCATCTTCATATCCCCTGGTAAAGGTCTCGGCCTCGGGATACCCCTGGGACTGGCGGCCGGGCTGGCCACCGGGGTGGCGATCGGCCTCATCAACGGTTTTGTCATCACCCGTTTGCGGCTGCCGCCGATGATTGCCACCCTGGCCACCATGACCTCGATTCGCGGCGGGGCGTATCTTCTTACCGACGGCAAGCCGGTGTTCGGCTTCCCCGACGGCTTCGCGGTGATTGGGCAGGGGCAACTTTGGCGGGTCCCCATACCGGTCATTGTCATGGCCTTCACCTTCGTCCTGATTTACATCCTGCTTAACGAAAGCCGGATGGGCCGTTACCTCTACGGCCTGGGCGGTAACGAAGAGGCGGCGCGGCTGTCCGGCACGGATGTGGTGAAGACCAAATACTTCGCCTATATCGTGAGCGCCCTTTGCTGCGCCGTGGCCGGCATTGTCCTCCTGTCCCGAACCAACAGCGGCACTCCTAAGGCCGGGACCAGCTACGAAATGGACATCATCACGGCGGTGGTTCTAGGGGGGGTCAGCATCACCGGCGGTGAGGGGAAAATCACCGGGGTGATCGCCGGGGTCCTGATTATGGGCGTTTTGGCGAACGGCATGATTATCATCGGCCTCAGCGATTATGTCCAGCGGGTGGTCCAGGGCCTGGTGCTGATTCTCGCCGTCGCATTCGATCTCTATGCCAAACGGATTCGGAGCAAGCCGGCGGAAATGGCTTGATTAAGTCTTGTCCGAATTATTTTTACCAATAACTTCAGTTCACCACATTCACCGGCGTTCCCTTGAGGAACGCCGCCGCATTTTCCGCCACCACCCTTAACAGCCGCCGCCGGGTCGCCCTCGGCACCCACGCCAAGTGGGGGGTCAAATAACAATTCGGCGCCGACAACAGGGGATTGTCCATCCGCACTGGTTCCACCGCGGTCACATCCGCCCCGTAGGCGTAGACCCGGCCCGACGCCAGGGCTTGGGCGAGGTCCTCCTCCACCACTAATTGGCCCCGGCCGGCGTTGATGATAATCACTCCCGGTTTCATTTTGGCGATGGCGGCGGAGTCAAGCATCCCGATCGTGGCGGGGCTGGCGGGGACGTGCAGGGAAATGACGTCGGAGCGGGCGTACAGGTCGTCCAGGTCGGCGTAGGTGATGCGGGGGTCTTCCGGCGGGATATCCCGGCGGGTGCGATTGGCGACGACCCGCATTCCCATTCCCAGGGCCATCGTGCCGACGGCGGCGCCGATGCGGCCATAGCCCACCACGCCCAGGGTCAGGTCGGCGAGTTCGATCAGCGGGTAATCCCACAAGGCGCGGTCGCCGAGATTGGTCCAGCGGCCGGCCCGGAGCGCCTGGTCGAAGTGCCCGACCCGATTGGTTATTTCCAGGAGTAGCGCCATGACATGTTGCGCCACCGCCATGGTGCTGTAGTCGGGGACATTGGTTACGGGGATGTTTCTCCGGCGTGCGGCGGCGACGTCGACGTGATTGAAGCCGGTGGCGAAGAGGCCGATATAACGGAGTTTGGGGCAGGCCGCGATAGTTTCGGCGGTGAGGCCGATATTATTGGTGAAGATCATGTCGGCGTCGCGGCAACGTGGGGCGACTGCTTCCGGCGGGGTGAAATCGTGGCAGGTCAATTCGCCCAGGCCGGCCAGTTCGTTCCAGGACAGATCGCCTGGATTGAGGGAATATGCGTCCAGTATGACCATTTTCATGGGCGGCCCTCTTATTCACTGAACTTTTGCAAAGTGGCGATTAAACCGCCAATCGCCACTTTGCAAAAATCGTTTTTGCCCGAATTTCAAGGGTTTTTGATTTTACAAAATCGCCATTCGGCGGTTTGAATGGTGATTTTGCAAAAGTCCAGTTATTCACTTACAAATGGAAGCCGCTTTCACCGTCCCGCATTTCTCCGCCGTCTCGGCCGGTCTAGGCAATTTCGGCGCCACCACACAACGCCCACGCGGATTCAGGAAATAATCCCGCCGCTTGGCACACTCCTCCCTAGCCATCCCCCGCACATACTCCATGGTCGGCCCCGGATCCGGAGACGAAGCATCGACCAAAGTCGTCTCCACCGCCATCCGCTCGCGACAAATCGCCTTCGCGCCGGAGAGATAAGTGTAAAGCATATACCCGTTGTCGATGACCTCGGCATCCAATTTCGGCGGCAATTCCTGACTCGGCTTCCAGAACATGACCCGGGTGACAAAATGATAGACGGCGAAGAGCTGCCGCAATTTCAGACGGCCGCCGAAACGCGGCCGCATCGGCTCAAGACCGTTCTCGAGATCACTCACCACGATGTTCATCAATTCCTCGTTAAGCGCCTCCTCCCGTAGATCGAACTCGGGACGGAGCCACTCGTGAATCAGGGTGAAGTCGGGGTTCGTCAGGACGGAACTGGGGCTGCGCAATTCGACGACGTCCGTCTTGAACATTTTGTTCCCCTTGATGAGTAGGGGATAATTCGCCGTTTTACGGGCAAAATGGAAGGGATCGGGGAGGCCGCAATCGCGGTAGACGGTGCTGGTCAGTTCCAGGCAGAACATGGCGCTGTGTTCGTCGTGATCCAGGTCGAAATCGGCCGGGACTTTTTTCTCTTTGTTTTTGGCCAGCCAATACATGGCGGTCACCGAGAGGGCTTCCTCGCCGGTGACGCCGGCGCGGCAACCCACATAGGCGGGCGCCTTCGCCTGGGCGAAGCCGGCGTGACGGCGAAGCAGGGCCAGCCGGTAATAGCGGGTGAAGTACTCCTCCGGCGTGCAGGTCTCCATGCCGGTGGGGCGGAAGTTAAGCATCATCAGCCGGCCGGTGTCGTCACGGTAGACCATGGCGCCGTGCGAGAATTTGCCGCTCTTGTCCTCCAGGGAATGATTGGCGAACATGGCGCCGAACAGGCCATAGCTGCGGCCGAGAATGATGTCCCCGACCTGGAGCGGGGTACCGTCGACGAAACGGCTGATGCCGTCCGGCGGCGGCGGCGGGGCGGGTTTGCGGCCGCAACCCGACAGCAGGGCCAGTGGGGCGAAAGCGAGGCAGGCGAACAGGAGCAAATTGATTTTCCGCCGGTAAAATGACCGCGGCGTAGGCGAGGTGGACAAGTGTTTCTCCCCCTTATGTGATTATTACCGCCACCGGCCGGATAATCGGACCGGCTGGCGGCTTATCTTTCCAGCAAGGCCAGGCACTCGAAATGACGGGTTTGCGGAAACATGTCATATAATGTCAAAGAACGCAAGGAATAATTGGGCAAATTCGCCAAATCGCGGAGCAAGGTAAAGGGATTGCAGGACAAATATGCGATACGTTTTGGAGCAAGCAAATTGATCCTCGCCATGCCCGCATCGCCCACTCCGGGACGGGGCGGATTAACCACCACCAGGCCCGGAACTGCGTCGGAAGCGTTTAACTGCGGGTCGGTATTATCGGCGGGGTCTCCGCCGGGTTTTACTTCGCCATCCGCCCCACGTTGCAGAAAAACGGCGGAATCGTCAATCCGCAATTCCACCTTTTTTTCCAGTCCGTTTACCTGAAAATTGACTTTTGCCAAGGCCACGTTCTCGGGGACATTCTCCACCGCCGTCACCGCCGCCGCCGCCGGGCCGGAGGCGATATGGGCGGCTATGCAGCCGACGCCGGAATAGAGGTCGAAGGCGCGGCCGCAACCGGCCGCGAAATCCCGGAGCGCCTGGTAGGCTTTTTCCGCCACGGCCGGATTCGCCTGAAAAAAAGTGTTGGGGCCAATCCGCAAGGCGAGGCCGTTCATTTCCTCGACTATCGCCGCCGCCCCCACCATGGCGCGGATTTCCCCGAACGAGACGTCACCCAAACCCGGGGCCAGCAGCCAATTGCCGCTGGTGATCAAACCCGCGTCGAGAAGCCGCCGGAGCACGTCCAAAACCTGCCCTTCAGCCGCTTCCGTTTTGGTCACCAGGGACAGAAGCACCTGGCCGTTACGGGAGCGCCGCACCACGAAATAGCGGAGTTCCCCGACGTGCCGCATGAAGTCGTAACTGGCGAGCCCGGCCTCGACCGCCAGATCCCGGGCCCGGCGCACCACCCCGAACACCTCTTCCCCCAGGAGCGGGCATTCCTCCAGCTGGACGACCTGGCGGTTCCGGTTCACCCGCCGCAGGCCCATTTTGTCGAAGGCGAAGACGTAGTCCATCCGCTGGCGGTAACCGTAGGGTTTGGGGCTGGGGACAAGCTCCGGCGTGATGCCGGCGAGGAGTTTTTCCAGACGCTCCGCCTTGACGCCGCCGTCGCCTTCCGGTTGGTCGGCCGCCCGTTCCTTGAATTCGCCGCTTACCGCGTCGGCGATAAATTGGAAAGCCCCCTTTTTCAAAGCTAATTGCGTTTCGTAGGGAATGTCCTGAAACTCACAGCCGCCGCAATCCCCGAAATGGCGGCAGAGGGGCGGTGCGGTGCGGGAACCCTCCGCGGCGGCGGTGAAATAGGCGCGGAGTTTCTGCTTGTCGGTGAGCTTTTTCGGTTTCTTCATTATTTCCCGTTTTGACTGAAGTTTTGCAAAGTGGCGATTTAACCGCCAATCGCCACTTTGTAAAAATCATTTTTCCCTGAATTTTAAAAGGTTTTCAATTTTACAAAATCGCCATTCGGTGGTTTGAATGGTGATTTTGCAAAAGTCCCGTCTTGATATACAGAAGGCGGATATGACATACCGGTATAGTAATTCCAGGGTATAAACGACCCCGCTCCTCAAAAGAATCAAGGAACGGAAGCCCGGCGGATCCTTCCCGAAGCCCGGAGGGTGATTTTTTGGGGCTGCCTGGTCAGGGCAACCCCGGCGCGACAATAGGAGGCCTTACCACCCGCCATTCCCCTTGACCGGTTAAATTGCACTTGCGCGCCTTAAGAAAAGCCCCCCGGACCCCGTGCAACCGGGCTTCCGAACGGGTACGGGGCAGCTCTAAAAATGCTGTTTTTAGAGCTGCCCCACTGCCAATGCCAACCGCAAAAGCTTTGCCCTCGCGAACGGCAACGCTTTTCATTATGGGTTGTACCGGCGTTCACGCGCGGGGAACCTTTTTTTTACCGTCGCCTGATTGAAATGGTGAATTTTAAAAATCATAGGTCAAAATGTCAATCGCCCGCCGGCAGATTTCCGCGCCGTAATCGGTGAAAATGCCCTGCCCCCAGTAACGGTAACAGCTGGTTTGTGAACACAATAGGTGAAACAGGGCTTTACGGTAACGGATATCGGAGGTGGGTATGCCCCGGGTCTTTTCGGCAAACAGGGCGCTCGCCTTTTCCATTGGGCCCAGAACGTTCTCGTAGCCCTGGGTCCAGGAAATATTGTTGGTCCAGGACCCACCTTCCATATTGAAGCGGCCGTCGGCACGTTTACACTCGGCGATGGCGGCGTCCAGGTTTTGCCCGGGGGTGAAATGATCAAAAAGGAACTTGCTCCAGGCCGGACGGCAGACGGGGAAATCGGCGTCGCGGAATCCGGCGTTACGAAGCTGTTCGAGGTATTCCGTGCCGTTCATGGCCGGGGTCTGGGAGCCGCTGGCTTCCGACATGGCTTGGCGAAACATGCCGGGGAATTCGTTCATCATCACCCCGCCGTTTTCGCCGTCGCCGATTTGCACAACGTAAGGGGGAAGTGACTTTCCGGCCAGGTTTTCGCGGCCTTTCGAACGCGCTTCGTAAAGGGGCTGCATCTGGGCGACCAGTTTGGTGTCGGAGCCCTGGGTCTTAATCAGGGCGATAATCGACACTTCCTCGCCCTTCTGGTTTTTGGCGACCAGGCGGTGGGGAACGTAGGGCCGGGAAATGCCGCGGCCGTCCTCCTGTTCTATCGAATGTTCCTGGATCATCACCCATTCGAGGCCGCAGTCGCGAAGGGTTTTTACGTATTCGTAGGCGACGTCGGGGTGATTCGGGAGGGCCATTTCGGCGGGGCTGAAACCGCGGACCCGGGCCAGGGCGTCCCAGCCGAAGATGGCGCCGAAGTGGTGCTGCCAGGCCTTGACCTGGAGACGGAAATCCTGCACCGGGGTCGAGGGGGCCACCGCGTGGCCCCAGGTGCAGGCCAGCCACTCGACGTTCCGGCGATAACGGTTGTCGCCGCCGGAGGTGACGGTGCGGAGGGTGTCCAGGACGTCCCAAAGGCCCATTTGCGGCAGGCCGTAGAGGAGGCAGCCGGCGTAGTCGAGCATGACCCGGGGGTTTTTCCCCTGATTGACCAGTTCCGGCACCAGTTCGCCAATTCGTTTGTAGCACCAATGGAAGACGCCGGCATTATGATTGTCGCCGATACCCTGGTGGTCCATCATGTATTTGAGGTTCGAGATGATGGCGGCGCTTTTCAGATCGTCCCCCCCGGCGGGGATGAGGGGCTGCTGCATGTGGAGGGCGATACCCCAGGCGGAATTGACCCCGGCGAAATCTATGCCGCCGTCGTTCAGGTAGAAAGGCCCCGGCTGGCGCACCGCGAGGTCGAGATGCGGTTCGTCGCCGCAGAAATTGGGCCAGCCGTCGAGCATTTCCGCCGCGCGGTCGCTGAGGTTTTCGCGGCCGGTGGGCCGGGTGGGAACGGCGCCGGAACCCAGGGCGGAAGCGCCGGCGGAAGACGGCGCCGGGGGCGTTTTGGGAGCGGGCGGGGGAACTGCGCTCGGGCTTACGCTTGCCGCCGGATACGCTTGAACCGCCGGGGCCGGGGCGGGCGGGACCGCGCCGATGCCGGGTTTCTTTTCCGCCGCCTTCGCGGCATTGAACATTTTTACGGCTTCCTCGGGACTCTCGGCTTTTTGGTCCCCGAAGACGTGGGGGTGACGGCGGACGAGTTTTCGGGTCACCCCCTCGATAACGTCCTTCCAGGTGAAACGGCCCTGGTCCTCGGCGATTACGGTCGCGAGCATGACGTTAAGGAAGACGTCGCCGAGTTCCTCGCACTGGTGCTGGCGGTCGTCTTTCCGCAGCGCTTCGCCGGCTTCCCGGGCTTCCCCCTCGAGCGATTCGGCCATGCTCGCGAGGGTGCGGGATTTGTCCCAGGGGCAGCCGAGTTCGGGGTGGCGGAGATGTTTAATCAGGGCGTGGAAGGGGGAAACGTTCATGCCGTCGGGACTGGGACGGAATTGCTCGGGGATTGGTTCCATTACGGGGGTCTCCAGGATAAAACTGAGAAACGGTAGCCACTGCCGGCGCAGGTAGTCACTGACGGCGCCTAATGATAAGGCATTGTCCACGTCAACGCCAGCGCGAATTTTCACGTGGCCGGCCCGATATGGGTTGTCAACTTTTGCTGTTTGCGGTATTCTTTACCTGGTCTCCGTCGCGGAGCATTATGCGGCGGCGCGGTTCATTTCCTAAATCGTGATACATTTCTTGGGCGCATCCACTTTTTTCCTAAACAGAACAGGGAGGGAAACATGGCCAGGGACTATGCCGCCGAGTCGCTGAAATTGCATTATCAATGGAAGGGGAAGCTGGACATCGTCCCGAAGATGCAGGTGGCCACCAAGGAGGATCTGTCTCTCGCTTACACTCCCGGCGTGGCGCAGCCCTGTTTGGAGATTCAGAAGGACATCAATAAAAGTTACGAATTGACCGGCCGCTGGAACACGGTGGCGGTGGTGACGGACGGCACGGCGGTTTTGGGTTTGGGGGATATCGGCCCCGAGGCCGGCATGCCGGTGATGGAAGGGAAGTGCGTCCTCTTCAAAGCCTTTGGCGGCGTGGATGCCCTGCCCTTGTGCGTGCGTTCGAAGGAGGTCGACGAAATCGTCAAGGTGGTGACGCTCCTTGCCGGATCTTTCGGGGGGATAAACCTGGAGGACATCGCGGCGCCGCGTTGCTTCGAAATCGAACGGCAGCTCAAGGCCAGCTGCGACATTCCGATTTTCCATGACGATCAGCACGGCACTGCGGTGGTGGTCTTGGGGGCGCTTCTGAACGCCCTGAAATTGACCGGCCGTAAACTGGACGGCATCAGCGTGGTGACCAGTGGCGCCGGCGCGGCCGGGGTGGCGATTATCAAGCTCCTGATGGCCCTAGGGCTGAAGGACGTGGTGATGTGCGACCGGCAGGGGGCGATTTACCGGGGCCGCAGCGGGCTCAATTCGGAAAAGCAGGAAATGGCCGCCATTTCGAACCTGCAGCAGAAAAAGGGCAGTATTGCCGAAGTGATCAAAGGCGCGGATGTTTTCATTGGCGTTTCGGCTCCGGGGACCTTGACCGAGGAGATGGTCAGGTCGATGGCGAAGGATCCGATTTTATTCCCCATGGCGAATCCGATTCCGGAAATCATGCCCGACCTTGCCAAAAAGGCTGGTGCGGCGGTGGTCGGCACTGGCCGCAGCGACTTTGCGAATCAGATCAACAATGTTCTTGCCTTCCCCGGTATTTTCCGTGGCGCTTTGGATGTGCGGGCTTCGGACATCAATGATGCGATGAAAATCGCGGCCGGGCGGGCTTTGGCGGGGCTTATTGCGGAGAAGGATCTTAGCGCCGATTACATTATTCCGGCGCCTTTTGACCCGAGGGTTAGGGATGCGGTGGCGGAGGCGGTGAAGGGGGCGGCGCGGGAGTCGGGGGTGGCGCGGATTTAGTGGGGTTTGCCGGCAGTGTAAATAGGCGGTAAAAAAGGCGGTTCAATAAAATCCAGCCATTCGGCTGGATTTTATGAACCGCCTTTTACCGATCATTTTTTTAAAACTATCCTAAACATACTCGTACTCATCCGGCCCCTTGAACCAACTGTCCCGCCCCGAATGCAGCAGAAAACACAACGCCGCCATAACCAAATACGCCAAGAAAAAAGGCGAAGTGGGATAAAACCCCAGCTGCGCATAATGAATAAACCCAAACAACGACAAAACCGCCCCCGCCAAACAAATCAACCCCGCCTTGTCGAGCCGCTTGTCAATAATGAAAGCAGTCATCGTACCAAGAATGATGCCGACCAAAATCGCCCCCGCCTTCACCGCCGGAACCCCATTCCACATCACCCCGTTTTGCAGCAGCCCATCGGTAATTTTCGCGCCGTAACCCAAAAGGCCGCTGTCCAAAGCCCCCGCCCATTCACCCCCCAATGCCACCGCGCCAGTGACCTGGGTATAAAGGTAGTCCGCCACCGGCGGCACCATCGCCACCCCCACGGCAGCGTAATGCTTCCGCGGCGTGTCCTTGAAGGCCTGAGCCACCATGATAATGGCGCACCACAGGAAGGTTATGGCGCAAATCGCCGGCGGCACCAAACCGTTCAGGAAGGAGAACAGGCCGAAAATCCCCGCCGCCCCCAAGACCAGGCCGGAAACCACCGAGTAGCCGATGCCGGCCCCGGTCTTCTTCAGCCCGGCGTGGCCAAGCCAAACCGTGTTCGGAACCACGCCGCCAAATACCGACGAAATCATGGTGCAGATGCCGTCGGCAAACTGGGCCTCCCGCACGCTGTAGTTGTCGCCGGCGGCATTGGCGCCCTCGACATTGTCCATCGTTTCAATGAAATTGTAGATTTCAATGGGAATGACCACGGTCAGATAAGGCACCACCACCGAGAAACCGTTGATGAGACTCTGAACGGTGGTCTCGGGATTGGGGAAATAAAACCCGACGCCGGAAAAATCGATCTTGGTGCGCCCGAGAATCAGGGCGTAGACGATCCCGCCGAGAATAGCCACCACCAGGGGAGGAATCCCCCGGGGAAACACGTAGCCCCCGAACAAACCCACCATCGCCACCAGGAGAATCGGCAAACCGATCAGCGGATCCCCGTAGACGTCGAAAATGCCCTGGGTCGCCATCCAAATGAAACCGATGCCGGCCACGGTCCCGAGTAGGGCCGCCCGGGGAATGTTACGCTTCATCCAGGGTCCAATCAAACCGCCGAGAAATTCCACAAAGCCCCCGATAAACACCGCCGCCACCGCCGCCGACCATTCCAGCTTGGGGTCGCCGATGGCGTAATGAAGCGGGGTGATGACCCCGAAGAGAATCACGAACATCGCCGGGGTCGAGACGCCGGAAGGAAGGGCGGTGACGTCGGGGCGGCCTTCCCGCTTCGACAGCCGGTAGCCCATGAAAGCGTAATAAAGACAGCCGCACAGGAGCCCGATGGACATGCCGGGCACGACCAGGCCGTAGACGATTTCGTTCGGCCAGCCCAGGGCCACGGAAAGGGTGAGGGTGACGATGAGGTAATTGACGATATTATTGGTGATGATGTAGGTCATGCCGCCAATGTCGCCACGGCGGAAGAATGGCACGGTGCTGCCGCTGTTCATAAAGATCTCCGGACAAGACAAACAGATTATAGACCCAAGCCCATTTCCCGTAACTCGGCTTTCACTTCCCCGTACATACGCTCCCATTCCGCCACCGGCCGGAGGGTGACCAGGTCGTAGCATTGGTCAAAGGGCCGGCCGGGGTTTCCTCCCGGCGCCGTGAGGACGTGCTGGTACTTCGCAAGTAAATTCAAGACCAGGCCATTGGCCTGCTCCCGGGTCAGGCCGGAACGAACCGCGGCGCGACTGACCTCGCCCATCAGCCTGACTTCGAGGCCGGTGCCGTGGGGCCGATTGCCGTCGGCGGCGCCGCAACCCTCGATGTGGCCGCCGGAGACGGTGATGAGAAGCGCGTTCGCGGCGGCTTCGTAGAGGAGCTCCCGGGTCAGGCCGCCGCTTTTCGGATAGACGTCGCAGACGATGATGGCGGGGGCGTTTTGGGCGAAGGATTGACAGCAGGCGCTTTGCAGCCAGAGGCAGCCGGGGGCGGTGGTGGCGACGGAGGTGATGTGAATGGGGTGGCAGAGGTGATAGTCTGCGAGGCAAAGCAGGTTCGCCGCCAGCATCGAGGCCATGATGACCACCGTCGCGCCGGGGGCGTCCCCCCCCAAACCTCCGACCATGGTGCAGGCCAGGGAAGCGTTACGCATGCCGTAGGCGAGGGAATTCGCCGCCCGCACCAGATTGCCCCGATCAATCATCAGTTCGTTGAACATGGCGACCAGGTGGGCGTCGCAGGGCCGGAGACCCTGCTGGTCGGCGGCGGCGAGGTCGCCGATTTCCGAGACGGCGCTTTCGGCCGCCAGCATGCCGATGCCGGGACGTCCCGTTTCCAGCCGGGCCTGCCGGAGGAGCTGAAGTTCCTTCTTCACCGCCAGCACTTCCGACGCTTCGCCGCCGCGCACGGGTATGCCGTCAATGGTCGCGAGGGACCCGCAGGTGATGAGATCGGTGACGTGTTCCTGCAACCAGCTTTTTACCGTGGGGAAAAACAGGTGCTCGGGGGTGGGACAGCCGGGATTGCCGGCCCAAATCAGGGGACGGCGGCGGTCCTCCGGCCGGCGGGGCCGGAGGGTGACGGCGTCCTTCCCCTCGCCCATGACCAGGGTCTGCTTTTGCCGTTCCAGGCCGGCGTCGATTTCGTCGGGGGAGAGGCGGATAACCCGGTTGGTGGACAGATTGTAGACGCCGATGTTTATAAGGAGCTCCCGGGCGGCCTGGAACAGGCGGCGCATCAGCTCGTCGTCCCGGGGGATGAGCTGTTGCTTGTCCCAGGCGAGGCGGTGTTTGTCGACCATTTCGGCGGTGCCGTCGACGACGGTCATGTCCCAATCGTCCTTGGCGAGGGTCGGTCCGTGGTGGGAGCGTTCGCAAAGCTCCAGGAAATTTCCGATCATGTGCCAGTTCTCCCCGTGGGTTTTCTCGGCAATTCCGGTAGACTGTCTTTGGATAAATCTATACTGTTCATGAAGCGAAAGGATGAAAACCCTTTTTCACCATTTCGCTTCCGAAGCTGGTATATGCAACTGAACGCCCCGAGGACAGCCCGCTTTCAGACTGTGATGGTGGGAGTTTTTCCAGGGTGACGTTTCAATTTAATGCCTCTTTTCGCAAGTTCCGATTCCACCCGATGGTTAATGAAATCAGCCCGTTCCTCCGGGGTCATATTTTTCGTCTCTTCGTAGATTTTTTCCCGTATTTTGTGCAGCTCGCGCATGACTTTCGGTTCAGTCGGCATTTTCAAGAACCTCCGTAGGCGAAAAAATCCCCACTCGCCTGTATCCCGCTTGTAAATTCACCACTTCGGTCATGACGATGGTTTTGTATGCCCCAATTACGACATAAACCGGACTCTCCACCCTCACCTGTTCCTCCTGCCCCGCAGCACATCCTTGGCATTCCACCCCTGCCGCAAATTTTCCATGCGGTTGTCGTCGGCGTAATCCTGATAGGACGGCATAGGCGTCGCCGGCTCCTCCTCCTCCACTTCCTCCGGTTCCGGCTCGGGCGGGGGCGGCGGGGCGTGCTCCCACGGCCCCGGCAGGGAACCAAGCAAGGCGTCGGCGGGTTGTTCCGTAACTTCCGGCTTTTTCTTGATTTTCTTTTTGGGAACCGGCGGCTTGTACATGTACTGCTTGGAAACGATGGCGTTCTTGGACTTCGAGGCGGTCTTGAAACGGGTGAATTCCATGGTCACCTTCGGGTCGAAACGCGGCTGGCGGTTACGCATGAACTGGAAGGCCTGGGCGTAGACCTTCGCCTTCTCACCCACCGTCATGTTGTCGTAACGATCCCGGTAAGGCTCCAGGGCGATTTGATCGTACTTCGACATGTCCTTGTAACGCATGGGCAGGACGTCGTAGCCGCCGTCCACGGCAGTCGGGGGAAGGAGGGTGGGGGGAATGTTCGCGTCATCGCCATCGGCGGCATCGGCGGCATCGGCATCGACAAAATCCGCGGCAGGGTCTTCCGCCGCCGCCACCGGGCCGGAACCGCCCGCCGGGGTCTCGCCGCCGCGGACCGGGACCAGGCCGCAACACAGTAGGTACAGGAACGCCGCCCCCAAGGCCGTCCCCATGCTTACGAATCCGCCGGGTCTATTTGCCGTGCGCATAGCTTCCGCTCCGCAAGGTATAAACCTGTACTTCAACGCCGCCATGGTGGAACCGCTTCCGCAATGGTGGCGTTGCCGAACTACATCGCCTCCGGCGCCGCCAGACCCAGTATCCCCAGGCCGTGCGCCAAAGTGAGTCGCAACGCCTCCACCATGCCCATCCGCGCGGCGGTGAGGTCCACGTCGTCGGAGATGAAACGATGGTTCTCCTTGTCGGTGTAAAGCCGGTTGAACTCGGCGGCCAGTTCCAGGAGGTATGTCGCCAGAAAACTCGGCTCGTTCTCGGCCTCGGACATCCTCAAGGCGTCGTGATATTCCGACAGCTTCATGAACAGGCTCTTCGCCACCGGGTGGGTCATCAATTCCCAGCGCGGCCGGGCCGGGAGACTCTTTCCGTAAATCCTCAGCATCGACGACAGCCGCGCGTGGGTGTACTGGAGATACGGCCCGGAATCGCCGTGCAGGTTCAGGGCCTTCTCCCAGGTGAAGGCCACGTCCTTCATCCGCCGCTGGCAGAATTCGGAAAAGATCACCGCGCCAACCCCCACCTGTTCCGCCAATTTCCCGGCGTTCGCCTTCACCTCCTCCGAACGGGCGTTCTCCTCGATGAGTTCCCGCGCCTTCTCCACCGCCCTGTCCAGGACCTCCTCCAGGAAAATCACCCGGCCCTTCCTGGTCGCCATGGTCGCCTGCTTGTCGCCGAAAACCCCCGGCCCGAAGGCGAGCATGCCGAATTTGACGTGTTCGCAATTCCTCGCCCAGCCGTAACCCATCAATTCCAGCACCTTGAAGACCTGCCGGAAATGCAGCTCCTGCTGGTTCGCCACCACGTACAGCGCCTTGTCGAAACGGTAATGCGCGTGGCGGTACTCCGCCGAAGCCAGGTCCCGGGTGGCGTAAATGGTCGCGCCGTCCTTCTTCAGGATGAGGCAGGGCGGCATGTCGAACTTTTCCAAATCCACCACCTGCGCCCCCTCCGACTCCTTCAGGAGGCACTTCTCGCGGAGACGCTCGATGGTCGCATCCATCTTGTCCAGGTAAAACGCCTCGCCCTTGAAGGCGTCTTCGGGGAAATGCACGTTCATCCGCGCGTAAAGCTTCTTCAGGGCGACGATGCTTTCGTCGCGGAAAATCCGCCAGAGCCGGAGCGCCTCCGGGTCGCCGTCCTCGAGTAACTTGAACCAGTGCCGGGCCTCGTCCGCCAGGTTTTCGTCCTCCTCGGCGTCGGCGTGGTATTGCAAATACAGCTTCAGGAGGGAATGCACGTCCACCGCCTGATTGGGGCTTTCCTTTTCGTTCGCCTTGTAGGCGACCATCAATTGTCCGAAAGTCATGCCCCAGTCGCCGAGATAATTCATCGGCACCACCTTCCAGCCCCGGGCCTCGTAAACTCGGGCCAGGGCGGCCCCGAGCATGGTCGAGCGGATATGGTGGACGCCCAGGGGTTTGGCGATGTTCGGACTGGAATACTCGACAATCACCGTGCGGCCGTCGCCTTCGTTCGAGCGGCCCCAGGCGTCGGGATTGGCGATGGCGACGCCGGCGGTTTTTTCGGCCAGGTAGGCGCTGTTCAGGACAAAATTGACGTACGGCCCCACCGCCCGGGCGGAAGTGAAAACCCCGTTATCGGGGAAGGACATTTTGCCGACCAGGTCGGAGGCGATGGCGGGCGGGGATTTTTTCAAGGTTTTGGCGAGAGTGAAGCAGGGGAAGCCGAGATCGCCCATTTCCGCCTGCGGGGGTCGGACCAATTGCGCCTCGACTTCGTCGGGGGTTTTGTCAACCAGCGGAGCCAGCAATTCCGCCGCGATGCGTTTATACCAGATCATGTTTCGCTCCCATGCTTGTCATAATACAGCCTTGCCCGATCATCCGCAAAAAGCCCCGGGAACACCACCATAAAAAATAAAAAAAGTTGACAATTTTCTCTCCCGCTGATAAGGCAAGGGAGAAAATTGTCAACTTTTTATTGACACTGGAAAATATGGTGGAACTTATACGCTTGTCGTTTACAATATCCGTTCCATTTTGATCTCGCAATTTCCCTGGTAGATAAGCCTTTCGACTTCTACCCGGAGCGGGATTTCGATTCCATTGTCGATGCGCACGGCGCCGACGGTGGAAATCTGGAACAGCCGTTCGGAAAACGGATTGGCGACCGCGCCTTTGTTGTCGCGACGCAGATATTCGGTGTCGACGCCGAAAAAAGTCGCCAACTCCATCATCCGGAATTCGTCGGGCATATGCGCTCCCCGCTCCCACTGGGACCACTGCTGGGGGGAAACGCCGAAATCCTGGGCGCATTTTTTGGCGCCGCCCCACATCGGGTAGCGGATGCAGCGACAGGAGCGGATATTGTCCGCAATGTTTTTTCTCAGTTCAACGGGGACTTTTCCCATATACTATCCTCGTAGCAAGAAGTCCGGAACCGTACAGGGCAATCCGCCCTCCTAACACCAAACAGCTATTTGGAGGAAAATCGCACTGCATGTTACATTTTCGGAAAGGCAATCAACCCGCTAATCGATTCAACCCGTCCGTTGATTGCTTTTTCATTTTATCCCACGAATCTTCACCTTGCAAGGCAATGATTAATCAACCAAATCAATTTGTATCGGAAACATTCAAAAAGGCAACTCCGAAATTATTAACACACTCTTATAACATTCTTGATTTGCAAAAAATACACCATTTATTATATTCATGTGTGACCCAAGAATAACCCGAGGTAAAACATGAACCAGTAAACAAGGAAAAAAATCAATGCCAATTCATGTCTATTCCACTGAAAAACGAGCCAAAGAACCGCTAACCAGCATTGAGCCGGGGCGTATACGCATGTATGTCTGTGGCCCGACCGTTTATGATTCCTGTCACATCGGACATGCCCGCCCCGCCGTGGTCTTTGACACCATGCGTCGATTCATGGAATATTCGGGTTTGCTGGTGACGTTTATTTCCAATATCACCGACATCGACGACAAAATTATCAATCGTTCACGCGAGCTGGGAATTTCCTGGCGGGAGCTGGCCCGGCGTTACCAGGACGAGTACGAACGCGATATGGCGCGATTGGGCGTACTCTCCCCCAGCATCCGCCCGCGGGCCAGCGAACATATTCCGGAAATGATTGAATTGGTACAGGGATTGGTCGAAAACGGCACCGCTTACGTCACGCCCAAAGGTGTATGGTTCGATGTAGGCAAATTCGCCGCTTATGGTCGCCTATCCGGCCGGATAGCTGATGATGAACATACCGAACATCGGGTTGAGCAGGATGAGGAAAAACATAACCAGCAGGACTTCGCCCTGTGGAAAACCGCCAAACCCGGCGAACCGTTCTGGGAGTCGCCGTGGGGACCGGGCCGTCCCGGCTGGCATATCGAATGCTCGGCCATGAGCGGCAAATACTGCGACTTCCAGCTGGACATCCACGGCGGCGGCGCCGACCTGGCCTTCCCCCACCATGAAAACGAACTCGCCCAGTCCGAAGCCTATACCGGCAAGCGTTTTGTCCGGCATTGGCTCCATAACGGCTTCATCACCGTCGGCAAGGACGGTCCCGGCGACGACTCCGGCGAAAAAATGGGGAAAAGCAAAGGCAACGCCTTCTGGCTTCATGACGCCTTCAAGGTGGCGAGTCCGGCCGCTTTGCGGCTGTGGATTTTGGGAACGCATTACCGCATGCCGTTATTGTACAAACCCGAATTCCTCACCCACGCCGAAAACGCCCTGGATCGGATATACAATTGCCTCGACGAACTCCGCCGGACGCTGGACCAGGCGAAGTCGGTTCAGCCGGAAGAAGGCCATGCCGCGAACGGAATGGGGGAAGTGGTCGAACAGTTCAAGACCGCGATGGAGGACGACTTCAATACGCCCCAGGCATTGGCCGCCCTCTACGACGGGGTCGGCCGCCTTAACGCGGCGTTGAAGAATCAGGCGCCGGCGGCGGATCTGAAAGCGGCGGCCAATCTGCTCTACGGCATGCTGGGAGTCCTGGGGCTTCCCCCGGAGCGTCAGGCGGCGGCCGGTTCCGGTGGGGCGGACGGTTTGGTCCTGCTGCTTCTCCGCCTCAGGAACGAGGCCCGGGCGAAGAAGGATTTCGCCACTTCGGACCGCATCCGCGACGGCTGGAAGGAACGGGGGGTGGAAATCAACGACCGGGGCGGGGAGTCGACCTGGACGCGGAAATAAGGCGGGCGCTTGATGTGCGTTAACAGGCGGGAAGGATATTCCTTCCCGCCTGTTTGCATGGGGCGGGCAAGACAGTATTATGATGATAACTGAACTTTTGCAAAGTGGCGATTAAACCGCCAATCGCCACTTTGCAAAAATCGTTTTTGCCCGAATTTCAAGGGTTTTTGATTTTACAAAATCGCCATTCGGCGGTTTGAATGGTGATTTTGCAAAAGTCCAGATGATAAGGAGGGATTGCCATGTATGATATGGATGCTGACTTTAGATGGTTCATCGCCAATCAGGATGAATTGGTTAAAAGGTATAATGGTAAAACGTTGGCGATCCGTGATAAGGTAGTGCTTGGTGCTTACGATTCGGCTGTGGAAGCGGTTAACAAAACCAGTTATCCCATGGGGGAATATATGGTGCAACTGTGCATACCTGGTGAAAGGGCCTATACCGTTTATATCCATACCCCCAGGGTGATGGCATGACTACCGACGACACCCAAGCGGAATTGCGAGTAGCTTCGTACAGTTCCATCCTTCCGGGTAGCATTGGCGAAATACCCATAGAGGTATGCATTTCGCAATTTGAACAGGGCGATAATGAACATTTATCGATAGTTGCGGCAAAGACCACGACCACTCTTTGCGGTATAATTGATACGGGAGCTTCAAATACTTGTTTATCCTATAGGTTGATAGAAAGATTGAAACTGCAAACCATTGGAAAGTGCAAGGTAGGCACCGCGAATGGTGATGGCGAACATTGCTTGCACATCATTAACTTCTTTTTTAAAAGCCAAACGATTTTTGCTGGACTCAAGGTAACCTCCGGCGACATCGGCGATCCTGATTTTCTCTTGGGAATGGACATATTGCGGCAAGCGCACCTGACCATTTTCCCGGTTCATGACCAGCTATTCGTGGATTTCAAAATATTTATGCCGATCGTTATTCCTAACGGGTCACCAGCGCCGGAAACATCGCCTAGAATTTGACCCGGTTCCCCGCTTCACTCACCCTCCTTTCCCTCCTGACTCGGCAGCGGCTGGATGTTGGAGATGGACTCCTGGTAAATCGGGGTCGGCCAGCCGTCGCGGTTGCGGATGACCCGGATGACGATGGGCTTCTCGACCATGCCCAGTTCGGTCACCGAAGTCACCCCGGTGGCCAATTCCTCGTTATGCATGGACAACAAAGCCTGGCGAATGGTCTCGGGGCTGTAATCGTGCGAGCGCTCTATAGCCAGTAATACCAGGGTCGCCGCCTCGTAGGCGCAGGCGATTTGCGCGTCGGGCTGCTCGACTCCCGCCGCCTGCATCGAGGAGAGAAATTTTTGATACGGAAGATACCTGGTGCGGGACGACTGGAGTATGCTGGTGAAAAAGGAGCCGATAAGCCGCCGGCCCGAGGCGTCGAAGACCAATTGGTTGTCCCAGAGATCCGGACCGCACATGCGCACGTCGTTCAATTCGGGGAATTCCGCCACCACCTGGATGATGGCGGTGACGTCGACGGCGTAGCAGGGGATGAACAGGGTGTCGGGCTTGGCGGCGGCGATTTTTCTTAAGGCTTCGCGGTAATTTTCCAGATTCGCTTCGCCGCCGGGATTTTGTTCCGCTTCCCCGCCCGTCTTTGCCGCCGGGGTTTTTTCCGAATCGGGACCGTTTGCCGCCACCTCGGCCAGGCGCAAACCTTCGGTGGAGGAAAATTCCGCCCGGCATACCACTTCCGCCCCTTCCACCTCCACCGCCTCGGCGAAATAGTCGCCGTAGGCGGAACTGATTTCGAGCTGCGGATCGGTCAGAATCGCCGCCTTCCTCCTGCCGATGGTGTGCACCATGAAGCGGGCCAGCGCCCGCGCCTGGGCCCAACCCGACGCCGCCATGCGGAAGGTCCACACCGGCCCCGGGTCCGGCTCGAAGGTGGTGCCGAGCGGCACCACCAGTACCCGTTTCTTCGCCGCTGCGACCTTTTCCGACTCCCGCACCGCCCGGTTGAGTATCGGCCCGATAATCACCGGCACCAGCGGATCCGCGCCGGCGGCGAATTCGTGCACGAACTTCACCGCCTGTTCCGGGTTCGACTCGCTGTCCCGCACCACCAGCCTTACCCGCAAGCCGCGCCGCGCATTGGCCTGGTTCCACTCCTCGATGCGGGTCACCAGCCCCAAGAGGACCGACTCGCCGTACATCCCCTGCCGCCCGTTCAAGGGCAGCACCGCACCGATGACAATCTCCCGCATCGCGCCGGCGTTCGCCTCGGCGGCGTTCGCCTCGGCGGCGTTCGCCTCGGCGGCGTTCGCCTCGGCGGCGGAGGCCTTGCCTGTGCCGGAATCCGGTAAAGCGAGGAGGAGCGCCGCCAACACGGCGAGTAAGGTTATGAGCATAGGGGTCCTGTCTGTTTAAAATACCGGCGGCGGCAAACTTACCTTTTGCTAATGCCTAGAGGATCGCTAAAATCGGCATATGCCTGGATGAACCGGGAAACGGCATGGTTCCCCGCTTCCGTTATGTTACGGAATCAGGGTTTTTTTTCCAGCGCCCCCTAAAATCGAACACGGGATCGCCATGAACAAACTTAAGATTCGCCTCATGCTGGTCTTTGCCATTTTGATTGTCATGCAGATTGTCATCAGCCTGATCTGCGTCATGGTCTTGCGATCGGCCAATTCGGCGCTGGAACGGGACAGCCGCGTCTTCGGCCGCACCGAGGAATTTCTTCGCGGCACGGCAAATTTCATCAATTCCCACGACACCACCTTCGACCATCTGCAAAACACCCTGGATCAAACCACCGAAGACTATCGGCAAACCGTGCAGGATCTGGATGTCATCGCCACCAAGGATCTCCCCCTGATCATTTTCGTGGCCGACGTCGACTATGCCCTGACCGAAATAAACTCCGCCGAGCGCGCCCTCCTCCTTACCCTCACCACCAAAAACATCGGCAAAGGTTCCCAGGACGTCATTCGCGACGAACAGATGAAGCAAATCCGGGAGTCCCTGGGCGTCATCCAGGAAGGCCTGGCCGAGTATCCCCGTTACATCGGCAACGCCCCCCAGCTGCACCAGCTCCTGCAGGAGTTCCAGGCCGCCTTCGCCGCCTGGCTCGACAACCATAACCAGTTCATGACCCACATCGACGAACTGGAAAAACTGCAGGCGGAAATGTTCCGCGCCGGCCCCCGCTTCGAATCGGCCGCCCGCGCCGCCTACGGCACCGTCTTCATTTCCGGCCGCGACACCCGCGAGCGCTGCCAGAACCTTCTCTCCGACATCCACGACATTGTCCACGCCGGCATCTCGAAATCGGCCGAGGACCGGGGCCGGCAGCAGCTCGAATCCTACGAGAAGGCCAAGGCCAATGCCGCTCTCGCCAATAAAGTGCACCAGGACTCCTCCACCCTGTCGGGGAATCTCAAGGCGGTTCAGGAGGAGACCACCCGGGCCATCCACGACTCCCGTACCGCCCTGGCCGCCTTCAACCGGAATCTGGGCTACCTGCTCTCCATCCTGCTTGCCGCCCTGATTGTCAGTGTCATCGTCGGCTGGATAATGGTCGGCCGGATTTCGGAGCCGATCAGCGACCTGACCGCCCGCATCAGCCGGCTGTCCTTTGGGGAACTGGGGGAGAACGTGCCGGAACGGCACCTCAAGCGCAAGGATGAAATTGGCCTCTTCGCCCAGGCGGTGCAGGATCTCATCCGGTCCACCCATACGGAAATCCATGTCTTGAACGGCATGGCGAACGGCGACTACACCCTGAAGATGGCCATGCGTTCCCCTCAGGATCAATTGGGTCATTCCATCCGGGTCATGCTGGACACGACCAATCACGCCCTCGGTCAGGTGAACGGGGCGGTGCAGCAGGTGGCGGACAATGCCGGCGCGGTGTCGTCGGCTTCCCGCACGCTGTCGGCCGGGGCGGTGAAGTCGGCGGCGGCTTTGGAGCAGATTTCCGCCTCCATCGCCATGGTTGACGAGCAAGCCCGTTCGAATGCCGAGAAGGCGGGACAGGCCAGCGCTTTGGCGACCGGATCCAGCGAGGCGGCCATCAAGGGGTATGAGTCGGTGAAGGGGATGACCCAGGCGATGGAGGACATCCAGGCTGCGGGCGAGAAGATTTCCTCGGTGGCGAAGCTGATTGACAATATAGCGTTCCAGACCAATTTGTTGTCCCTTAACGCCTCGATTGAGGCGGCGCGGGCGGGGCAGCATGGGCGGGGGTTTGCGGTGGTGGCGAACGAGGTGCGGAATTTGGCCCGGCGTTCGGCGAAGGCGGTGGGTGAGACGACGGCGATGATTGGGGTGATGACCAGCCGGGTGGCGGGCGGGGTGGAGATGGCGGAGCGGACCAATGCCGGTCTGCGGGACATTGTGGCGTCTACGGAGCAGGTGGCGAAGGTGTTTGACGAGATTGCGGTGGCGTCCCGGTCGCAGTCGGATTCGGTGAAGGCGGTGGCGCAGAGTTTGCATGAGATTGACGATGTGACGCGGCATAATGCGGTGAGTGCGGAGGAGACGGCGAGTTCGGCGGAGGTGATGTTGGGTCAGACGTCTTCTTTGGCGGCGATGGTGAAGAGGTTCAAGTTGGATCCGGAGGTTTATCGTCAGGTGTCTCATAGGAAGGGTGCGGGGGGCGGGGTGGTGAGGTTGACGGCGGGCAAGGGGGCTTTGGCGTTGCCGTTGCGGAGGGGCGAGGCCGAATAGGATTTTTGCGGTAAATAGGATTTTTGCGGTAAAAGGGCGGTTCAATAAAATCCAGCCGAATGGCTGGTTGCGGGGATTCGAAGGGGGCGCAACCAGCCCCCTTGTCGATATGCGGTTTGTTTTTTAATGGATAACGAAGTTATCCCATTAAAAAATTTCCTCTACGGAGCAATGCGTCAGCGTGCTCCAAACGGAGGGGGATCGGCGATTCGGAACGCGTCTGCATCTGTTACTATGCCGCGATCAAGTCGGCGGTAGGGAAACAGGAATAATTCCCTCCTCCCCTTTGGAGAACTGAGGATGCAACCTGGGATGTTGTCGCGGCTCATTATTGCGCCGTCTCATGGCGCCCGCCTGAGCGGGCGCCGCGCGAGGAAGGCATAGGGAGCCGCGGCATCACCCCGGGTTGTATCCTCGATTTTCCAAAGGGGAGGAGGGAATTACTCCCCTTCCACTACCGGCCCCCCCGATCCCGGCATAGTAACCGATGCAGACGCGTTCTTGATTGCCGATCCCCCTCCGTTTGGAGCACGCTGACGCTTTGCTCCGTAGAGGAAATTTTTTAATGGGATAACTGCGTTATCCATTAAAAAACAAACCACATCTCACAAGGGGGCTGGTTGCGCCCCCTTCGAAACCCCGCAACCAGCCATTCGGCTGGATTTTATTGAACCACTATTTTTTTACCGCCATTCAACACTCAAACCGCTCAATTCTTCCGCACCTGCTGCTGCTTCAACGCATCAAAACTGAACTGACGCTGAAACCCAACCAACGAATCCCTAACCACCGGCTGCTGATTGAGCGGATCCAGCAACGAATCCCAATCCTTGCTCGACAACAAATAACTCTTCGCACCAGCACCACCCCCCCGCCCCTCGCGAGTCGCCACAATATCCCGGGCCATCTCCAACCAACGCGTCGCAATGTCGGGACGCTTCGCCCAATTCGCCGTCTCCGCCATCTCCATCAAAAGCGCCGGATCCGGTTGCGGCGTGACCGACAACACCGCCGCGTAAAACGGCAACGCCAAGGCATGCTTCCCCTGCGCCCGCAAACGCCGCGCCAGCATTAAACGCATCTCCGTCACCTTCTGGGTGTTCAAGGCCGAATCGCCAATCACCCGGAACAACAAATCGTTCGAATTCGACGACAAGGCGTTCATCGCAATGCGCTCCCGCTCCTCCTCCTTCAGGGCGTTCTCCGCCAGCAGCTTGTTCACCAGCTGCAAAGCTTCCCGCTCCTTCCCCAAACGGCTGTAGACCAAAGCCAAATTCACCTGGGCGTCACGGTCGCCGGGATTTTCCTGATAAGCCTTCTCCACATACTTCCCCGCCTCGTCGTAATTCTCGTTCCACAACATCGCCTGCACCATCTTGTCCACCGTCTCCTTGTCGCCCGGAGCACGCTTCAAGAGCTCCTTGTACCAATGGATGGCCTCGGAGAGATTGTTCATGTAAGTGTAGTTCTCGGCGATTTCACGGTATAGTTCGACGTTTTTGTCATCCTTACCCAACAACTCCTGCAGGATCTCGTTCGCCTTGGTGAAATTTTTCTCCCCCTGGTAGAGGTGGGCGATGGTCAGGAGGTAGGAGTCGTTCTGCGGGTCGATTTCGGCGAGGCGCCGGTAGTCGTTTATCACGTCCTGGGTGTCGCCGAGATGCTGATTGACGGAAATCCGGAACAGGATTGACTCGCGATCATTACCGGCGGGACCGGCGGCCGAGTCGAGAATGCCTTTCGCCTTGCGGTAGTCGCCGGCCCAAAAATTCAGGGTGGTCAGGTTCTTGGGGGTATACTCCACGGATTCGTTGCGGGACAGGGCGGTCTGGGCCATGCCTTTCAACTCGTCCGTGCGGCCGAGATTGCTGAGAATCCAGCCATACTCCATGACGGTGCTCTCGGGCAGGACGTTCATGTCGAACAGACGCTTGAAGGTGCGCGCCGCCGCCTCGCTGTCGTTCGAACCCGCGGCGGCGCGGGCGAGACCAAGCAGATTGGCGGGATTGTTCGGCTCGACCTTGACCAGTTCCTGGAATTCCTCCTTCGCCTTCGGGTAGTCGTGCGCCCACAGGAGGGCGCTGGCCAATTTATGGCGCAGTTTTATGTCATTGGGGCGGCGGTTCAGGAGCTCCCGGTAAACGTCGGCGGCGGAGGCGTAGCGCCGCTGCCAAACCTGCAAATCGCCCTGCTGCTCGCGGTATTCGGCCGTCTTGTCGGGGTGGAGGCGCATCATCTTTTCCAGCGCCAGTTCCGCCTCGCCGTGGTCACGCATCTCCATGGCCAGATCGTAGTAGCGCTTCTGCACCGCCTCGCTATTGGGGTAAAGGGTGGAGATCATCCTGAACAGGTTCAGGGCGCCCCCCTTGTCCCCATGCTGGTCAAGCCAGCGGCCGCGCACCATCAGGCCGTGGCTGGCCTGGGTGTTTTGGTAAACCAGGGTGACGGTGGCCATGATGACGGCCATGGCGACCAGGGGGACGAGGAAATATTTCAGGAGCTGGGAGAAATGGATTTTCCGGTGCTCGCGGGACGGCATGTCGCTGACCAAAAACCTCCCCAGGACCGCTTTGGCCTCCTGGAGGTTCATCTGCCGGCGAATGGCGTTTCCGGTGACGGGAGTGGTGAAATCGAGGTTTTCGCGTTCGCCCAACAGGGCCAGGGTGTCCTGGATGTGGAGGAAGGATTCGGGACGGTTCGCCGGCCGCTCCTCGACCATTTGCGAGATCAGGGTGAGGAATTCCATCGGCAGGGACATGTCCATGGCCAGGTCCTGCATGAGGGTGCCCGGGTTGTAGCGGGTGAGGACTTCGGCCGTTTCGCTCCCGCGCATGGGGGCGGTGCCGGTGAGGGCGTGGATGATGGTGACCCCGAGGGAGAACATGTCGCACTTGATGCCGGGACCGTCGGTGAGGCGCTCGGGGGCGAAGTAGAAGGGGATGTTCCGGTTCTTTTTCCCGAGCCAGTCCCGGTTGACCACCGGGTCCCGGGTATAGCACCAGAGGCCCAGGTGGGCCTTGCCGGCGGCGTCGATGAAAATGCTGCCGGGGCGGACGTCGTCGTGGGAGATGCCCAGCGCTTCGGCTTGGGCCAGAACGCCGGCGAGATCGTGGAGGATTTCCGCGGCCCAGGCCCAGTCGATTTTTTCCTTGTCGGCCAGGACCCGGTCGAGGGTTATTCCCTCGATGTAGTCGGCCACCACGGCGCGGTGTTCGCCGACGTCGTCGGAGGAGAAGACGGTTTGATTGGCGGTGCCGTGGATTTGCATGACCGCCTCGACCTTTTGGGCGAAGCCGTCGACGGCGTGGATTTCCTCGACGGCGACTTCCTCGGTGGGTTCGAGGGGCTTCTGGGCGGCGTCGGGCCGGAGGGAGCCGGCGGCGGCGGGGGATTTGTCGGTCAGGCGGGCCGACTTGACGTTGGGCGCAGTCCTGACCTGGAAGCCGGTACCGGTGCCGATTTTCGCGATGGCGCTGGCGGCGGAAGTCGAGGCGGGGGGGGTGAAATGATGGACAATCACCATCGCGCCGGAGGGGGTGTGCATGGCGCGGAAGGTGACGCCGTCGACGTGCTGTCCGAGGTTGTCGATGAGTTCGTAGTCGCCCACGGTGCGGTGGACGCTCTTGCGGGCGGCGACCACCTTGGTGGCGGAGGACTGGAGGGCGGGGAGGACCTGGCGCCGTTCCTGGGCATGGCGGAGATTGTAGAGTTCCATCTGCTCTTTACGCAGAACGCCATTGGCGACCAGGAGTTCGCCGAGTTTGGGGACCTTCCCCCCGCTTTCCGCCACTTCCTTTTGCTGGGCCAGGCAGAGGTCGATATCATCCTTCTTGACCAGCTTTTTGGCGACCAGGAACTCGCCGAAGAGGCTGACCGCCGGCTCGACCTTCTTCCGGAGAATCTTGTCGAGATCCTCGCGTTTGATAATGCCTTTTTCGATGAGGAGTTCGCCGATGCGGGGCGGCTGGATGCCGGCGTGGGTGAGTTCCGCCTGTTCATCCAGGGCGCGGCGGAGCTGGGCGCGGGTGACCAGACCCCTTTCCATGAGCTGGCGTCCGATGAGGCCGCCGGGATTGGCCTGCATTTTAAGGATCATGTCGACTTCGGCGTTGGTGAGGATGCCCCTCTGGACCAGGATTTCGCCGAGTTTCGGCGCGGAACCGGTCTCGGTGCGGGTTTTTTCCTGTTCCTCGATGCAGGCGACAATGTCGTCGTAGGTGACCAGGCCGGATTCCATGGCGAGTCTGCCGAACATGGACATCCGGGCGTCGATACTTTTCTTGCTCATCGGGCTTCCATTTCCTCGAATAATCGGGGTTGGCCGGCCGAACAGCGCGCGCGTTAACCGCATGGTGCGCATGGGCCCGCATTTGGGCCCGACTGTTCCGGCGCGACGGATTGGGAGCCTCGCCCAGGACGTTTTCCCGATTTCCTCAAATCGGTGAAACCGTCCTGGGGGAGGTTCTTGATATCTTTCCTTATTATATGTATTTCCTTTCGCTTTAACACTTCGTATTGCCAACCATTCCGAATAACAATGATAGGGAATGTTTGACCAGAATTGCAATCGCGAATTGAGGTTGCCTTTTGGGAACGGGTTGACCCTGGAACGACTGGCTGGAAAATCCGTTTGCCGTTGCCGGGTTGGCGTGGCCGGAGCCGGGTGAAAAGCCGGATGATCCCTTCCCTTTTTTGCTAAAAAAAGGAATAATCGCTCAAGTCGGCCCGATGGGATCCGCTAATATATTGCGTTAGGCGTAATGCGGGTTTTAAGGGAAAGCGATCCCGGTGACGTTCGTTTTCCCTTAACCGTCCGCGCTCAAGGAAGGCGCCTGTTTGTCTGGTACGGGAATGCGGAGGTCCGCCGGCCGCTTTCCCATCCTCTTCCCCTTTTCAATGGATGGAACGATCATGTCTATCACCAACGACTTCTTCAATCGGTTTAATAATCCCAACAAGAACAGCACCAACAAGACCGATGCCGGGGGGGTCGCCTCGGGTTTGTTCGAAAAATTGCGGAAGAAAAGGGCGGCGGAAGCCGAAGGCGCCGGCGAAAACGAGGGAACGCAGGACGCCAGTTCCGTCGCTGAAAAGGGGAAAACCGCCCACAAGCGCCACCTGATGGACTCCTTCGAAAAGTCCAAGTCCGGCCCCGGCGCTGCCGGCGGGGAAACGGAGACGAAGGAGCTCTCGTCCGAGGAAAAACGCCAGGCCGCCCTCAAGAAAATCATGGCCCAGCTTGACGCCGAGGAGGCGCAACGCTACCCGCGCCGCCACGGCGAAAACAAGGCCGCCAAAGCGAACGAAAACACCGCGGCCAGCGCCGGGGTGTCCTCGGCCTCGTTCGACGACGCCAAGCAGGACGAAGGGGTCGAGAACCTCCTGAACGATCTCCCCCTCTTCAACGAATTCAAGACCAGCCTCATGGACGCCTTCAAGAACATGGACTCGACCACCAGGGGTTCCATCAGCGCCCAGTACGAATTGAATTATTCCGCCATGCAGTACATCGCGGCCGAAGGCGGCGGCTACAATTACCAGGAAACGAACTTCTCCATCAAGCTTGATCTCAATTACGTCAAGGCCGCCGCCGGCGGCATGAGCGGCCAGGAAATGGCCGACAAACTCGGCGAAGCGACCGACTTCGAATCGTTCGTGAAAACGCTGCAGGGCTTCACGCAGGGGAACCAGGGCGAAGCCGCGGCGGCGAAGGGTGAGGGCGGCACCGAAAAGAGCGGCTCGGCCGAGAACGCCTTCCTTTCCGCCTACATGAACAAGGAAGGGAAGCCCATGTCGGCGCGGGAGATCATGAACGCCGCCTTCAAGACAAATTCCACCGACGCGGCCGCGAAGGATCTCCTCAAGTCGTTCGAGGACTACTGGTCCCCCGAGTCGACGGCCGGGCGCATCGTCGACTTCGCCACCGCCTTCTTCCCCAATTCCGATTCCTTCAAGAACGGCGGCGACACCGAGGAGTCGCGCCGCGAATTCGCCGAAAAGATGCGTTCCGCCATTCAGAAGGGGTTCGATCAGGCCATGGGCCACATGGGAACCGTGCCGGACAAGACCCAGGAAGGCATCGACAAGACCCACGAATTGGCGATGAAGGGGCTGGACGACTTCATCACGAACGGCATGAAGCCGGAGAAGGAAGACACTTACGAAGCCCTGAACGAGTTCTCGATGTCCTTCGAGATGAGCTACAGCCAGAAGACGGTGTCGGCGGGCAGCCAGGCGACCCAAAGCGCTTGACGACAGCGTCACGGCTTGATAAAAATTATCGCGCAACCGGAAGCCTTCCCCGTTTGGGGAAGGCTTCCGGCATTATCGGCCTAAGACGGTTTGACGCTTTAACAGCCCGGTAACAAAGTCCATTGCCGCCGCTTTCGGCTTGTAGGTCCGAAATACTTCGGCCAAAAAAAACGCCAATATGCCCATATTTGCTTATTTTTTTGGCCTCGTATTTCGACCCTACAAGCCGAAATCGACGACAAGCGACTTTGTTACCGGGCTGTTAAGGAACGCAGGTTTTGTATACCCGCCGTTCGCTGTTTTGCAAGGCGATTACTGAACCCTCCCGCATTAATTTTCCAGATTATCCAGGAATTTTTGAAACGGTTTACCCCGCCGCGACAAGTATGGGCTATATCCTGTCAGGTCAACTCCCGCTCAGTTTTCGCCGGAGGAGTCCCCGACGGCTTGTCGCCACAAGG
Organism: Planctomycetota bacterium; assembly: GCA_031548195.1. Classification (GTDB taxonomy): domain Bacteria; phylum Planctomycetota; class SZUA-567; order SZUA-567; family SZUA-567; genus JAJBSZ01. The sequence goes on along the minus strand of JAVBRG010000077.1, from coordinate 43,128 downwards.
AGATCGTCTTGAAAGCCATGAAGAACCCCCCCTACCCCGTCTCCCGCCGCCAACTCCGGTCTTCAGCCGAAGCTAAATCCCGACGCGGTTCGGCGGTACTCGGCTTTCTCTTGGGGGTCGGCGTCATCGTCGTCGGCGCTGTCTGCCTTTACATTGGCATGAACTTCACCAATTTGGCGAGCCGCCTGGGATTTATCGAGAAAAACCGCTCCCAGCCGGTCGGCGACCTCATGTCCATGGCCCCGCCCAATCCGGCCCCGGCCTCCGCCATCATCGCCGCCGCCGCGGCAAAGCCCGACGCCCCGGCCCGGGACGAGCCCCGACGGAACGAATTCACCGCCAACCCCACCACCACCAACAATTCGAATCCGCAGATTTACTTCATGATGGGGGGACAAGGTGGCATGCCCTACGCCAACACGCCCGCCTTCTATACCCAACCGACGGCGCCGGCCCTGCCTTATCTGCCGGCGTTGCCCCAGGCCGTGGCCCCGATGCTGCCGGCCATGCCGGCGGCAGCGCCCGGCGCGGTACAGCTCCCGCCCTTCATGATGCCCAACGCCCAAATGGAACTCAACAATTTCATCATGGCCAAATACCAGCAGGAATTCACCGAATACATGCGGCAGAAAACCCTCCAGGCCCCCGCCTTCTCCCCGGCCCAACTGCCGGGCGGCGGACAGGTGTGGTACGGGGTCCTGGATCCCAATCAAGCCCGGGCCGACGTCCCCGCCGCCTTCAAGCACGGCTTTATCGACACCGACATCCCGGTGCCGGAAAAGATGACCGTCGACCTGAAACGGCGCTTCTCCCGCAACCAGAAAATCGAGAACTGGCTCCGCGAGGAAAAAGTCGCCGCCATGGCCGCCGCCGAGGAAGTCAGGAAAGACGCTCCGCCGACACCCGGCGCCAATCCCGGCGCCAATCCGCTTCGCCCCGGCGTCAGCCCCGGCGCCAGCCCCGCCGGCGAGCCTTCGAGCGGCGAGACCGACCCCAACATCGATTCCGTCTTACGCCAGCTGGCGGAAACGACCTTCGGCGACAAACAGTACGAACGTACCGCCCGGGTCTACGCCGAACTCGCCAGCCGGGGGGTGAACCTGTCCGTGACCGAGCTGCTCCGCTGGGCGAAGGCGTCGGAACTGGCCGGCGACCCGGACTCCGCCATCCGCATCCTGGATTTGATTCTGAAGATTGACCCGAACAACATCTTGGTCCTGAAGGAGGCGGCGCAACTGCAGGTCTCGAACGACAAATTCTCCGCTGCCGCCGAATACTACGGCAGACTGATGAAATTGCAGCCCGACGTCAGGGACTGGCGGATGTGGCGGGCGAAGACCCTCACCTGGTCGGACCGCGGCCGCGAAGCCATCGACATCATGCGGGTGCTCCACCGCGAGGATCCGTCCGATATGGAATTGAACATCATGCTGGCGGATCTGCTGCTTTCGCTCCACGAATTCGCCGAAGCCGTCCCGCTCCTGGATTTGCTCATCAACCACGACCCCAAGGACGACACCCTGCGGGTGCGGAAAATGAACGCCCTGATGGCCTTGAAGCGCTTCCGCGAGGCGGCGGCCGTCGCCGGGGACCTCCTGACCCGTTATCCCGAGGACACGGAACTCATCCTGAAGCAGGCGGTCAGCTACGTCGCGGCGGGCGATTTCCGCGATGCGGTGGTGCCGTTCCAGAAATACCTGGCCCTGAAGCCGGACGACCTCGAGGTCAGGAAGCAGTTCGCCGAGGATCTGATGGCGGCGCAGATGTTCCCCGCCGCCGCCGACCAGTACCAGAAGATTCTCGTGGCCGAGCCGGACAACAACGAAGTGAGGAAGAAGCTCGCCAACGCCTATATGGCTTACGAAAGCTACGCGGAGGCGGCGGTGGTTTACGAGGAACTGGTGATGCTGTTCCCGAACGACGCCGAACTGAACCTGGGGCTTATCGTCAGCCTTCGGCTCAGCCACCAGAATCAGGAAGCCTTCGACGCGGCGAAAGCCTATATGCAGGTCGACGGCTACGACCCCCGGGTCCTTAAACAGGCGGCCGGCCTCGCCATGGAACTCGGCGACACCAAGCACGGCCAGGAGTGGTACCGCCGCGCCATCCGCCTGGATTCATCGGATTTCGAATCGCGCATCGCACTGGGTAAATCCCTCATCGGCGACATGAAATACGAGGAGGCCGAGAACGAATTCCGCCGCGCCCTGGCTTTCGCCGACGAAAACGAGGAAGCCCGCCGCGGCCTTGCCCGAGCGCTCTTCTATCAGCGTAAATACAAGGAGGCGTTCCCGATTTACCAGAAATTGGCTTGGGAATACCCGGACAGCCCCTACCGCCTGGAAATGGAATACCGCGAAGCGGTGGCCAGCGGCAAGGAAATCGAGGCGGCGGCGGTTCTGGCCCAGTTGCAGGAAGTGGAACCGGAGGACATGTCCTGGAAGTCGGACCGGTTCCAGGGCCTCCTCCGCCAACACCGCTTCCCGGAAGCGCGGGCGCAGGCTAAAATAAATGTTCAGCAGGACCCGATGCACCGCGCCACCCGGGCCGGCTACAACAACATGAACTTCTATCTGTCGACCTGGCCCATCACCATGCACTGGGGATACCTCAGGAAGACCTCGGTGGAAGGCGCCGACATGAACATCGAGGACCAGGACCGCAAGGCGAAATTGTCCTACAGCTACTTCGGCTTCCACGGCGAAAAGTCCCTGGGCGATTTCTGGCGCGCCTACGCCGACCTGGACCGCGAGAGCTGGGGCATGCGGGAGGAAGGCGTGGACGACCCGGCCAGCTACCGCTTCCGCCTCGGGGGCGTCTTCGAGGGCAACCCCTTCATCACCTTCAAGGGCGATCTCGGCTTCCGCTGGTTCACGGGTTCCGAAAAACAGGTGCTGGACGAACGCCGCACCCTCGACAACCAGTGGCTCTACAACGTATCGGCGGAAATGAAGGAAATCGCCGGCTCGAACCTGAGCCTGCTCCTCTTCTCCGACCGCCGGGAACACTACGACAATTACCGCAACGTCTACGACAACCTGTACGCCTACGACTTCGGCCTGATTCCGCATTACCGCTACCGCAAGTGGGATTTCCACGGCGAACTCGTCACCAGCGTCCTGACGGACGCCAACACCAGGCTTTACGGCCATCTGGACGCCAAGTACCGGCTCTACGAAACGCCCTGCATGCTCATCACCATCGGCGGGAATATCGAGTACGAAACGTGGAACTACCAGAAGCCGACCTACTATTCGCCGAAGGACATGTACAAGTACGGCGTCGACTTCGACGGACGCTACTACTACTGCCGCGACCCCGAGGTCTGGAACAGCTGCGAAGGCTACGTCGACTTCGGCCTGTCGATTTACCGCGACCGCTACGGCTCCACCGGGCAAAAATTCTACGCCGGCATCAAGCACGACTACACCCGCCGGCTCAGCGCCTTCGCCAGGGTCGATTTGACCCGGGAAACATATTACAGCGAGATTAAACTCCTCGCCGGTCTCACCTACGCCTTTGGAGGCTGCAAATGAGCGTCAACACCATACCCGACAACACGAACATCGAACTGAAAATGCGCAGCCGCTGGCGGGTCGGGATAATCCTTATCCTGGTCAACCTGACCTTCGTCTTCGCCTGCGCCTACATCGCCATCCGCATCTACCTGCAGTCGCAGGCGGGCGAAGTCCCGCTGGCGGGGAGAATAATCGGCATAGCCCTCCTCTGCACCGAGGCCTTTGTCGTCTTCCATTCCGTCTCCTACGCCATCAACTTCATCTCCGCCCTCCGCGCCAAGGAGCCGCCCCGGGCGGAAATCAGCGACTGGTCCAAGGCCCCGACGGTGGCGGTCCTGGTCCCGGCCCGGCACGAACCCTACGAGGTCCTCGAGCGGACCTTCCTCTGCCTCAAGAACCTGGATTATCCCAACAAGGTAATCTACTTCCTGGACGACTCCTCGGAGGAGCGCTACAACCGGGAGGCGGAGGAACTGGCCACCACTTACGGCATCCGCATTTTCCGCCGGCAGAAACGCCACGGCGCCAAGGCCGGCATCATCAACGACATCTCGAAAACCCTGGACACCAAATACCTGGTCATCTTCGACGCCGATCAGAATCCCATGCCCGGCTTCCTGAAGAACCTGGTCCCGATTATGGAGGCTGATCCGAAGCTGGCCTTTGTCCAGACCCCGCAGTTCTACACCAACACCGAATCGTCGGCGATTGTCAAGGGCGCGAACATCCAGCACTGCATGTTCTACGAGTTCATCTGCGAAGGCAAGGGGGCGGCGAACGCGATGATTTTCTGCGGCACCAACGCCATCCTCCGCCTCGAGGCCATCCGCGCCATCGGGGGCCTGGACGAAGGTTCGGTCACCGAGGACTTCGCCACCACCATCGACTGGCACCTCACCGGCTGGAAGAGCCTTTACAACGGCCAGGTCGGCACCTTCGGCTCCGGCCCCGAAGCCCTGGACATCTACATGAAACAGCAGTGGCGCTGGTCGCGGGGGAACATCGGCGTCCTCTTCAAGGTCATCAAGTCCTTCATCCGCCACCCCTTCGGGCTTACCGTCCGCCAGTGGTGGGAGCATTTCGCCACCGGTTCGTACTACATCATCGGCCTCTGCTACTGCATCCTGATGATTTGCCCGATAACCCAGATTTTCTTCAATCTCCCCGTCTTCCACATGAACGGCCTGATGTACGTGTGCCTGTTCGCGCCGTACTTTCTCCTGAGCCTGACCATCTTTTTCCTGAGCATGTACCGGAGGAACTACGCCACCGGGGACCTCCTCCTGGGGATTCTCCTCGGCTTCTGCTGCTTCCCCATTTACGTCAAGGCGCTCGGGGCCGCCCTCCTGGGCATCCGCAGTTCCTTCAACGTCACGGAAAAGCGTTCCGGTTCCGGCGACGTCCCCTACCGGGCCTTCCTGCCGCAGCTCGTCATGTGGGGCCTGAATTTCACCGCCCTCATCTGGGGCCTGCAGCGGATGGTCGTCGAACAGACCCCGCAGCTGGGGGTGAGCCTCATGTGGACCTTCTACCATTTCATCATGTTGTCGTCGATTTTCTACTTCCGGCTGTCCCCCAACCGCTGGAGCGGATCCGACAACGTCGTCCAGCCGCATCCGCTGCCGGCCGGCGTTCCGGCTGACACCGCCCCGGCGAAGGCGAAGGCGTAACGCCCGCACAGGAGAACAACCCATGGGCAAGACCGTATCGGCCAAACACATCTCCCGCTCTTCGGCGGCCGCCGTGGCCCTCAAGAAAAGCCTGCATTTCTTTTTCGCCGCCGCGGTGGTTTTCGGCGTAGCGAGTTACGGCCTGAGCAAGCTCTTCACCGAGGACGTCGTCCTCCGTTCCCAGGAGACAACCTGGGAGAATTTGTCCCAATTGTGGCGCTCCTACCAGCATTATTTTATCCGGGGGGGGCAGGTCATCCGGCCGAAGAACGATTTCGACACCGTCTCGGAGGGGCAGGCCTACGCCATGCTCAGGGCGGTGTGGATGAACGACCGCAAGACGTTCGACGAGATCTATCACTGGACGGAAACGCACCTGTCGCGCCTGCAGAAGTTCCAGGATCACCTTCTGGCCTGGCGTTACGGCTCGGACAGCATGGGCGGCACCACCATCCTCGACGAAAACCCCGCCCTGGACGCCGACCTCGACTACGCCCTCGCCCTCTTCCTCGCCGCGAAGGCCTGGCCGGACGGCCGCCCGCCCGTGAGCACCATGCCCTACCGGGACAAGGCCCTGGCGGTGGCGGACAGCATCATGGCGAAGGGGGTCTTCCTCCACCCGACGGGGGAATTGGTCCTGATGCCCTGGCCCATCACGGGAAGCCAGGGTAACGAAAAGGAAATCCTGGTCAATCCTTCCTACTTCTCCCCCGGGCACTACCGCCTGTTCGAGGCGGAATCGGGGAATCGGCGCTGGGGCAAGCTCGCCTCCGACACCTACCGCCAGCTCGACCGCCTCATGCAGATGGACGGCGGCGCGGCGGGGCAGATCGTCACCGTTCCGGACTGGATAGCCATGCGCACCGACGGGACCTTCGTGACCGACCAGAACCGGGGTTACATATCCGGCTGGGACGCCTTCCGCCTGTGGTGGCGTTTACGGATCGATCAGTATCTGACCGGGAACAAATTGCCGGAAAGGCTCATCAACTCCCGTCTCCTGCCCTTCCTCAACAAGTCGATGGATCTCGCCGGCGGCGACGTCGCCTCGGAAAGCGAACGGGACGGCACCCCCCGGGTGAAGTATTCCAATCCCGGCATGAGCGCGGTGTACCGCTACGCCACCATGGACATCTCCCCCGCCCTCAGCCGATCCCTGCAGCGTCAGGCCATGCGCTTCCTCAAGCAGGACGGCGACAACCAGTATTTCCAGGACAACACCGATTACTACACCAATAGTTGGGCCTGGTTCGCCATGCTGGAGGGGGCCTATGTATTCCCGTTCCAGAAATACTACCACGCCCTCGGCGGCGCGATACCGGACGAGGCGAAGGAGAAGCTGCCATGATCAGCAAAACCGAATTCCTCCGCAAATTCAACGACATCATCGTGACCGAAGGCTATGCGATGCCCCTGTACATCGGCCACCTTCTGCAAACGTTGCCGTGGTACGGATTGCCGGAGGAGCTGGAGACGACGACCCGGAAGGTTCTGGAAAAGATGCGCAGTGAAACGGAGACGACCCGGACGAACTCGGAGGCGATTTACCTGGCGGTGCAGGAAAACTCAAACGAGGAGCTGTGAATCATGCTCAGGCAAGACGATTTCGTGGCCATGCTGGCCAGCATGCTGGCGCATGTGGAACGGACGATTCGCATAACGGACGAGCTGGTGGTCGAACTGCACGATCGGGATCTCCGGTTCAAACTGGTGGCGTTGCGCCAGGCGAAGTTCAACCATTTGGAGACATTGGAGGCGCTCTCCACCCTTTTAAAGGAAAACATGGCCGCGACGCCGGAGAAAAAGGCCCCGGCGGGATGACGGGCGTCCGTTTCCGTTTGGCGTAATTCGCCGCGGCCTGATACACTTGGGATCCCGCGAACGGTAATATTTCGAACGGAACGGAAAGGTTGTCAATCCCATGCGCACCGGTCTCGCCACTTCACTCGGCATTCTCGCCCTGGTCTTTTGGAGCATGAACGTCGCCATCACCAGGGTCATCGGCGAAGCGCATCATTTCGGCATGCCGGGCCTGTCCTTCACCCTGGCCGGAGTGGTGCTGCTGGCTTGCGACTTTTTCCATAAAACCCCGCCTCCCTGGCGCTCGACCGCCCGTAAACCGTACTGGTTCGCGGGCGGTCTGGCGTTTTTGGCCTACATGATTTTTTATGTGCTGGGGGTGTCTTGGTCGCCGGATCGGCGGCTGGCTTTGCCGCTGGGGCTGGTGAATTACCTTTGGCCGTCCCTCTTGCTGGTGATGCTGCCGTATTTCATCGCCTGCCGGATGGACCGGCGCTTGTTGGCGGGAGGGGTGGTTCTTTGTTTGTCCGGAGTGGGTTTGGCATTGCTGTGGGGTCTGGATTTGGGGGCGATTCTCGTCATGGTGCGGGAGGATTGGCCGGCGTTTTTCATGATGTTCGCCTGTGCGGTTTTGTGGGCGTTTTATTCCTTGGCGGCGCGGAAGTGGGGGGGGAACGCGAACGGTACCGGCTGGTTTTTCCTGGCGGCGGGGTTTTGCCTTTTGGGGATGTGGCGGTTTTCCGGCGGCGATTTGCATTTCACCCGGGCGATGATCCCGCCATTCCTCCTCCACTCCCTGTTGGCCACCGCCGCCGCCTATCTGATGTGGGACATCGGCGCCCGCCGGGGCGACATCGGCATTCTGGGGGCGCTGGCGAATTTTCTGCCCTTGGGGTCGGTGTTGTTCGGTTCCTGGTATTTGGGCGAGAAAAACACACCCGGTCTCTGGATCGGGTGTGTGCTGGTGACGGCGGGGGCGGTCCTGAGCCGCCGGGGGGTGCGGGAAGAGGCCGGGGTTTTGGAACAAAACCGGGAAGGCGAGGTTCATTCCGAGAGGGACAGGCAGCTGTCGCAGAACGCCTCTTCCGGCAGGGTGTGAATGCTGGCCGCCTCGGCCGGGGCTGTGTGGTTGACGCCGCGGCGCCGCAGGTCGGCTATTTCCTGTTTGGCAATTTGCAGCATGTCGAGGTATTGCGGATTATTGTGCATCTGCACCACCGCCGCCGAAGCTCCCAGCCGCGCCGTGTCGACGTCCGACTGCCAGTGCACGCCGCAGATCACCCTGGACTGCCCCAATTCGTAACCGCGCTTCAGAATCGCCCCCTGACGTTCCGGGCTGATTTCCGCCAAGACCAGGGCGAGACCCCAGCCCCGGCTGGTGTGGCCGGAGGGGTAGGAGCCGTTTGTGGACAGTTCGTGTTCGTCGTGCGGGGTGCAGGTGGAACTCGGCATGCCGAAAAAGTCGAAGGGGCGGATGCGTTTCCAGTGATCCTTGGCGGGATTAATGGCCCGGCCGACATATTTCATCACTTCCTGAAGCAGGGCGTGCGTGGCGGGGGTGTCGTCGGGGGTGATGCGGATGCCGAAGGAGTCAAGGAACAAGTCGGAGAGGTGTTTGCGGTCTTCGGCGTCCCAGACGGCCTGTTTCCAGCGTTCGGTCTGGCATTGGCCGCGGGTTTGACAGAAGATGGCCTTGTCCCGCTGGAAGTCGATGCTGCCGAGTGGCGGCGGCGGCGGCAAGGCTTCGACCAGGTTCGGCACGTTCTGGTCTTCGGCGAGGGTGCCGGCTTGTCCCGACGGGGCGAAGAGGAGTACTGACAGCAGGGCGGCGAGCGTCATCGATCTTAGCATTGGTTTCTCCCGGGGTGGTTTGAGCCGCTTCGGCGGCTTTTTTTTACCTTGGGGCAGCTCTAAAAATGCTCTTTTGCCCGGATACTACGTCAGGGCTTTGTTCTCGCGTTTTGTAACACAAACCACCACCGCGTGTTACATACGCTGCCACTACGCCCTTCCTCGTCTAAGGGCAAAAGAACCATTTTTAGAGGTGCCCCTTGTTGATTGATATGGCGCGGATTATATAATCTTACTGAAGTTCGGTTAAATGGCAAATAGACTACCAAGCGCCGCTTGGCAAAATCACTATTGCCGGAATTTTCGAGTTTTTCATTGAAAAAAAACACCATTCGTTGATTTGAATGGTGATTTCGTAAAAACCAAGGACATTAACTTTCAGGCGTGTCTTACACCATTGCGATGGTTTGAAACCTTTTTTCACCAGGATGAAACGCCATGCCCCCTATCGAAGCGGTGATCTTCGACCTTGACGGAACCCTCATCGATTCCGAACCCCTCCATGCCGGCGCCTGGCACGAGTTTTTACGCCGGCAGGGCCTCAAGCCCCCCACGCCCAATTTCACCGACGACTGCATAGGTCTGCCCGACGAATTCGCCCGCGACAAAATTCTGGCCTCTTTCCCCGAATTGGCCGGCTTGGCCGGCGGGCTTTTGGATATGAAACAGGCCATTTACCGCGAATTGGTGGCAGCCCAGGGCGAAGGCCTGGGCTTCACCGGCCTGAAGGAGCGCTTGGAAAAACTCGGCCGGGCCGGGTTCGGCCGGGCGGTGGGGACCAACAGTAAACTTCCCAACACCCGGGCCGGCCTTACCGCGGCCGGGTTTATTCCCTGTTTTCCGGTGGTGGTGACCCTTGACGATGTCAAAGCCGGTAAGCCGGCCCCGGATATTTACCTGGAAGCGGCCAAACGGCTCGGGGTCGCGCCCGACCGCACCGCCGTCCTCGAGGACTCCATCGCCGGCATGGCGGCGGGCCTCGCGGCCGGCTGCCGGGTGATCGCCATCGCCACCACCCTGCCGCCGGAAAAACTGTCCGACGCGGAACGGATTTTTCCCCGCACCATCGACGCAGTGGATTGGATAATGCATGGGCGGGTTTGAACAAGGCGGATTAGACATGGATGAACAACTTTCCCGCGCTTTCGCCATTTTCCTCAGGGACAAGCTCCAACCCGCCGTCCAGGAGGTCAACGGCAGGAAACGTTCGGTTTTGCATACCTCCCTGGTGGTGGGAGCGGGGCTGTTTGCCCTTTTGGCGGTGGGGGTATACTATATCATGGCCCCCTACCGGAAATTGATGCAGGATCACAGCCTCAGCTATTGGCCGATGTTTCTCCTGGTGCCTTTGGCGGTGGCGATGATAGGCTTTAGCCTGACCTACATCATCGGCCTGAAGTCGCTGGTGAGCGACTTCAGGGGCGTCCTGGTCAGGCGTCTGGCCGAGTATGTCGACCCGGGGCTGGTCTACGAGGAGCATCGTCCGCTTTCGGACGACGTCATCCGTGACGGTCTCATCTTCGCCAATTTCCAGGCGCAGTCGGGGTCGGACTGTTTTCGCGGCCGCATCGGGTCGGGGACGGCCGAATTGGTCCCGATTCAGGTCCAGGTGAAACAAGCCGGCAAGGAGGGCGGGACGCTCCGCCACGGTGTGTTCCTGAACGCCAAGATGGCCCGGTCCTTTCCGGCGCCGGCCCTGGTGGCGCCGGCGGGGGTTGAGGTCAGCCTGAGGGGCGTCGAGGAAAGGCTGTCGGCCCTGGGGGTGCGGGTCCCGGGCGGTTTGGTGCGGGAGGAGGTCGGCGGCCGCCAGGTGTTGTCGCCAGCCGAGGGCAGGTGGTATTGGGAGGGGCGCCTGGCGCCGGAGACGCTCCGGCGTTTGGCCGGAACCGAAAAGGCGAAAGGCGGGGAGTTTTACCTTTCCTGCGCCGGGGACCGCCTGGCGGCGGCCCTGTTGTCCGACCCCAAGCGCCTGGATTTTCCCCGGGTGTTCGAGGAAATGGATTTCGGGCGTTGTCAGGAATTTTCCGCCGACGCCCTGCTGCTGGTCGCGGTGGCGCGGGATATGGGAGAATAGGCGAGATGATGATGTGGATGCTGGCCAAGGTGGGCGTGAAAGCGCTGCTGGCCAATAAACTGCGAACCTTTCTGGCGGTTCTGGGGATAATCATCGGGGTCGGCGCGGTCATTTCCATGCTGGCCCTCGGGGCCGGAACCCGGGCGAACATCATGGAGCGGGTGTCGTCGATGGGCACGAACCTCCTCATCGTGCGGCCGGGCATCGCCGGGCGGCGGGGGGTGATGTCGGGGATGGCCCAAACGATGACCCAGGACGACGCCTTGGCGATTGCCCGGGAGGTGCCGGGGGTGGACTGGGTGTCCCCGGTGGTGTCGGGGAATCTGCAATTGAAGTACTTCAATAAAAACGCCCAGACTTCGACCATGGGGGTGGCGCCGAGTTATCTGCACATCCGCAATTTCGAAATCGACCACGGCCGCAATTTCACCGACCTCGAGGTGGACCGTCTGGCCCGGGTGGCGGTGATTGGCCCCACCACCGCCGAGAACCTGTTCGGCAAGGACGAACCGGTGGGGGCGACCATCAAAATCAAGGGAGTCAATTTCCAGGTCATCGGGGTATTGAAAGCCAAGGGCGACCAGGGCTGGTCGGATCCCGACGATCAGGCGATTATCCCGATTTCCACGGCGATGAAGCAGATTCTCGGAGTGGAACGGATTCGGGAAATCGACGTCCTGACCCACGAATCGCCGGAGGGGAACGGCCCGGTGGTGGCAGGGGTGACCCAACTGCTCCGGCAGCGGCACAAGATCCTGCCCGCGGCCGAGGACGATTTCAACGTCAGGGACCAGGCGGAAATGATCGACATGGCCCAGTCCTTCGGCACGACCATGTCGATTCTCCTGGGCAGTTTGGGCGGGATCAGCCTGCTGGTCGGCGGCATCGGCATCATGAACATCATGTTGGTGACGGTGGCGGAACGAACCCGGGAGATTGGCCTCCGGAAGGCGATTGGCGCCCGCGAAGGCGACATCCGCAATCAATTCCTTTTTGAATCGGTCCTGGTGTCGGGTTGCGGCGGGATTCTCGGGGTGGCGATGGGGATTGGGGTGGCGCTTCTCATCCCCTGGCTGGCGAAGCTCTCGGGGCAGGAGTTCAAGACCCTGGTGGAATGGAAAAGCATCGCCCTGGCCCTGGGGGTGTCGGTGGCGGTGGGAGTGTTTTTCGGCTATTACCCGGCCAGCCGGGCGGCGCGGATGGATCCGGTCGAGGCGTTGAGGTATGAGTGAGGTTCAAAACTCCTTGGTCACCGTCACGGTGTCGAAAAAACCGCTTCCGTCGCCCCGCACCGGGAATTTGCCGCCGCCCGGCGGCGCCAGCATGACCGGCAATTTCACCTGGCTCTCCGGCTTGCCCTCGCCGGCCATCCGGCTGCGCCATGCCTCGTAACTCCCGTCGGCCAACAATACGGCGCGGGGGGGGGCCAGCCGGCCGTCCTCGCGCTTCGCCTGGTACTCGCAGTTCCGCCGCATCAAATCGTCGTCGAAAACCGCCAATAACTGCCGCACCCGTTCCCTCAATATGTTCTGGCGGTGGCGAAGCAATTCCACCCCGCCCGTGACCTCCAGCGCCACCACATATCCCGCCACCTCGCCAATCACCTCGTAGGTCACGGTGAAACCGTTCAGGAGCGGCCCGTTCGCCGCCGCCAATTCCATCGCCGCCACCACCTGGTCCTCGGTCAATTTCTCGCCCGTTGCCGACAAGAGCGCCCCCGCCCGACGTTCGAACGCCACTTCCGGCGTCCGCCGGTTGAACCCGGTCACCCGCAGCAAATCCCCCAAATCATAACGGTAAAAACCGCCCGAGGTGGTGATGACCAGCCGGTAAAGTTTGCCTTCCTCCAATTGCCCCGGCAGAAGGGTCGCCGTGGCCGCCGTCGGCTCCCCCGCCTCGGCCGGAATAAACTCCATCACATGCCCCCCCACCGCCAGGACTCCCGAGGCGCTCCGGTCCTGCATCGGCAGGGAAAAGGTCCCTTCCGAAGCCCTCAGCCCCAGACAACGCATGGCGGTGTTCCCCCACAGGGTCGCCACATGGGGAAGATAAAACCCGGAAGCCCCCCCCTGCCAGGTGAGCAGCACTTCCAAATTCGGCCACACCGCCTTCGGCCGCAAATCCCCGTCCGCCTTGAGGATTTCCCGCAATTCCCTCGCCCGGGCCGGATTCGCCTGGAATGCCGCCGCCAGGGCCTTCCGTTCCGCCGGGGCGGCGGGGTCGTTCTGGGCCGGATGGCCTTTTTCCAGACATTCGAGAAAGCGCTCGGCGTCGCGGGACAGCCGGCCCGCCAGCGCGACCAGGGTCGAAGGGTTCACGGAGGTGACCACCCGCAGGTTTTTCTCCGCCAGGGCGAAGAGGATCAGGTCGAACCAGCGTTCATCCGCGTTCTTGAGATGCTGGACCGCCGCCGGGACCGCCATCCGCCGGCGGATGGGGATGGATTGACTGTCAAGCTGTTTACCGCTCATCGCCCCGTAGGGGATCCCGCCCGCCGTGCGGCCGATCTCGGCCGGGCTCGCCACCACCAGATATTTACCCTGATTGACCGCCGGGTGATCCCGGTAGACCCGGTACATCCACAACAGGTGCTGGGCGTGGTGTTCCTTGATGAAGGGGTGGTTGACCGGGCAGAATTTCGGTTGCGACGTGGTGCCGGAGGTGAGGGAGAACATCTCCGGCCGGCCGGGTACGAGGATGTTTTCCTCGCCGTTTTTCATGCGTTCGATATCGTCGGCGAAATCCTGGTAGGAACGGATGGGCACGGTTTTCCGGTAAATTTTCCAAATATCGCTGGTGGGAAGGGTGGCGATTTTGGCAAAGGAGTACTTTCGGCCGAATTCGGTGGCGGCGTTGCCGCGTAATATCCGGCGGAGCGCCGCCTCCTGGGTGGCGTAAGGCCGCGCCACCGCTTCCGCGAATTTGGCGTTGGGGCCACGCATCGCCTTGTCAAACACCCAGCCCAGGACTCTGGTCATTACCGTAGATTTCACCGTATTCTCCCCCTCTGGACAAGACCAAACCGTTATCATAAATGATGCGCGGCGGCTTGACAATGGAGAACTGTCCCGCAACCTGCAAATGGGCGGCAAATAATGGCGGGGACGTTTTCCGGCGGCGCGCGCAGCTTCCCGGCGGGGATGCGGGTCCAGAGGAACGGTTGCTGTTGACATTCCCCGCCGGGATATGGATTATGGAAAAGGGGATACCGGGGAGGTTCGGGATTTTTCGACCACGAAACGAGGCGGGACGCGCGCGTCGATTCGCAGAGGGGACGCCTACATGGGCAATCAATTCGCATTTCTGGCCAAAGCCAAACCCGCCACCTTGTACCGCCTGCTGGAAAAATTTCCCCTGGAAGACGCCGCCATCGCCCTCACCGGCCTGCCTCACTCCCTGGCCCTGCAGGTCCTCGCCTATTATCCCGAGGAGCGGCAGGCGCCGTTCCTGCCGGCGATGCGGGAAGCCCGGGGGGCGGCAGAGGAACAGCGCCACCGCGTCGCCGAAAAAATCCACCTGGTCATCGCCGAGGCTAAGGCGAGCCAGGCGGGAAGTCCCGGCCTCGATACGCCGGCAAACACCCCTTCAGACGCGAGGCAAAGCGCACCGCAAAATCCCTCCCCCACGCCCTCGCCGGCGACCCGGCCGGCCCTGCCGCATAAATCGCCACCAAACCCGGCAGAAAATCCCTCGCCGGCGGCTGTGCAAAATCCGCCCGCCTTCGCAGCGCCGCCGGCCAAACCGCCTTTGCCGGGAGCTTCCATCCCCATCGCCTCGATGTCCAAGTCGCTCGCGGAAAAATTGCCCCTGCCCGGACGCAAAACCCCCGAGGCGATTTCGGAACCGCCCCGCGTGGAGTCGGTCCGGCCCGATACACGGCCGGCTCCCGAATTTTCCCCGGCCGGCACCTCCTTTCCCGCCGCCGCAAATCCCTACCGCCAGCAAGCCCCCGCTTCAATCCCGGACGATCCCGGGGTCGAATCGGCGGCGCATCTTCCGGCAAACCAGCCGGTAAACATGCCGGGCAATCCTGGTGCGAAACCCGGTCCCGCCCCCGCCGGCCGCTCTCCCGCCGGGCCGATTCGGCAGGGGCTCCGTGGCGGCGGCGCGGCGCCGGGCATGCCGGCCAAACCAGGCGCCGCCGCCGGGCAGAGCGGGGCGAATGGCGGCGGCGGCAAACAAACCCCCTATCCGGCCGCCACCTTTGCGGAAATGGCGCCGACTTCATCGGTATTGTCCGGCCCTCCCCCTCCGTCCCCGGCGCCGCCGCCGTCTTCGCCGCCGGCGGGGGATCCCCCCAAAGCCGGATCGGGTTTGTCGGGACTCGGCGGCAAATTGAAGGAAGTGCTTAAGCAGGCTCACGCCGAAATCAGCAAAGGGCTGATCGCCAATTCCTCCGTCGCCAAACAGGCGGCGGAGCAAACGCCAAACCAAAGCGCGCCCGCGGGGAAATCCCCCCCCCCGCCCGCGCGGCCCGGCCAGCGTCCGGCCGCTCCCCCTCCTGCCGACGGCCAGCGGCCGCGACGGCCGGAAGGACCCACCCAATGGATTCCCCGCGCCGCCACCGCGTCGCCCATCAACGGTCCGCCCCTGCCGGGCCGGCCGGAATCGGCGTCGGGGGATCCCCTCAAGTCGCCGTTGGCGGCGGAACTATTGCAGCGGATTGGCCAGGCACAGGCGAAATTTCTCCCCGGTAAAAAAGACGGCGCGGCCGCGAACCGCCCGCCGGCGGTCATCGGCGGGGGACTTGAAGGGGGGGGCGGCAGGAAGCCGCCGGGACAGCCGGGGCAGCGGGTGGTGGGTCCGGTGCGGGGTATGCCGCCTGTGGACCGCCGGAAGCCGGAGGATCCGCTTGAACCCCGCGAAGGGGTGGTGGGGGCGGGCAAGGTGGAAATGAGCCGGACGCCCCGCATGATTGGCCAGGGGGCGAAGCGTCTCCGGGAAATGCCCGGCGCCGGCCGGGCGGGCGGAGGTCCCGCCGGCGGCGAACCCCGCCGGATGGACGGCAAGGCGATTCTGGCGGCGATTTTGCGGGAGGCCGATTCGGAGGTGCGGGATACGGTGCGTTTGGACGATCCGGGATTGTTCAGGGAACTTCGCGGCCGGATGTTTTTCTTCGACGATTTGCTGCTTACGGACGATCAGGCGCTGGCGCAGGTGTTCACGGCGGCGAAGGTCGAGGACGGCGCTTTGGCGATCCGTTTCGCGGCGCCGAGATTACGGGACCGGGTGCTCAGGGTGGTGAGTCCGGGTCGGGCGCGGGCCTTGAAGGACAGTGCGCCGCCCCGTGCGGGCGTCGACGATATTGAAGCGGCGCAGAAGCGGGTTTTGGGGGTGGCGCTCAGGTTGCAGTCGGTGGGGCGGATTTTGATTGATCCGAAAGATCCCGATTTGGCGGGGGAATGAAGCCACATTTTCAAAGGGGAACAGCGGTGAAGCATTTCCGATTGCGGACGGCGGCGGCGGCTATGCTGGCGGCGGGTTTCTTTTGCATGTTATCCACGGTGAACGGCCGGGCGGGCGAACCCGCGCCCGCGGTCGGGGATTCCCCGCCGGCGGAGGCGGAGGAATCCCCCGCCCCGAATCCCGCCCTCGAACGCATTCGCCGGGAAATGGACGCGAACATCGACAAGGTGATGCGGGCCTACCTGATGGAACAGCCGGAAGGCAGGATGCGGGCCGATGTCGGGGCGATACTGGGCGCTTTCCAGGAACTGGGCCGTTTCAGCAGTCCCGATGCCCGGCGGGCGCTCGAGTATTACCGGGCGGCGGCGCGTTTGGGATCGGCCGAGGCGGATTGCGCCCTGGGGAATTTTTACCAAAACGGCGTCGACGACGAACGGGGCAAGATCGAACGGAAGCCGGCCTTGGCGCGGGAGTGCTATGAGCGGGCGGCGGCGGGAGGTTCGGTCAGGGCGATGCTGGAACTGGGGGCGATTTACGCCGAGGGGAAGGACGTCGGGCCGGATTCCAAGAAGGCGCTCGGGTACTTCATGTCGGCGGCGAAGCGGGCGAACGAGGCGGCTTTGGCCCGTCTCGAGCCGGTGATGGCGAAGGCGCGGGAATGGGAGGCGGCGCATCCCGGCAAACCGGCCGGCTTCCCCACCAGCCGGGAGAATATCATCGACCCGAAACTGGTGCAGGAATTCATCGACGTCAATTTTGAAATGGAGAAATTGGCCAGCCACGTTTATGTCGAATTGTCGAAGCGGCTGGCGGCGGCAATGAAAAAATAACGAACCTGGGGAAGAATCCGGAAAGGGGATCGGGGAACATGCTGAAAAGGGGCAACATCGACACCAACCTGCCCGACGCCAGCGCCAGGGAAATCATCCAGGAACTGGTCGCCTTCAAGGGGGAGACGGTTCGGGTGGAACGGATTGTTTCGGACGGCCAGGCGACGCCGGAGGGGTCGTGGTACGATCAGGAATGGGGCGAATGGGTGGTAATCCTGAGGGGCGGCGCCGAACTGGAATTTGCCGACCCGCCGGCGGAGGAACGTTTGGGACAGGGCGACTGGCTGTTCATACCCGCGCAGCGCCGCCACCGGGTGCGCTCGACCGAAGCGGGGACGCTGTGGCTGGCGGTGCATGGAGGGGGGGAGGAGTGATTCATTCTTTCCACTCCCTGGCGGTCTCCTGCTTGCGTTCCCTAAGGTATTCGTCAAAGGACTGCCGATTCAGCAAATGCGCATACTGCTTACGAAAGCCTTGCACCCCCCCGATGATAGTCCGCAAATGAACCCAGTCCTTCCGGTCGTTCCATTACGGAAAGCGGCGTACCATCCTTGGCGATGACCACGGATTTTTCCATGGTGATAATATTCATGGTTCATTCCTCCAGTTCATCAAGTATAATTATCTTTACAGCAGATGCCAGTTGACTGGACTTTGGCAAAATCAAAACCCTTGAAATTCAAGCAAAAATGATTTTTGCAAAGTGGCGATTGGCGGTTTCATCGCCACTTTGCAAAACTTCAGAGTCGACGTCCCTCGCAAGCAGCGAAAGGCCTCCCCATGTTCAAAATCATGCCGGCCGAAGAAGCGGTCAAACTCATCCCCGATCACGCCTGCCTCGGCATCAACTCCTTTCTCACCCTCTCCAATCCCGAATTTATCCATAAAGCCATCAGCCAGCACTTCCGTGCCACCGGGCATCCCAAACACCTCCGGATGTTCTGCGCCGCCGGCTTCGGCGGCTGGGACGAAAACCGTTTCGCCGACCCCTACGTCGCCGCCGGGGCGGTCGACGAAGTCGTGGCCGGACACTTCGCCAGCATGCCGGTGGTGGTGAAAAAAGCCCTCGACAACGAAATCGAAGCCTACAATCTCCCCCTGGGCGTCCTCTCCCACTCCATTCGCGCCGCCGCCGCCGGGCAGGACGGACTCCTCTCCGAAGTCGGCCTGAACATTTTCGCCGACCCCCGGGTGGGACGCCTCGGCCTCAACCCGCGTTCGCGGCAGGAATTCGTCTCGGTGGTGGAGATCGCCGGCCGCGAGTTCCTCTATTACAAAACCCCAAAAATCGACGTCGCCCTAATCAAGGGAACCTCCGCCGACCCGAACGGCAACATCTCGATGGAAAAGGAATACCTGGTCCTCGACGCCCTCGCCATGGCCCAGGCCACCAAGGCGAACGGCGGCGTGGTGATTGTCCAGGTCGATTCGGTCAGCCACCTCTTCAAGCGGCCCCGCAGTGTCATCGTCCCGGGGATTCTCGTGGATGCGGTGGTGGTCGCGCCCGAGGACGAGTCGGGGGTCCTCCCCTATTTCCCCTCGATGTCCGGTGACATCCACGTCCCCGCCACTCACATGGATTACTTCATGTCCCAGCTACCCGCCTCGCGAAAGAAAAAGGTCGATTCGGAGGACGCCAGCCACCACATCATCGGCGAACGCGCCGCCCACGAACTCAAATCCGGGCACGTCGTCAACATCGGTATCGGCATTCCGGAAATGGCCGCCAGCTATGCCAGCCGGCTGGGGATACTGAAGGACATCGTCACCACCGTGGAGTCGGGGGGCATCGGCGGCCTGCCCGCCCCCGGCCTGGCCTTCGGGGCGACCATCGGCGCCGACATGATCTGCGACATGGCCTCCCAATTCGACTTCTACGACGGCGGCGGCCTGGACATCTGCTTCATGGGCGGTCTCGAAGCCGACGCCGAGGGGAACGTCAATTCCCACATCTCTTCCTCGGGCTTTGTCGGCATCGGCGGTTTCGCGAACATCACCGGAGCCACCAAAAACGTCATCTTCTGCATGACCTTCAACGCCAAAGGCCTCCACGCCGAACACGACCCCGACGGCAAAGTCCGGATTATACAAGAAGGCTCCTTGCCCAAATTCCGGAAAAGCATCGCCGGCATCAGTTTTTCGGCGAAAAACGCGCTCCGGCGCGGTCAACGCGTCCTCTACGTCACCGAGCGCTGCGTCTTCGAACTCACCCCCCACGGTTTGAAACTCAAGGAAGTCTTCCCCGGCATCGATCCGCAAAAACAAATTCGGGATCGCCTGGATTTCCAGCTCTAGTGCCCCGTAAATTTAGACTTTACGGGGCACTAGGGGAAAAACCTCTTGACGGCGGAAACTATTCGACTATAATATAATAGTCAAGCATGAATATTTATCCAAATAAACCCGTTTTCACTCTGCCGCTATTTACATTGGAGACCTTATGGATCCGAAATCCCTCCGGCGGAAGGCGGTGGAAATCCGCCGCGCCCTCCTGCGGATGATCCACCACGGCAAGGCCGGGCACACCGGCGGAGCCTTGTCCTCCACCGACATTCTGGTCGCCCTGTATTACGGCGTCATGCGGACCGACCCGCACCACCCGCACTGGGACGGCCGCGACTATTTCGTCATGTCGAAAGGCCACTCGGTGGAGGGGCTGTTCTGTATTTTGGCGGACCTGGGGTTTTTCCCCAAGGCGGAACTGGACACCTTCTGCCAGTTCGGCACCCGCCTCATCGGCCACCCGAACAACAAGGTCCCCGGCATCGAGATGAACACCGGCGCCCTCGGCCACGGCCTGTCCATCGCCACGGGCATGGCCAAAGGGCTGAAAATGTTTGGCCGGGCGAACCGGGTCTTCACTCTGATGGGGGACGGCGAACAAGCGGAAGGGTCCCTATGGGAAGCGGCGATGGCGGCGGCGAATTACCGGCTTGACAACCTGACGGCGATCATCGACCGGAACGGCCTGCAAATCAGCGGCGGCACCGAAAAAGTGATGGCCCTGGAACCTCTGGCCGAACGCTGGACCGCCTTCGGCTGGCAGGTGGAGGGGATTGACGGCCACGACCCGGAGGCTTTGCGGGATAGGCTGGGCGCCCGGCCGGAGGTCCCGGGCAAGCCCAGGCTCTTTATCGCGAAAACGATCAAGGGCCGGGGCGTGAAGGAAATGGAAAACGTCCCCAAATGGCATCACGGCGTGCCGGACGAGGCGCTTCTCGCCAGCGCCCTCTTGCAGCTTGATCAGGCGGAAAGGGCACTAGCATGAAAAAGGGACTCTCCTGCCGTGAAGCGTTCACCAACGAATTGACCCGCCTCGGCCGGGAAAATCCGGACATCGTCGCCCTCACTTCCGACGCCAAGGGTTCGACTTCCCTGAACGTTTTTGCGGAAGCCCTGCCGGAGCAGTTTATCGAAGTGGGGATTGCGGAACAGAACGAGGTCGGCATGGCCGCCGGCCTGGCGGTGGTGGGGAAGCGGCCTTACGTGTGCGCTCCGGCGAGTTTCCTCTCGGCCCGGTCCCTGGAACAGGTGAAGGTCGACGTCGCCTATTCCCGCACCAATGTGAAGATTCTCGCGGTATCCGGGGGAATCAGTTACGGCGCTTTGGGCTTCAGCCACCACTCCACCCACGACATCGCGGTGATGCGGGCCTTCCCCGGTCTGCGGGTGGTTCTCCCCTGCGACGAGACGCAGACGGTGGAGCTGCTCCGCCTCGCCGAACAGACGAACGATCCCTATTATTTCCGGGTCGGCAAAGTGGCCATGCCGGTCGTCTACGAACCGGGGGCGAAGTTTGAAATAGGCAAGGCGGTGACGCTCCGGCAGGGGGGGGACGTCACGGTCGTCG
Source organism: Planctomycetota bacterium (assembly GCA_031548195.1). Taxonomy (GTDB): domain Bacteria; phylum Planctomycetota; class SZUA-567; order SZUA-567; family SZUA-567; genus JAJBSZ01. The sequence goes on along the minus strand of JAVBRG010000077.1, from coordinate 22,129 downwards.
CCTGCGGCGAAATGGTCTGGCCGGCCCTGGAAGCGGCGGCGAAGCTGGCGGAAACGGGCGTCAAGGCGCGGGTCCTGGACCTGCACACCCTGGAACCGTTCGACCACGGGGCGATTGTCGCCGCCGCCAAGGAGACCGGCTGCATCGTGACGATAGAGGAACACAGCGTGAACGGCGGCCTCGGTGCGGCGGTGGCGGCGACGGTGGTGACGACCTGTCCGGTGCCGATGCGTATTCTCGCCCTGCCGCACGAAAACCTGGTCGCCGGCGCCAGCGCGGACGTTTTCCGGCATTACGGATTGGATGCGGAGGGGATTGTCCGGGCGGTGCGGGAGCTGCAGAAAAATTAACGTCCAGGCCCGGGCTGTTAAGTCACCCGGATTCCTCACTACCGTTCGGAATGACAAGCTGTAGGGTCTATTCCTTACAATGCAGGGTGATCATTGTCGTATGGAATTGTAAAGTTTATTTCTTGACAGGCCCTAACCTGTTTCGCCGGCGCGCATTTCACTTCGCCGCACATTCCGGTCACCGGGCCGATGGACAAGGGGTATAAGTGTTTCCCGGTCCCACCGTATAACAAGGCGCCGACGCGGAACCGGCGGGAACGGCAGAGCCGGACGCCACGGGATGGCTGGACACGACCGGGCTGGAAAAGACAGGATAACCCGAAGCCGCCCCGGCGCCCGCAGCTGAAGGATAACACACTTCCGGCGCGGCGGACGGGATAGTTGTTTGCGGAAATTCCGGATAATTCTTCGGCGGCGCCTTTTTCTCCGCATCCTCGAGATTGTGGAAAATCTCCCCGGTCTGCGAAACATTCATGCCGTTCGGCCCGAGGTTAACTTGCAGGTTAAGGGGCATCGGATAGAACATTTCCGTGCTTTTCTTCAAAGGACCGTTCTTCTTCGCGTAGCGGCCGATGGGATAAGCGGCGACAAACACCGCCGCCGCCGGATCCGGCCGATCATACCCCGCCACCAGCGCCACGTAACGCCCCCCCTCCGCCCGATCCATGGACATGATATTGCTGGCGCCCGGCTGGATGAACATCTGCCGGGCCGACTTGACGGACGGATCCGTCGCCTGCATGGCCAGGAGGGAGCGAATGCCGTCCGGATTATTCGCCAATTGATCGAAATAGGTGCGGTCGGAAAGCTGGTAGATAATCAGAACCAATGCGTGGGGAATACCGTCAAAGGCGTTCAGGTTCGCCATCGCCGTGAAGCGTATCGCCAGGGCGCCGGGTGCGGCGACGAACTTCACTTCGCTCGGGTTCGACGAGCCGCCGTCGGGGGTCACCTGGGCGTCCCCGTGCTTGTCCTTGATCTCCTGGTTCGCCACCGCCTCCGCCTTCGCTTTCCGGAGTTCCGAAAAGGAGGGGACGGAACAGGGGTCGGCCGTGGGACAGGCGGCGCGGGCGGCGCGCTTGTTCTTGTCCGAAGAGTCGAAACGGATGCCCAGAAAATTCAGGGCCGGCGGCGGCGGCGGTTCCGGGCAGGCCGCCAGGTTCTGGGCCGCGGTCGAAGCGGCGGCGGCGGCGGCGGCGGCCGATTCGGCGGCGGCGGTGGCCCGGTCCGTCGCGTCGGAGGTTTCTGCCGAGCCGGCGAGCGACGCAGCCTGTGCCGCCTCGAAGGCGGAAGTATTGGCGGCGTCGACATAGCTCTGCACCAGCAGCGGATCAGCCGGCATGGCCTGACCCGCCTGCTCCCGGGTGCCGGGCAGGCGCACGCTATAGTCGTAGTCGAGACAACAGCCGGACAAAAGTAGACACCCGGCGGCCAGGAGCGGCAGGCTGGGGGCGCGGCGCGGGAGGCCGCCCCGATTGCCGGCGCGGTTGCGGCTGGGAGGGCTTAGAAGCATCGCGAGACCTCCGCCCGGAAGGTGTTGTTACTGTATTTGCTGGCGAAATAGTGGGCGTAGTCGGCCCGGATGCGCCAGCCGCCGAAGGTCGAAAGATCCAGCCCCAGCCCGGCTTTGTAGAACAGGGACTGGCTGGGGTCGATGGCGCCGATGCCGACGCCGGGGGCGAAGGCGGAGGCGGAGGCGGAATTGAACGCCCTCACCCCCATGGCGCTGTCGGAGAATTCCTTGATTAGCCCGAGGTTCAACTGCGGGGTGAACATGCCGTAACAGAGGGGGATTTCCTTCTTCATTTCGATGTTAATCGGCACGGCCAGCGACTTCGAGGTCTGTTCCCCGACGGAATAAACCTCCTTGGCCTGGTTCAGGGTGGTCGTCGCCTGGTAGGCTTCGGACTGGAGGGCGAGGAACTGGAAGCCGACGCCGGGGGCGAGCTTGATGTCGTCGCCGAAAACCAGGGGCACGCCGACCTTGCCGGTGACCCCGTAGATCATGGATTTATGTTCGCCCTCCTGCCAGGTGTAATCCCCCCAGGTCCCCTCGCCCTCGTGGCGGAGTCGGCCAAAAAGGGCGGAGACGTCGACGGGATATTTGTCCGCCACGGCGGTCTTGAGATTACCTTCCAGGAGCCAGCCGCGAATGCTGTTTTTCCGTGCATCCGCGGGGCCTTCGGCCTTCACCTCGGCGTTCATGATGTCGGCCGCCAGGCCGACCGTCGAATTGACCGACCAGTCCTGCATGAAGCCGAGGCCGAACATGCTGTTTTTCAGGCTGTAATAGCTGTTCAGGCCGCTCTTCCAATTCGGCTCCTGACGTTCGGTGTAATATTTCCCGCGCCCGAAAAGCATCAGCCCCTTCGGCGGAGGATCCGTGCAAATGCTGGAGGGGCAATTCACCTGCGGCCCCAGGCCGTCGGTGAGGTTCGCCAGGGCGTTCGGGGAAATCACCCCCTGCACGCCGGTTCGAGGTGAAGGCGGGGCGGCATCGAGAAAATCTATCAAATCGTGGTCGAGATTCGGGATATTGGGGACTGCGGCGAAGGGGGCGAAGAATTCCCCGGCCGGGTCCTGTCGGGACCGGAGCGCAGCGGGCATGGCGGTGGTGAAGGAGAGCCGACCGGGATCCGGGGCATAAGGGGCGGCGGCCGAGGACGGCATTTCCCAGACTCCGCCGCCGCCGGGGGCGATCGGGGTGAGGGGGGTGAGGGCGGTTTCCCGATCACCGTAGTAAGAGCGGGATTCGTCGGCGCTGCGGGTGAGGTACAGCCCCATCACCGATGCGGTGTTATGCGGCGCGGGCGGCTTCTCGTTCGCAAGACGCCCCGCCCCGGCATCAATCCGGGCGACCTCCGGCCGGGCGCCGGTTACGACTTTGCCGCCGGCTGGGGCTTTCCCGAATACGGTCCCAGGCGGACCCGCGGCGGCCCGCATGCTTTGCAGGTCTTCCACGCCTGGGGATGGCTGGACGCGGTGTTCTGCAGCCGGAGGAGGGGCGGTCAACAGCGGCCGGGCCGGCGCGAAGCAGATCGCGGCCAGGAGCACGAGGGGGATTATTATCCCAGGCAAAATTCGTGACATGACGGTTTCCCCGGATAAGGCCGAAATTAAACCCTAACGTCCGATATCCCCAAGGCACAGGGTGGCGTCCGGGTATAAATTTCCTCATCCGGGGGAAACCTTTCAGGATCTTGCCGGAAAACTCAGGAAAACTCGTAAACGAATTCCCCGTCGGCCAGGTTCAGCCGCACCCGGCCGGGCATTTCCCCGCTTCCGGCCTTGGCCAAAATTTCCCGGGACAGGCCGGGAATCACCCGCGTATTGACAATGTAATCGATGTTCCGCGCCCCTGTTTCCACTTCGGTGCAGCGTTCCGCGATGGTCTTGGGCACCTCCTCCGACCATTCCAGGCGAATCTGGTTCTGGGCCATGGCCTGGGCCGCCAGCCGGCGGAGCTTCAACAGGACAATTCCCTCCAGGGCGGATTTGTCCAATGAATAAAACGGCAGGATGGTCATCCGCGCCAATAGCGCCGGTTTGAAATGATCCGATAACACCGGGCGAATCGCCGCCACGACCGCATCCATTTCCGGCCGTCCGTCCTTGGTCATTTCCTCGATGATGTCGGAGCCGAGGTTCGAGGCCAGCACGATAATCGTATTACGGAAATTGACCTTCTTCCCTTCCGCGTCCGATAACACGCCCTTGTCGAACACCTGGTAGAAGAGGTTCAGGACGTCCAGGTGCGCCTTCTCCGCCTCGTCCAGGAGCACCACGCTGTAAGGTTTCTGCCGGACCGCCTCGGTCAGCATGCCGCCTTCGCCATAGCCGACGTAGCCGGGGGGGGAGCCGATCAGCCGGGACACGGAGTGCTTTTCCTGGAATTCCGACATGTTCACGGTGATGAGTGAGGCGTCGTCGCCGAAGAGATTTTCGGCCAGGGTGATGGCCGTTTCCGTTTTCCCCACGCCGGACGGCCCCGCCATCAGGAAAACCCCCTGCGGCTGGTCCGGATTCTTGAGGCCGGATTTGGCGGCGCGGATGACGTCGGCGAGTTCATGGAGTGCCTGGTCCTGCCCCTTGACCCTCTCGGCGATCTTCTTGTCGAGGTTCAGGATGAGGGCGGACTGGTCCCGCGCCACCCGCCCGAGCGGTATTCCGGTCCAGTCCGAAACCACTTTCGCCACCACGTCGGGTTCAACCTCCACGAACACTGCCGGGCCGTTCTGTTCAGCCTGGGAGGCCGCGAGTTCGCGGTCGGCTTCGAGGAGGGCCTCGCGGAGTCCCTGGTCGTCGGGTTTGTCGGCGAGGTCGCGGCGGATCTGGGCGACCTTGCGGGCGGAGGCCAATTCCTTCTGCCAGATGCCCCGAAGTTCCTCGGCCCGGATCCGGGCCTGGTCGAGCTTCTCCCCGATCTCCCCAAGCGCTTCGGTGTCGACCGCCCGGTTGTTCCGCCGGTCTCTTTCCAGCGCCGCCTGCCGGCGTTCCAGCGCCTGCACCTCCCGCTCCTTGTCCTCCACCGCCGCGGGTTTGGCGGACATGCTCACCTTGACCCGGGCGCAGGCGGTGTCGAGGAGGTCGATGGCCTTGTCCGGCAGGAAACGGCCGGAGATGTAACGGTTCGACAATTCGGCCGCCGCGACCATGGCGGCGTCGGTGATGACCACGCCGTGGGCTCGTTCATAACTGTCACGGAGGCCCCTGAGAATCAGGCCGGTCGTCTCCACGGAAGGTTCCGGCAGCATGACCATCTGGAAGCGGCGGGCCAGGGCGGCGTCCTTCTCGAAATACTTCTTGTATTCCTTGAAGGTGGTTGCGGCGCAGGTCCGGAGTTCCCCCCGGGCCAGGGCCGGTTTAAGCAGGTTCGCGGCGTCGTTGGTGCCGGCGGAGCCGCCGGCGCCGACCAGGGTGTGGGCTTCGTCGATGAAAAGAATTATCGGCGTGACCGAAGCCTTGATTTCGTCGATGACCCCCTTGAGGCGGTTTTCGAACTCGCCCTTCATGCCCGCGCCGGCTTCGAGGGCGCCCATGTCGAGGCCGATGAGGCGCACCTTGGCGAGGGATTCCGGCACGTCGTTCTCGACGATGCGCCGGGCCAGGCCTTCCATGACCGCGGTTTTGCCGACCCCCGGCTCGCCGACCAGGATCGGATTGTTTTTCCGCCGCCGCGCCAGGATGTCGACGATTTGCCGGATTTCCGCGTCCCGGCCAAACACCGGATCGACCTTCCCCTCCCTCGCCTTGGCGGTGAAGTCCTCGCAGTACAGCTTGATGAAGGAGCCTTCGGAAGGGGCGCCGCCGGCGGCGGCGGCGGACGGGGTCTGGGCGGCGGCCAGCTGGGCGGCGTGCGTTTCCAGGGAGTCGGCGGTGATGCGGTGGAAGTCCTTCAGGAGAAGCGCCCGGTCGATTTGTGCGAGGCCTTGCTCGAACCCGCTGGAAGTGTAGGCGTTGGGGTCGGACAGGAAAGCCAGGAGCAGGCTGCCGGTGCGGATGCGCTGTTCACCCAGTTCGGCGCACACCAGCAGGTAGCCGTCCTGCAGGAGCTGCGTCAGGGCCGGGGAAAAAACCGGTCGCCCGGTGTTCCCTGATTTGTACGAAGACAGGGCCTGCTGCAATTGGGCGATGACCCGGGCCGGTTCGATCCCGGCCGTGTCCAATAGCGGCCGCCAGTCGCAGGAGGCGTCCTCGAGGCATTTCAGGAAGACGTGTTCGACGCCGACCTCGTAATGCGAATTGGCGACGCACAATCCGGCCGCATTGTTGAGGATGGCGGTGACGATGCCATTGGCTTTGCCAAGCAGTTGTTTGAGTCCGATTCTGAGCATGGCGGCATTCTCCTTCGCTGGCGGTGGCGCCGGACACGGCCGACTGCACCCGGGTTGACAGGACGGGGTAAGCGGATCCGGCAAATGGAAATCCCATTTTGCAGTATAATCCTTAGAGACACAAGCCGCAATCCGGAAAAAGTTGTTGTGGCCGCTGTGAGCGGCGGGTATAAATGGGGATTCCGAATCGATTCCTCCCCGGGCATTCAGCCGGGGGAGTTTTCGCCTATAAGGGATGGACAGCGGAAGCGGTGATAAAATATCTCGACGTATTCAGGCCTATCCTCTCCTTCGGAGCCCACGCCGCCTTGACGGCCGTCTCCAGGGACGAGCCTGTTTCCGCGAGCGACGCCGCCGCGATTTTCGCGGAATTGGACCGGCTGGTGCAGAAGGCTTTCGCCCATAAAACCGTGGCCAACGGCGCGGATTTCGACGACGCCTGGTTCGCGGTGGCGGCATGGCTCGACGAGAAGCTGGCGCCATTGAGGACTTTGGCCGGGGTGGATTCCTCCCGGCGCCTGCAGCGGGTTTATTTCGACACCTTGAACGCGGGCGAGGAATTTTTCACCAGGCTGGAGAATCTGCTGCAAGCCCAGGCGGCGGCCCCGACGCCCGAGCGCGGCGGGGTTCTCGACGTGTACGACGCCTGCCTGGACCTGGGTTTCCTCGGCCGGCACTACCGGGGCGATGAGCGTCTGTGGCTGAACGAGTACCGCCGGCGCATCTCCGACGTGAACGCGAGGATTGGCCCCGGCCGCTCTTTCGCCTCCGGCGTCCTCCTCTTGACCCCCGGGGACGGGGCCGAGGCGGAGGCAGGCAAACCGGCGGGCATGTTTTGGATTTGGCTGATTCCGATCGCGGTGACGATCGGTTTGTATTTTTTGTTCCGGACGATCCTGTCCAGCATGTTCTCGACGATTTAGGGCGGTGAAACAGGGGCAGGGCATCGTCACCAAGCGTTTCGGAATCATGGAGAATTCTTACATATTTAGCCACCCCGCCTTGAACCGCACCGGCCGGGGACAACCAAGAGCGCCCGCCCATGCTGAAATTCCTCGGAAAACTGACCCGGCTCTGCCTATACCTGATCGTCCTCGCCATCCTCTTCGTCGCCTGCCGCCTCGTCGTGCTCCACCTCGGCTGGCCGGCCAACCGCACCCTCTCGGTCTTCGCCACCATCCTCATCATCTACTTCCTACTGCGCTGGCTTTATCACCGCCTGCTCCGCTACCGCGAGGAAAAACACGCCGCCCGCGTTCTCGCCGCCGACGCCGCCATCCAGGGAAACGTCAACGCCGATCCGCAACTTCCCGACCGCATGCGCCAGACCTGGAAAAGCGGCCTCGCCTTCCTCGGCGCCTCGCGGCTGGGCCGCTTCAACTTCACCTACGCCCTCCCGTGGTACATTTCCCTCGCCCTCGACTCCGCCGCCGACCAGCGGGTCGTCCAGGCGGCGGCCGTCTCCGGGGCCAATCCGGAAAACTCCCTGCGGGACCCCGAATTCGCCTGGGTCTTCGCCCGTAAAGCCGTCTGGCTCGCCCTCGACTACCCCACCTATTCCCAGCCCGACAATCATTGGTCCCTCTTCCTGTCCGAACTCTCCCACAACCGCGGCCGCGCGCCCATCGGCGGCGTGACCGTCATCCTCGACGCCGAAAAACTGGCCGACCCGGATCTGAACGCCCCGCAACGCGACGCCGCCAAAGTCCGGGTCATGCTGGACCGCCTCATCCAGGTCACCGGCGCCCGCATCCCCGTTTACCTGCTGGTCAACCGTCTCGACCGCCTCTACGGCATGCGTTCCCTCGCCCAAAACCTGCCCCAGACCGTTCTCGAACAACCCTTCGGCGCCTTCCGGCTGGACGACACGGAAAGCCCGGGCAATTTCGTGCACCGCGTCCTCAACCAATCCGCCGACGCCATCACCCAGAACCTGTACCAGGGAAACCCGGCCGACCGCAAAGCCAATGCCCAAGCCGACGCCGAAACGTTCGGCGAAGCCGAAGGCAAATCCGGCCCCGGCCCCCGCTCCGCCCCCGACCTGATTCCCCTGTCCCAGGATAAAATCCCCTTGTCCGTGGACAAGACATTTTTTCACACGCCCGCGTCGATGCCGCCCTCGACCGCCAGCTTCACCGCCTCCCACTTTGGCCGGCGCGAAGCGTCCGACTGGCACGCCGACATCCCCCCCGGCGCCGCCGCCTCCATCCAGGCTCCCGAGGAAATCCTCCGCCTGGAACAGGCCCTGGCCATCTTCTGCCGCGAAGCCTTCAGCGCCAATCCCTACCAGGCCGTTCCCTTCCTGCGGGGTCTCTTCTTCGGTTCGACCGGTCCGGAAGGGGCCACCCTGAAACCGGCCATCGGTTCACTCATCGGCTTCCGCCCCGAACCCGAAAGCGAAGCCCCCAAACAGCCCTGGTTCTGGCGGGAACTGGTCGAGGAACGGATACCGGCCGATCGCGTTCCGGTGAAGTCGGTGCGGCAACACCGCCACGCCCGCGCCGTCGGCGCCTACGCGGGTTTGGCGATATTCCTCCTGTCCACCGCCGTCATCTGCTGGTTGATGACCCATTCCTTCCTCGAACAGCGGAACCTGCTGCGGGCGGTCCGCGGCAAAACCGCCGCCCCCACGCGGGAGGCGGATATCCTGCCCTATTTCAACCTTACCATGGGGACGGAGGAAGTGCGCAATTCCTGGTGGCTGCCGCGCATGGGCATGCACGAAGGCGACCTGCTGGCGGAAAGGCTCAAGGAACGCTTCTGCGACCAGTACTCCGAACTGGAAATCCGCCCCGCCATAAACTACTGGATTGATCGCATCCGCAAGGCTTCCGAATGGGACAGCCCCGCCGAAATCGGCCAAGCCCTCCTCTACCTGGGCGCCTTGCGCGAATCCGATAAAATGCGGAACATCCGTCATCGCAACGACGAGGACGACGACCTGAACATCAACGCCCTCTTCAACGGAACCCGCATGAATAGACCGGAAGAGCGCCGCATGTTCCACATGTACATGCACTGGTCCGATCACGACACCTGGCTTCTCGGCAACGCCCGGGAGCTGGTCGATCTCGAACGCCACGTCATCGACCACGCCATGGGCGGGGAGGTCATGCGCTGGCTACCCGGCTGGGTGGACAGCCTGCCCGGCTCGGAAACGGTCGACGCGGCGGCGGTCTGGCAGCCGCTACGCCTCCCGCCGAACGAAGCCCGGGATCTGCAAATCGCCAAATCCTGGACCACCAGCGGCTACGCAAACGCCCGGCGGCTTCTCGAACTGGTCCGCTATACCCTGGACCACCCCCGGGAATGGGCGGACAAACGCGAAAACATCCTGCGGGACTACCGTACCTCCGCCCTCGAAGCGTGGGTCGCCGCCGCCGGCCACCTGTGGCGGAATTACCCCGCGAACATCAAGGACGCGGCCGTCCCCTACCTGCTTCGCCACGCGGGCGAGGGAAACGACCCGGCCAGCCGTTTCGTGAAGCTGGCGAACCGGCAATTGACGCCCATGTTCGAGGGGGAAACGGCGCCGCCGGACATCGCCTGGCTGCGGCTCGACAGTCAACTGCACGAAGTCGCCGCCATCGCCGCCAAGGCCCAGCCCGCTTCCGGCGAGGATCAACCGCCCAGCCTCATCGACGCGGTGAAAAACCGCATCGGCGGCGTCGCCAAGCGCATCGGTTCCGACGCCGGCATGCAGCTTATCGCCCGGGAAATCGGCCTCTCGCACGGCGGCAAACAAGCCGACGCCCTGGCCGAATGGCAGCGTCTCGCGGTCGGCCTGGCGCAGATTAACGATCTCTCGAACAATCGCGACGCCTTCCTCGAGGCGGTGCGTCAGCAGTTTGTCCTGAACGCGAATCCCGCCGCCGCCGCCCCGCCGCCGCCGGCCGAAGGAGCCGCCGGCGGCGGCGAAGCCCCGACCCCGTTTTCCGGCGCCAAACGCGCGGCGGAGAATCTCGAGGTCATCCTCTACGATCTCACCGACAGCATCGCCTGGCACAATCTCTCTCCGCAGGCCATCTATAACTTTGTCCGCTACCTCGCCACCCGCCGCGCCGCCGCCTATCTGGATTACCTGTGGCTGGAAAAGGTCTACAATCCCTCCCTGATGGCCACCGGCGGCGAAGACGAAAAAACCGCCCTCCTCTTCGGTCAGGGCGGCGCCGTCGACACCTTCATGGGCGCGACCGCCCAGGGGCTGTGGCGCTGGGAGAACGGCGTCCTCGCCAACGCCGAATGGCAGGGCATTCCCTTCCACTTCAGCAAGCAGTTCCTGGATTACTGCGGCGCCATGGTCCAACGGGGCCAGGTGAAGCGCCCGGAGAAAATCGCCCTCGGCTTCCGGGTCGACGCCGTGAGCGTGAACCCCGACGCCCACGAGCGCCCGCAAACGGTTCTGTTCAACATGATGGAAGGGGGCGAGGAGCAGCGCCTGTCCTACCGGAATTATTTCGTCTCCACCACCTTCGAGTGGAAGATGGACAAAAGCGCCACCGCCGGCGTCCGCTTCGAATTTCCCTCGTTGACCCTGAATAAAAGTTACAGTGGCGACAAAGGTTTCGGCGAATTGATCCAGGCTTTGGACAAGGGTCCCCTCACCCTGACCCCGGCCGATTTCCCCGGCGACGCCGACGCCATGCGCCGCCTCGGCATCAAGACGATTTCCTTGCGGGTGAGCTTGCAGAACCAGAAGCCGCTTCTCCGTTTCATGTACGAGAAATTGCCCGCCCTTCCCGCGAGCGTCGTCACCCATGACAGTCCGCCGGCGGGCGGGCAGTCCTCCCAGGGCGGGGCCGGCGGGAAGTCGTTGTTCGGGGGCGATAGGGAGGGTGAGGTCGCGAAGCCGGCGCCTGCCGGCGTTCAGCCGAAATGATCGAGGGCGGCCTGTCTACCGGTTATGGTTCGGAAAATGGCGGTAAAATAGGGGTAAAACGCTTTTCATACCTCTCCCGCATGCCCGCCGGCACGATACAGCAAATAAAAATCCGCCAACGCCAATGCCAACATCGCCTCCAGCACCGGAACCGCCCGCACACACACCGCCGGATCGTGCCGACCCTCCACGACCATTTCCCGATTGTCAAGCCTGACGTCCACCGTCTCCTGACTCGACCGGATGGACGGCGTCGGCTTGAAGGCGACCCTGACGACAATTTCCGCGCCGGTCGAAATCCCGCCCAGGATGCCGCCGGCGTGATTGCTTTGCATAGCCTCGCCGATTTTACCTGATGCGGGCCGGCGCATGGCGTCATTGTTTTCGCTGCCGGTCAGGCGGGCGGCATTGAAACCTTCGCCAATCTCCACCCCTTTGGCCGCGTTCAAGCCCATGCCGTAAGCGGCCAGGCGGGCGTCAAGGCGATCGTACAAGGGTTCCCCAAGACCGGGCGGAACATTTGCGGCCCGCGCTTCCACAATGCCCCCGAGGGAATCGCCGCGTTCCCGGGCCGCGTTGAGCGCTGCGGTCATTTCTTCCGCCGCCGCCGGGTCGGGGCAAAATATGGGGCTGGAGTCCAGCGTTTCCCGGTCCCAGCGGTCGCGGCGGACGGTTATTCCCCCCAGTTCAATCAGCGCCGCCTGGATGCGGATGTCGACGGTAGCGGGGAAATGTTTAAGGATCTTGACCGCCACCGCTCCGGCGGCGACCCGGGCGGCGGTTTCCCGAGCCGAAGAGCGGCCTCCCCCCCGGGGATCGCGGTTTCCGTATTTTAAATGATAAGTCAAATCGGCGTGGCCGGGCCGAAACACTTCGGCCAATTTCAGATAATCCGCGGAACGCTGCCCCTGGTTTTCAATCAGCAGCAGAATCGGCGCGCCAGTGGTTTTTCCTTCATAAACGCCGGACAGAATCTTCACCGCGTCCGCTTCGTTCCTCGCCGTGACCTGGGCGTTTCGGCCGGGCCGGCGGCGGTCCAGGCTCGGCTGAATGTCCGTCTCGGCAAGCGGGATGTTCGCGGGACAGCCGTCCACGACGCAGCCGACGCCGGGGCCGTGGCTTTCGCCCCAGGTGGTTACGGTCAATATCCTGCCGAAGCTGTTATGGGACATCTCGGTTCTCCAGCATTTTTCTAGACCGACATTCGCTATCGCGAAGCTTACGCACCGGTTTCGCTCCCCCCCGACATCAGCGGGTGATCCCCCCGTTCCGCCACGCCCCTACGGCCAATCGCATGCAGCTGCCTCTCCAATTCCTCCCGGTTCTCCGCCGCCTCGCCGTGGCTAATCAATTTGTCATTGTACAGCAGATACTTTCCCCGCGCGTCACGGGGCGACAAATTCGGCATCACCACATTCGCCCCGGCGAGAATCCCCCGCTCGCGCCCGCCCGCCTCCCGCGTCCCCAGGGCGGTCGTCGCCGGCAACAGTGCTTGCGGCAGCATCAGCCGCGTCAGGGCGATAAGAAACAGGGTCGCCTCGACCTCCCCGGCCGGGTAGGCCGCGAACGGCGTATCCCGGTGCGGTATGAACGGGCCAATCCCCACCATGTGCGGCTGGAAGTCCTGGATGAAGCACAGGTCCTCGGCCAGGTCGTCGACACCCTGGAAGGGGGAGCCGACCATGAAGCCGCAACCGGTCTGGAAACCGATGTCACGGAGATCCCGGAGACAACGCAGGCGATTCGCCAAAGTCAAACCCGGCGGATGCAGTTTGCCGTAATGATCCGGCGCGGCCGTCTCGTGGCGGAGGAGGTAGCGGTTTGCGCCGGCGCGGTACCACTCCTCGTACACTTCGCGCGGGCGTTCACCCACGGAAATGGTGATGGCGCAATCTGGGAATTCTCCGCGAATTTCCGCGATGACACCCTTCAGCCACGCGTCCCCGGCGCCGGGGTCGTCGCCCCCTTGCAGGACGAAAGTCCTTAAGCCCAAGCCGTAACCGATATGGCAGCAGGAGAGGATTTCCTCCCGGTTCAGCCGGTAACGTTCGGCGCGGCTGTTCCCGCGGCGGATGCCGCAGTAGTAGCAATCGTTCCGGCAGTGGTTCGTGAATTCGATTAGGCCGCGCAGATAAATCCTGTCGCCGAAGTTTGTTTCGCAGACTTCCCGCGCCGACTCTTCGGCGTGGATTCGGTCCTCCGGCAACGCCCCGGCCAACAAGCGGCGGAACTCCCGGCGGGATAATTTTTCACCCGCGCGCAGGCGGTCGACAAGCTGGCACGGTTCGTTTGCGACTGACATATTGGCCTCGGTATTGAATTGGGACCCGGCAACAATAAGATTACGGGATGGATATAATTGAATTTTGCATAACTCCAATCATCAACCTTAATCCCTTGTCAAAAATTGAAAGCCGCCCATGCAACGAGTCCTCTTCACCATTCCCGTCGCCGGCGGCCTGCCGGTTTTCGGCTACGGCCTGTTTCTGATGCTCGGCTTCGTCGCCGCCCTCCTCATCGCCTACTGGCGCGGTAAAAAACGCGGCTTGTCCACGGACGCCGTTCTGGATGTCGGGATCATCGCCATTTTCGCCGGCGTGGTCGGCGCCCGCCTCGCCTACCTGCTTCTGGACTACAGCCCCGGCGACGGCGGCTACGGGACCCTCGCCGAATGGCTGGCGGTCTGGCAGGGCGGCCTGACCTTCCAGGGCGGCCTCGTCCTCGCTCTTTTGGCGGTGTATTTGTATCTGCGGCACAAGAAAATTTCCGGCGCGGAAATGTTCGACATCTTCGCCCCCGGCCTCGCCATCGGCGTCGGCTTTGGGCGAATCGGCTGTCTCCTCAACGGCTGCTGCTGGGGTAAGCCGGCGCCGCACGGTTCGTGGTTCGCGATGCTTTTTCCCCCGAACATCGAGTCGATGCTGGAACAGCACTGGCTCCAGCGCGCCCACCCCGCCGAGTGGTCGCAGCTCCTGGAACGCCTCGGCTATCCCGCCGCCACCCTGCCGCCGATTCCCATTTACGCCACGCAAATCGCCTCCGCCATCGGGCTTTTCGCCATCGGCCTCTTCCTAATTTGGCTGGAGAAACGCCGGCCCGACCGGGCGCCCGGGCAGACTCTCGTCTGGTTCCTCTTCCTCTACGGCCTGGGCCGCTTCATCATCGAATTCTACCGCGACGATACTCCCCTCCGCTACGGTTTCGGCGCTTTCCCCGGTCTCCGGCTGGGGCAGTGGCTCGCCTTGGCGATGATCCTGGCGGCGGCCGTTTGGCAGTGGCGGCTGGGCCGGGGCGAGGGCGGGAGCGAACGTACCGCGAATTAACCACAGGGATTCCGTGCCTTCACCCGCTGCGCCAGCCGCAGAAAATCCTCCGGCGGCAGGTTCTCGCCCCGTTCCTCGGGGTTCAGGCCCAGTTCTTCGAGCATCCCCCCCACGTCTTCGTCCGGAAACAAGCCTTTCAGGGCGTTCTTGAGAATCTTCCGCCGCGATCCGAACACCGCGTTCGTCACGGCGCGGATCTCCGGCCAGGGCAGCCGGGCGCGTTCCTCCGCCGGCCGGAAATTCATGCGAATCAGCGCCGAATCGACTTTGGGACTTGGCCAGAAGGCTTTGGGACCGACCACCCGGTCGATGCCGGCCGTCGCCGCCAATCCGGCGGCAATCGAAAGGGAGCCATAGTTTTCACCGCCCGGCAGGGCGACGATACGCTCCGCCACTTCCAGTTGCAGCAGAAACACCCCGACTTCCCACGGCAGGGGTGAAGCCAGGGCGTTCATGACGAAGGGGGTTCCGGCGGAATAGGGGAGGTTCGACACGGTTTTGAGCCCGGGTTCGCCGCCGCCTTTGTCCTTGTCGAGCCAGTCCCGGCGGATTTCTAAAAGCTCCCCGAGCCGTGCCGCGACCGCCGGGTTCAGGCGGTTCTTGCCGGCGAGGATGTCCCCCTGCAGGTAGAACACGTTCGGGAGTCCGGCCGTTTCCTCTTCCGCGACCGGCAGCAGGCCGCGGTCCAGTTCTACCGCGAGCACCAGGGCGCCGGTCAACGCCAGGCGCCGGGTGAGGAGACCGCTTCCGGGGCCGACCTCGAGGACGACGTCCCGTGGCGACAGATCGCCCAGGTTTGCGATATATTGAAGCAGGTTTCCGTCAAGCAAAAAATTTTGTCCGCGCCGGGTCGACGGCCGAATGCCGGCCCGGTCGAGACGTGTTCTGAGAATTTGGTAGATGCCCATCGCCGCCTCTTCCCCACTTGCGGGCCAGTGGTTATAATAAGGGATTTGCCGGTTCCCGCAGAGCGCCGCCGCAGCAGCCGCTGACAATGTATCCGCTCGGGGCGCGTTTGTAAATAGAAGCCGATTGTTTACGGGTATCCGGGGTTCGGGGCGGTATGCGGGTTCGGCCGCCTTCACCTTGACCAGATTGAGAATGGACACGCACTCTTGCTTGCCAGTTTGACTTTGGAAAATTTCCTGCTGTTCGAGAAAACCCTCTTCACATTCGGTCCCGGCCTGAACGCCGTTTCCGGTGAAACGGGCGCCGGAAAAAGCCTGCTGGCGCGGGCTTTGGGCCTCGCCCTCGGGGGGCGTGGCGGCCACGACATCATCCGTTCCGGCTGCGAGGAGGCGGGTATCGTCGCCGTGTTCCGCTTGGGCGAAAACGCCCCCGAGACGGCTCGGGTTTTGGCCGATCCGAAGGGGGAGGTGCTGCTGCGGCGGGTCATCAGGAAAAATCGCGACGGCGGCGGTTTGACGGTCAATGGGAAGGCCGCAACTTCCCAGAGTGTGCGTAACGCCCTGGCGGGTCTGGTCGACTTCGCGGCGCAGAACGAGCACACCCGCATCGGCGACGCCGCCTATCAGCTGGAACTTTTGGACGCCTTCGGGAAGCTGGGGGCTTTGGCCGACAAGTACCGCGCCGCCTATTTGGCGGCGGATTCCCTGGCCCGGCGGTTGAAGGCGGGGCGTGAGGAGCGGGAGCTGGTGCGGCTGCGGCTGGAGCGGGCCAGGAAGGATTTGAAGGACCTCGACCTGGCGGGGTTCGATCCGAAGGCGGATTTGGATTTGGAGGAACGGATTCGCGAAATGTCGAATGCGGCGGGGATTGTGCAGGCGGCGGCGGAGGCGGCGGCGCGTTTGGAGGGGGACGGCGAGGACGGGGCTTTGGCGGCTTTGGCGGCAGCCTGGCGGGGTTTGGAGAAAATGGCCGCGTTGTCGCCGCGTTTGGCCGAGGCGGAGGCGGATCTCGAGGCGGCTTTGGAGAAGGCGGAGGAGGGTTTGGGGAAGCTTTCCGCCTTGACGCAGGACGTGGAGGCGGATCCGGCGCGATTGGACGCGTTGATTGGCCGGTCGGAGAAATTGAAGGCGCTCGGCAAGCGTTTCGAGTGCGAGGTGGGGGGATTGCCGGCGGCGCGGGAGCGGCTTCTCCGCGAGATCGATGAATTGTCCGGATGGGATGCGGACGAGAGTGAGACGCGTAAGCGCCTATTGGCGGCATTGCCGGGGGTGATTGAGGCGGGGGTGAAATTGGGCGAACGGCGGCGGGAGGCGGCGGGCCGCCTCGAGAAGGCGGTCAACCGCGAAATGGCGGAACTGGGCATGGAGCAGGCCGGGTTCATGGTCGACTTCGAGCCGCTGTGGCGGGCGGGCGAGGAGGAGGCGCGGGTTTTGGAGGCGGGGGCTTCGGGTTTGGATGAAGTGGGGTTTTACTTGACCCCGAATCCGGGTGAAGCGCCGTCGGCGGTATCGGGCGGGGTTTCGGGCGGGGAGGCGTCGCGGGCGGTTTTGGCTTTGAAAAGTGCCTTGTCGGCGGTATACCGGCCGGACGTGATGTTTTTGGATGAAGTGGACGCCGGGGTGGGGGCGCGTTTAGGCAGGGAATTGGGGATGAAGCTGCGCGGTTTGGCGGAATCGCGACAGGTTATAGTGATCACGCATTTGCCGCAGATTGCCGCGTATGCGGGGTGTCACCTCAAGGTGGCGAAGGAGGTGAAGGGGGGGAGGACGAAGGCCTGGGTCGAGAATTTGGCGGGGGAGGGCCGGGCGCGCGAGGTGGCCAGCATGATTCACGGCCGGGGCGCCGGGGAGGTGACGCTCAGGCAAGCGGAGGAGATGCTCCGCGAGGGGGGGAATGGGTGAGGTCGAGGTCGAGGCTGCCATTCTGGGAGGGCTTCGCCCCCCAGGCCCCCCGGGTGGATTCGCTGGGTTTGGGGCGGCCCGCTTTGCGGTCGATATCCCCGGGGCCGCCCGGACGCAAAGGCGCGCCTTCGGCGCTGTTTGCTCTGTAAGGAAGGGCCGCGTTGACGGGTTTTGCTGGGTTTGTACCGAATGGTAATGGTGAATTACTGCAACGCGGCCCATTAACCGCGTTTCATAACCGCTTACCGCAACCGCTATTTGACTCTTTTATAACCGCACAAAACAGGGGGGCTGGTTGCGCCCCCCTAGGACCCCCGCAACCAGCTTGAAGCTGGACCCGGCCACGCAAAGCGGGAATGATACGCCTAGCCGATCTTCGGCTCTCGTGGCTCCGGCGCAACCCAGTATAGAAAGATATCCCGTGGATTCATCCATCACCACCAAACGCGGCAACACCGGCATCCAAACCTCCGCCCCCCAATCCGCCGGCATCCCCGACGTCACCCAGGACCTGCTCGACAAAAAACTCATCACCGACGAACAACTCAAAGCCGTCCTCCTCGCCAGCCAGGTCGGCGACTTCCGGCGCGGCATCGACCCCGGCGATCCCGTCTTCAAAATCGCCGTCCTCCTCGGCTTCGCCCACCCCGGCGACGTCGCCGTCGCCGTCGCCAAAGCCATGCACGTCGTCGCCTACGTCATCGTCGAAGGCTTCCCCGTGGACCCGCACCTGCCGGTCTCCGTGCCCCGCGAGTTCATCGAAAAACACCTCGCCCTGCCCCTCTTCAAGGACGGAAAAAATCTGGCCCTGGTCGCCGCCTCCGCACCCCTGCCGCCGGAGTCGGCCCGACACCTCGCGGAAACGCTCGACGTCCGCGACCTGCAATACCTGCCCGTCCGCCGCGAGGAAATGCCCGTCCTCATCCAAAAAGTCTTCGAAGCGCTGAAGCAACGCTCGGTTCAAGGCGTGCGGCTGGGGGAAATCCTGGTCCGCGAAGGACTCCTCCCCAAGGAACAGTTGCAAACCACCATCAACGCCGCCCAGGCGGCCGGCATGCCCCTGGGCCGCTACATGGTCAAGGCGGACATGGTCGACGAAAAAGTCCTCTTCCGCACCCTCGCCGGCATGGCCGAAATCCCCTTCCTCGACGTCCAGGAAGGCATGGACCGCATCCGCGCCTCCACCCTCAAGCAACGCCTGAAAAGGAATACGTCAAATTCAACCTGATCGTCCCCTACGCCATCAAGAACCGCATCCTCTACGCCCTCACCGCCAATCCCTTCGTCAAGGCGAATGAACTCCCCCACTCCTACGGCTGCGTGAAAATGGACCTGGCGGTGGTGACGGAATCCTGCTTCGCGGCGATTTACGACAAGGTCTACGGCGAACCCATGAATCTCGGCGACGCCGAAAAACTGGCCAGCGCCACGAAAGGAAACGAGGAACCGACCGAAGGCATGCTGGTCGAAGGGGGGGATGACGGCCGCGAACGCTACGAACACCTCCTGACCCGCATCATCCTGAAGGCGATTCAACTCGGCTGCTCCGACATCCATATCGAAAATTTCGACGGCTTCATCCAAACCCGGCTCCGGATCGACGGTGTCCTCCACAATGTCCCCGACTCCGGCATCGACAAGGACACCCTCAGGGGCGTCATCAACGTCCTGAAAATCGAGGGCGACATGAACATCGCGGAAACGCGCATGCCCCAGGGCGGCTCCTTCCGGAAAATCACCCCCGAAGGCACCCCCTACGACTTCCGCGTGCAAATCATGCCCTCCGTGAACGGGGAAACGGCCGTCATCCGGCTCCTCCCGGGCAAGAAAACCATCCCCACCCTGGCGCAAATCGGCTTCCCCGAACGCGTCCTCGACGGCTTCGAACGGGCGGTCAACAATCCCTCCGGACTAATCCTGGTCACCGGTCCCACCGGCTCCGGCAAAACCACCACCCTCTCCTCCGCCCTCGCCCACGTCGCCAAGGACCCCACCTGCAAAGTCCTCACGGTCGAGGACCCGGTCGAATACCAGCTCCCCAACGTCACCCAAATCGAGGTCATCCCCTCGAAAGGGGTCGACTTCGCCGCCGCCGCCCGGGGCTTCATGCGTATGGACCCGGACGTGATTCTCATCGGCGAAATCCGCGACGAGGAAACGGCCAACGAAGCCCTGAAATTGTCCTATTCCGGCCACCTGACCTTCTCGACCCTCCATACCTCCTCCGCCGTCGCGACGGTGGAACGCATGTACGGCTTCGGCCTCGACAAGTCGCTCCTCATCGAGCAGATGCTGGCGATTTGCTCCCAGCGCCTCCTGCGGCGCCTCTGCCCGAAATGCCGCGAACCCTACACCCCGTCGGAAGACGACCTGCGCAACATCCTCTACCATGGCATCCCCGACGGCATGCGCTTCTTCCAATCGAAAGGCTGCGACGCCTGCAAGGGCCTCGGCCACGCCGGCCGGGCCATGGTCTCGGAGTTCCTCAACTTCACCGGCAACACCCGGGCGACCTTCCGCCGCGAATCGGAACAAAACCTGATTTACATCCAACTCATGGGCCGGGGGCTGGAGCCGATGATCGACGACGCCTTCAACAAAGTCCACCGCGGCTACATCGACGTCCGCTGGCTGCCGGAAATCATCCCCCAGGACTATTTGGAACTGGGGCCGTCGTCGTTAATCGACATGAGCCCCGACGCCCCCATATTCGGAGCTTGAAATGCGGGAAATCGAAGCTACGGCGGAACTGGTGCAATGCACCCCCGACGCCGAAAAAATGCTGGAACGCATCGCCCGGGTTTGTTACAACTCGGAAGCGCGCATGGCCTGCGACTGCCGGGACGGCGACTGCGAGAAGTGCCGGAAACGCCGGCGGGCCTTCCTCGGCGGCCTGAGGGATCGCCGGCACGACTCGATTTTCGAACATGCTTCGGCGACCTTTTTCCTGGTCACCGACCGGGGCATAACCCACGAGCTGGTCCGGCACCGCCTCGCCTCCTACACCCAGTCCTCGACCCGCTACATCAAGTACGACGCGGACCTGCCGGTGGTGGCGCCGGCGTTCGGGAGCGAGGGCGAGAGGGAGGCCTGGCGGGACGCGGTACTGAAGGCGGAGGAGGTTTACCGGCGGCTCCTCGCCGGCGGGACGCCGCCGGAGGCGGCGCGGGACGTGCTGCCGACCTGCACGGCGGCGAAGATTTTCGTTACCGCCAATTTCCGCGAATGGCGGCACATTTTGCGGCTGCGGATGGCGGCCGGGGCGCACCCGAAGATTCGCCGGCTGGCGAAGCTGATTTGGACGGAGCTTTATCCCCATTGCCCGGTTTATTTCGAGGATTTGGAAAAGGAAGCGGCGGATTTATGAATAGTGGATTGATGAACATTCGTTACGCCCTGTACAACGACGATCCGGCTTACGCCCCGAAACGCGCCCACGCCGGGGACGCCTGCTACGATTTGCTGGCCCGGTCTTTTTCGGCGCCGGACAGTCTGGAAGAGGAACGCGGGGAAATCTATTTGAACCCCGGCACGCGGACGCTGGCGCGGACGGGTTTGTTCCTGGAATTGACGCCGGGATGGGAGGCCCTGGTGCGGCCGAGATCGGGGAATGCCCTGAAGCTCGGTTTGACGGTTCTGAACACCCCGGGGACGATCGATGCCGGGTACCGGAACGAGGTGGGGGTGATATTGTACAATGCGGGGCGGGAGATGCTGGAGTTGCGCGCGGGCATGAAGGTGGCGCAGATCGCCTTCCGGCAGATACCGGATCACGAATTGTCGAGAATTGGCCAGGCGGAATTCCGCGCCGACACCGCACGCGGCCTCGGCGGCTTCGGGAGCACGGGGCTATAATCATGAACAGCGACGACCGGCCGGACTGGCACGATTACTTCATGGCGGTGGCGAAGCTCATTTCCACCCGATCGACCTGCAATTCGCGGCCGACCGGGGCGATCCTGGTGCGGGAGCGGCACATTCTCGCCACCGGCTACAACGGTTCCCCCCCGGGCGCTCCGCATTGCCGGGGCGCCTTCAATCCGGACGGGACCCCCTTCTGCTACAGCCGGCACATGGGGGCGTCGGACCGGGACAAATACAATTATTGCCGTTCGAACCACGCGGAGGCGAACGCCATCGCCCAGGCGGCGCGTTTGGGGATTGCCATTGAAGGGGCGGCCATTTACACCACCCTGGCGCCCTGCTACACCTGCACGAAGCTTTTGGCGGCGGCGCGCATCAGCGCGGTTTATTTCGAACACGATTACGAATCTTCCGACCGGAAGCGGGACGAATACTGGCAGTCGATTTTCAAGGAATCGGGGATCGGGGTATGGCGGAAGGTGACTTTGTCGGAAGAGGCATTGGCGACGTTTCAGGGCGCTTTCACCGGAGTGACCTCGGAGCGGCGGCTGGGGAAGCATTGAGGGCGGGGGATGAGTGGGGTTCGGTTCTGGGGGGCGCCGCCCCCCAGCCCCCCCGGCGCGCGGGGCGGCCCCCGCGGGGCAGGGTGACGAGCCGCGTCACCTGGCGCCGTGCTCACGGCATGTCGAGGGGTTTTTCTTGGCGTACTTTCCGGGGCGTTCATCTCACTGCCGTGGCGGCGGCGGGCGGCGCTTCGCGCTCACTCCGCCTGTTTGGCGTCTGTGACGCGGACGGAAAACTCGTCGCCGCGGCTCCTCGTTTTCCTCTGCGGGGAAGTCCGCGCGTTTCAATTCACATCAACCGTTTTTACTTTCCTTTAATTGGTTTTCTTTTCGCGCGGACATGATTTTAAAACGCAAGCGATAATGGGGGGAGCGCGGGAGACGGCAGGCAGGCCTTCCGCCGGCGTTGGGGGGGGGGGGGGGGGGGGGGGGGGGGGGGGGGGGGGGGGGGGGGGGGGGGGGGGGGGGGGGGGGGGGGGGGGGGGGGGGGGGGGGGGGGGGGGGGG
>JAVBRG010000020.1:0-8665 GCA_031548195.1 Planctomycetota bacterium | reverse complement strand
GAGGGGCAGCTCTAAAAATACTCTTTTGCCCGGATACTTCGTCAGGGCTTCGCTCTCGCGTTTTGTAACACAAACCACCACCGCGTGTTACAAAACGCTGCCGCTACGCCCTTCCTCGTCTGCGGGCAAAATAGCAATTTTTAGAGGTGCCCTGAGGTGGGACGGTAGGGGTCGGGCGTTCCCGGCTTGATGGGCGGATATTTTTTCAGACTGGTCTCGATGTCGACCACGATTTTCATGGCGAATTGCGCATTCCAGGAGTTCACCGGTCCGGCCGCCGGATACTCTTCCTTGGGATCCTGGTAAAGATTGAAAGCCTTGGGCACCCCCAGCTTCTGCGGCGGGGTCCACCAGTCCCGTTCCTCGTCGTAGAACACGACCTTCCAATTGCGCCACTTCACCCCCTCCAGACGATCGGCGACAAATACCGGGAAACTTTCGCGGGCGGATTTTTCGCTTTTACCGAGGAGGAATTCCGTCTGGTCGACGCCGTCGATGGGGCGGTCGGTAGGGATTTCGGCGCCGGCGATCCGGGCCAGGGTGGTGAAGAAATCCACTTGGTGGACTATTTCATCGCTGACCCGGCCGGCCGGCACCTTCCCCGGCCAGCGGACCAGGCACGGCGTCCGCAGCGACCCCTCCATGTGGGTGAAGTAATAGCCCCGCCACGGACCGGAGGAGCCCTGCCACGGGTAGGCCGCCTCGGGACCATTGTCGCTGGCGAAAACTACGATGGTGTTGTCCTCAATCCCCAGTTCCCCGATGGCGTCCAGGATGGCGCCGGCATTGGCGTCCATCTCGACGACGGAATCGGCAAAGTCCCCGTTTCCCGTCCGGCCGGCGAACCGGGGGTTGGGCAAGGTCGGGAAATGGACCAGGGTGAAGGGCACATAGGCGTAGAACGGTTTACCGGCCTTGACATTCCGGCGCATGAAGTCAATGGTCTTTTCAGTCAATTCGCCGTCGATGGCGCGGCGTTTGTCCAGATCGTAGACCGCGACCTCCTCGCTCCTTTCACCCTTCCGCCCTTGCATGACCTGCATGAGGGGAACCCCCAGCCGCACCGCTTCGGGGTTTTGCGGCCACAAGGATTCATCCGACGTTCGGGGGATGCCGTACCATTCATCGAAACCTTGGGCGTTCGGGAGCCGGCCCTGGCTGCTTCCCAAATGCCATTTGCCGTACAGGGCCGTCGCGTAACCGACGTCGGAGAGCAGTTCCGGCAGCGTCCGTTCCCACTGGGTCAGGCCGTCGAGGCCCTCGCCGATGGGGACCGAGTGAGTGCCGGAACGGATGGCGAAGCGTCCCGTAAGCAGGGCGGAACGACTGGGCGTGCTTTGCGCCTCGACATTGAAATTGGTCAAACGGGTGCCTTCGGCGGCCAAGCGGTCCAGGCGCGGCGTCGGCGCGCCGCGGGTGATGCCGCCGCCGTAGCAGCCGAGTTCGCCGTAACCGAGGTTGTCGACGAACATGAATACCAGGTTTGGTTTTCCACCGGCGATGGGCCGCGCTGCCTCGGCCCGGGCGGCCGACGCGCCGCCGGGGGGCGACGAGGCGGTGGTTTCAGCGCCATATCCCAGGGCGGTATTCAATACGACCATGCCGGCGCAAGTAGCGTTGCGGCATAAGGCGGTAAGATTTTTCATTGCTGCTTTCTCCTTAACGGCTGAGGTTTTCATCTGTCCAACAAGTAGTTGACGATACACGGTCAACCGCGAGTATATTAACATATTCAGCAGCAATATCCACTTTAAATACGCCTTTTTTTATCCTTGTCCAGCAGAAAATTATCACGCTTAACGGCTTTTTAACAAAGCCTGATGCCGCGCGCGCCAGATCCCGCCCGGTAGCGCCCCGTTTCCCGGCAAACAAAAAAATGGCCGTGCCCCAAAGAGCACGGCCACAAGGCCCGGAAAGACATCCGGCTGGAGTTTTTTTTTACCGCCTGGCATTACCTCTGCCTCACGGGATTCAACCCAGGAGTTTCCTTTGGATTGCCTGCTGCACCTGGGCCGGAATCCCCAGAGCCGCGGCGAGATCCTTCGCGTACTGCACTTCGCGCGGATCGTCCAGGCCGGTGACCGCACAGGTCATGGCGTAGATGTTCATCGCTTCGTCGGAAGTGGCGATGCTCTGGGCAATCGCTTTCGGATTGAGCGGTTCCTTGAAAGCCTGGTCGATGAAGGCCTGGGCTTCATTCCCCAGGTTCAACATATTGACCTGTTTCTGAATGGCGGCCTGTTCATTCTGATTGATTTTGCCGTCGGCCCGGGCGGCATAGACCATGGCGCGAAGCATGTTGGTGGCATAGTTCTCGTTCGAACGCGCGGGAGCGCTCTTGGGAACCGGGGGCGGGGGAACGTTCTGCGCTTCGCCGCCCAAAAGGGAACCGAGGAGGCCGCCCATGCCGCCGCCGCTGGAAGCGCCGCCGGTACTGCCGGAACCCATCAAGGAACCAAGGAGTGAGCCGAGACCGCCCATATCCCCGCCGCCCTGGGCGGCCGCGCCTTGCGCCGGAGCGCCCGGCTTACCGGAGAACAACGCCCCGACCAATCCGCCCAGCATGTTCGGGTCAAACATCCCGCCGCCGCCCGCCGCCGTTTGATTGTTGCCCGCGGCGCCTTGCCCAAGCAAACTGCCCAGATTCGAAAGTATGTCCATTCTGTCTCCTAACTAACATGGCAAAACACAAGCACCTCACAAGAATGAATGTCGAGACGATGTCAATTGGTTGCCGCAGGTGAGCGTAGCAATGGAATTCTCAAAAAAAAATCACATTTTTGAGCTACCCTTTGGTCCGGTTCATCGAACTGTCGGCCGGAAGATCAAGGTAATTGGACGGTGAAAGATAATCGAGTCAACTAGATTATAACCCATATTTCAAAACCGTAAATTTTTTTTTCGATTTTTCTTATTTTTTTTATGCCGGCCGCTTCGCGAGCAGGTGAAATAGATACTTCCGCCCCTTGTTCCGTCGCACGTTTCCCCCACTTCAATCCGTGGTAACTGGGCTGCCAGCCCGGCCAAACGAATTCGAGTGGCCTTCGGCATATGCGGCTGCAAAGGAAAAATTTACGCGACTTTGTTGTCTGTCGGTAATGTTGACGCATCCGGCGGCGAAAAATAAATTTCCTTTTATTTTCGAAAAATTCCGTCGACATACCGCCGACATGATTTGTTATCGGACATGCCGACACATTTTTAATTAAGTTCCGCAAAAAAATCCTGAAACTTCCCCGCCGCCACAACACATAACATATGGACGCGTATCATGGTTTCAGTTACACTGTTTACATTCTCATTTTCTGCGTTCTTTTTGGCAATTTTGTATCTGGACAGAATCGCCCCCAAGTCTTCAGGCTGTCTTTGACCGCAAGGAGTCATCGTGAACATGAAAACCCGCCCCAATCGTCATGCCCCCCTGTTTGCCGCCGTTTCCGCCGCCTTGCTGCTGGTGGCCGGCCTCGGCGGCGGAACGTCCGCAACCGCCGGCGAAACGCTCATCAATCCGGTTAAACCTCCCTTGGCCGTGGTACGGGCCAACGAAGCCGCCACCTTCCTGAAAATCCTCGATACCCGGCAGGCGAAAGCCCTCGAACTCGACCGGCAGGATTACTCCGGCCTTATCCCCGGAGTCGAAGCGCGGGTGGATTCCCTGAAAGCCTTCCTCTCCGCCCTCGGTTACGGCCAGGCGGAAAACTTCTGGTACTGTCTGGCCCAAAGAGGCTCCTCCCTCGCCAATCAATCCGGCGCCATGGGTTGGGACGCCGCCGACGATCAGCCCGCCGCCGATTCCAAGCAGGTCGTGAAGTGGCTGGACGACATGGGCTTCTACGCGAACGGCCTCGACGTGCAGTCCTCGCCCCTTAACCGCCGCGTGGCCCGCCTCTCCATCTGCCAAAACGCCGCCGCCCGTGACGGCATCCTCAATCCGGACGTACTCCCGGCCGAGGAATGGCGCGACCACCTGACCGAGTTCATGCGGGGCGGCTACCAAACCCTGGGCATCTGGGCCAATACCCGGCCGGTTCTCGGCCTCCTGTCTCTCCTGACCGGCATCGATTTCCGCTCGAAAATGAGCGAGCACAATCTCGGCGTGCCGGTCTCGACCCAGGTCGAACTCTTCAATAATCAGGGCGACTGCGGCTTCGAACTCCGGTTCAACAATCTGCTGCCGGAAGAACAGAAGGTTGACGGCCAGCCCCCCCTCCTCTTGAAAAGCCGCGACAACGCCCTGCTGGAAATGAACCTGCCGGCGCCCGGCGGGATGTACGATTTGCTGGAAGTTGACAAGGACCTGTTTTTCGTGGCGAACCTGAACATCCTGCCCATGATTCCCCGCTCCCTCAATTTGGCGGTGTGGCGGAAGGATAACGGGGTTTTGGGCTGGTCGCTGATTGGCCTGATGCCGGAACGCGAGCAGTTCGTCAATCAGTTGAAACGCCTGCAATCCTGGCTCGAATACCTGGCGGTGGTGATTCCAAGCTACCACACCGGAAAGGAAGCCTCCCCCTACGGCGACGAACTCTGGACCATACGGACAAACGAACTCGCCCTGGCGATGGGGGTGGTGGACATCGAGGTGGAGGGGAAAAACCACGCGCTCTGGATAGTCTCCGGCAGCGGCGCCGATTGGCCGAATCCGAACGACATCCGGATAACCCAGGCCCGCACGCCCTGCCTGGTGGATTGGACCGCGAACCTCGACCCCGAGACCAAGAAGGAATTGGCCGCGTCCCTTGGCGCCCTCACCGACCGCCGGGGAGCCGGCGGGTTTGACGCGCGTTTCTTCGAAAAAATGTTGCCGGATCGGGACGCCGGCTTCCTGAGTCTTGAAGGGAAGAACCTGTACATGATTTCCCGTCACGGCCTGCTGCCGGCCCTGGTGCCGGGTCTGGTGGAGATGTTCAAAACCGGGCACATGGATGAACGGTCGGGGGAAAGGAAAGTGGCGGTAAAATAGCCGCCGGATTTAGTGCTTGCTTGACAAGTGCCAGCACGTGGTAATTCCCAAGATTGCTTGCAGGGAAGTTGCGTCCGGAGTTCTGGAAACGCAAATAGGGATGGCGGGATGGCCATCCCCAATACGAACCGCCGTATACGGAACCGTAGGTACGGTGGTGTGAGATGACGGAAGGTAGGCACATTGCATGCCTACCTTCCTCCTATTTGATGTGACGGATTGAGGATTTTTGCTTCCCGGACCAATGGCCGCACCAATAGAAGGGGGACCCATGCCAAAGCTCGACATTTTAACAGTCCCCAAAAACCTTATCTCGGCGGCACCGGCGCATCCTCTGGAAGCGGAATACAGCCCCTACTTTTTCTTGTCCCCCTCGGTACCGTCGCTCCAGAGGTAGGCAATCACCGCATAAGCCAACGCCACGGCGATCACTCCCGTCATCCAGTATATTTCCCCGGATCCGTAAATCAGGTGCGGTGCATCCATAAGTGAATCTCCCTAAATCCGGGCGGTGTTCCGCCCACCGGTCTATTCCTCGAAATCGTCCTGGTAGTCCTTAATCAATAGCTTGCCGGCGATCTGGAATAGCACCGTAATCGCCACCAACATGACGACGCCCTGCACAATCAGGCTTAAAGCCAAGTTCATACCCGTGCCTCCTTATAAAATCTGCAGGAAATTTCCCCGGTGGTCATTTCGTCGGCGCCAACCCCGCGCGGGCCGCCGCCCTTTTCTGCTCAAGTTCCTTGAAGTAAGGCGTATCGCCCGGCAGAATGCTGTAAAGAATCAGGCCGCCGACCAGCGACACCGCCAAGGTCACGTAGGGAACACCCACTCCCGCCAGGCCGAATTGCGACGGACTCGTGGTGTAGGTCCAGAGCAGCACCAGAATCCACGAGACGGCGAAGATAATCGCCGCCGCCACCCGCGAACGTTTCCAGAACAGGCCAAACACCACGTTCCAGAAAATCGGAATGAGCCAGGCGAAGCACCAGCTGGCGCCATTGATGATTTCCGGCAGGAAGCTGGAGACGCCCATGGCGACGACGCCGGAGAGGACGATGAAGATGCGGGTGACGCGGGTGAGCGCTTCCTCGTTCGCCTGCGGGTGTTTCAGGGTGTAGATGTTCTTGGCGAACAAGGCGCCCATGCCCATGGTGGTGATGGCGAAGGTGGAGAGAACCGCCCCGAGGAAAGCGGCCAGGAGCCAGGCCACCAGCCACCAGGGGAGGTAGTTCAGGAGCATGGTGACGCCGGCGACCTTGGGGGCGATGGACATGTCGGGGATCTGCATCTGGCCCGTTTCCACCAAGGCCTTGGCGGTGATGCCCATAATCATCGTGAACACCCCGAACAGGCCGTTCACCGGCGCGGCAATCCACAGGGCCTTGACGATGGTGCGTTCCGATTTCGCGGCCATCGCGGATTGGAGGCCCATCTGGCTTATGCCCTGCGCGAAAGTCACGGCTATGACCAGCGACAAGCCGAACGCCACGAAGACCCCGGGGGCGCCCCAGATGCTGGTCATGAACGCCTGGTTGTTTTGGGCGTAATGGTTTTGCACCATGTCCCAGCCGCCGACGAAGGCGGAGCCGAGGTAAATGGTGGCGACGATGACGCCCAGGTACATGACGACGGTGTTGACCAGGTTGACCCAGCCGATTTCCTTCATGCCGGCCATGATGACGTAGGCGATGCCGATGACGCCCCCGAGCACGGCGCCGACCGGAATCGAGACCTTGCCGAAGGTCAGGGCGTGGAACACGATGCCGAGGGCCTGCGTTTCCATGGTGAGAATGGCGAAAGTCTGCCCGGCGATGACGCAGGTGCAGACCAAGGCGATTTTGCGGCCGAACAGGTTGTTGATCAGTTCCGGCACGGTCGCCACCCGCATGCGGCGGACCCAGCGGCCGGTGGCGAGGCAGACCACGCACAGCAGGACCACGTGGGCGAAAGAGAACCATACCGCCACCGCCCCGAGGTGCCAGGATACTTCCATGATGCCGAAGACGTGCACCGCGCCCAGAACCGCCAAGGCCAGGGACACGCCGACGATGACCACCGGAAGATCCCGGTTGGAGGTGATGAAGGAGTCGGCTGCCTCGCCGGTGGCGAGGCGGGCCTGTTCCTTCTTGTGTTTCATCATTAAATAAAGACCGATGCCGCCGATGGTGACGATTTCGTACAGCAGCACCACAGCCAGGATATGCATAACTCCCATCCTCCCGAAGGTGAAGAATTGTTTTGGCTTGAGGAACTGTTCCGCAAACGCCTGATAGCATCCCCGCGAAGTCAGGTTTGGTTCTACAAGGCCGGATCTGCGGAAACCGCCCGGCAAATCCGGCTTGAATAACCAGTTGCGTTGCCCCCGGTTTTTGCTGCCAGAGTGGAAATAATCGCCCCACCCTATATTCATGCTACTTTTACGGGATCCGTTCCCGTAAAAGTAGCGTTGTGGAATTAGCCGGGACTTCTAAAACGGGGCGGAAATTTTGGGAAAAGGATAAAAGACCGTGATATTAATGGAGGACCGCCCTTGCGGACGGTCCCCTTTCAAACGGCGCTATTTCTTCTTGAGCTGGGCTTTCTTGATGTCGCGGGTGGGCGAGAAGGTGACGAGCATGCGGAGCGTTTCGTCGCCGGTTACGTACATCTCGTGATCCACCCCGCGCGGCACGAAGAGGAAGTCGCCGGGGCCGACGTCGAAGCGTTCGCCGTCGCAAATCTGGTAGCCGAAGCCGGAGAGGTAAAAGAATACGTGGTCGGCTTCCGGGTGATTGTCCTTCTCGGCGCGGCCGCCCGGGCGGATTTCGGTGATGTAAACTTCAATGTCTTCGTTGAGGACCGGGCACCAGGAGTTCGATTCGAAGTGGAGGGGTGCGACGCCGGATTTGAGGTCTTTGGTGTTGGTCTTGAAAGTCTTGGCCATGGTGCTACTCCTTATGTTGAAAAAAGTTTGTCCCTCCCCCCTGTAGGCCGGACCATCCGGTTAAACCGGGAGTGGGAAGGTGGAGTCTTCCGTCTCGGACTCCGTCGGGAATAATGTTAAGCCCGGGCATGCCGCCTATTTTTCGATGCCGGACATCTTCTCGACTATCTTGACCAGGCTGGCAAAATCCTTGTCGGCGTTGCCGTTGGCGATGCTGGCTTCCAGCATCTGCTTGGTGGTTCCGGTCACCGGGGCGTAGACGCCGAGTTCCTTCGCGACGGAGAGGGCGAGGTCAAGGTCCTTCGCCATCAGTTTGGTCGAGAAGGCCGGGTCGAATTTCCGTTCGCGCAGCGGCGGAATCTTGTAGGCGATGAGCGGGCTGGCGAGAACCGAACCGGCGATGACGTCCAGCGCCGTATTCCATTCGATGCCGCACTTTTCGCAGAGGACCACCGATTCCGCGAACATTTCGAGACTAGTCGCAATCATCATGTTGAGGGCCAATTTCATCGCCCGGGCCTGATCCCCTTCCCCGATGTGGAAGCGGGTCTTCGACAGTTTTTCGAACAGGGGGAGAGCCTTGTCGTAGGCGGCCTTGGGGCCGGAGCAGAGAATGGTCAGCGCTCCGGACGTCGCCAGAACGGTCGAGCCGGATACCGGGGCGCGGAGAAACTTGCCGCCCTTGGCTTCGATGGCCTCGTTCGCCTTGCGGCTGGAATCGAGGGATACCGTGGACATGTCGGTGACGACCGCGCCGGAGGCAAGGTGGGCGG
>JAVBRG010000125.1:0-4104 GCA_031548195.1 Planctomycetota bacterium | reverse complement strand
GCCGCGCATAATTGGTTTTTTTCGGGCCCTGGGTCAGGGCGTCGCGGCCCCGCCAATATGCAACTTATGCACCATACCCCCAAACGCCGCCCATGGGCACGAAAACGGAAAGCTATCCGAAGATTTAGGCTTTATGGGGCACTAGTTACGCCGGCCCCCTCCCCACACGTCATTCCTCTCAAACCCTTTTCGCCGCCGCCTTGTACTCGGCGTTCCGCCTGAGCACGTCGACCCACACCGCGAGGATGACCACCAGGCCGATGATGACTTTCTGCCAGAAGGCGGAGACGTTCAGGAGGTTCAGGCCGTTCCTGAGGACGCCCATAATCAGGACGCCGATGATGGTGCCGAAGACCGTGCCTTCGCCGCCGAAAAGGGAGGCGCCGCCGATTACCGCCCCGGCGATGGCGTCCAGTTCCGCGCCTTCCCCCGCCAGGGGATAACCCGAGTTCACCCGGCCGGCCAGGAGCACCCCCGCCAGGGCGGAAAGGAAGCCGGAACTCGCGAACACCCAGTTCATCACCCGGTCGACGTTCACGCCGGAGAGCCGCGCCGCCTCGCGGCTGCCGCCGATGGAGTAGACGTGGCGGCCGAAGGGGGTGTGGTTGAGTATCATGTAATAGATGACGCACATGATCAGAACCACTATGGCGCAGACCGGAAAGCCGCCGATGATGGGCACGGGGATGTCGGCCGAGCCCATCCAGCGCACCGCCGGGGGGAGGCCGGAAATGGGTATGCCGTCGGTGATGATCAGCGCCAGACCCCGGGCGATGTTGAGCATCCCCAGAGTGGAAATGAAGGGGTGGGGGAGATGCAGTTTGGTGAGAAGGAGCCCGTTCACGTAGCCGATCCCCAATCCGAGAACCAGGGTGAGGACGATGGCGGCGACGGAATTCAGCTCCACCGTGACCGCCATGTAGGCGAGGAAACACATGGTGAAGCCCTGGATGGAGCCGACCGAAAGGTCGATGCCGCCGGTGAGAATGGGGAGGAGCACGGCCAGGGCCAGGAGGGCGGTGATGGAGGATTGGCGGGTGATGTTCAGCAGGTTTTTCGCGGTGAGAAAGTTTTTGGACAAGAGGGCTATGATGATGCAGAGCAGGATTAGTCCGATGAGCGAGCCAAAACGTTGCAGAAACTCCGATGTCCTCGATTTCATAGTCGCCGTCCCCTTCCGTGCAAATGGTTACCGGACTTTTGCGAAATCGCCGTGCAAACCGCCGCATGGCGATTTGGCAAAATCTAAAACCCTGGAAAATCGGGAAAAAAATCAGCTATACCTGACGCCCATCGAACTTGTGAAAATCATTTTTCACCATTCCGTTCCGCACTCAGCATATCGCCTGTTTGACGGTGCGCTGGGGCACTACGGCCCCTCGCCGGCGGCGAAATAACGGTCGGCCAGAAAACAGGCCGCTCCCGTGAGGATGCAGTCGTCGTCCAGCAGCGAATACTCTATCCGCGTTTCCTTCTCCATGCTGAAGAGCGGCATGGCGTCGATTTTCCGTTGCAGGCGGGACAGGAAATATTCCCCCGCCTTCGCGTAGGCCCCCTGGATAATCACAAAGCCGGGGTCGCAGGTGAGGATGATGTTCTTGATGGCGGTGGCGTAAAGCCGGGCGGCCGAATCCATCAGCTGGCAGGCGAAGGCGTCGCCGTCGTTTGCGGCCTCGACGATGGCGGCGAAGGGAATCCGCTTGTCGTCGCCGATGAACCTGAGTTTGGAATCGCGCCATTTTTTCCGCTGCGCCAGGGCCAGTTCCTCCAGCCGCTTCGGGCTGGCGGTCACCTCCAGGCAGCCGGTCGAACCGCAGACGCAAACCTCCCGATCCGCCGGGTCCACCGGCATATGGCCGATTTCCCCCGACAAACCCGAACTCCCCCGGTCGACCTTGCCGTCGATTACCAGGCCCCCCACGACATTCTGGTAATCGGTGGTGATGATGAAAAAACGCCGGTATTTCGGACCTTTCGATTTGATTTCCCCATAGGCGTGATAACGCACCGAATTGTCGTTGTGGACAATCATGCCGGACGGAAAAATTTCCCGCAGCCGTTTCACCAGCGGAATGTCCCGGCCCCACGAGGGAAAATGCGGCGCCACCACGCAGACTTCGCCACTACGGTCGATAATCCCCGGCCAGCCCACCACCGCCCCGAGGCACGCGTCGGCGTCGACCCGGCGGCGCTTCAGGAGCGAGGCGAAGATTTCCCCCAGCATTTCCAGGGTGTTCGGGAGGGGGGTGTTGGTCCGGAGCATTTCCGAGTGGCTTACGGTGATTTCGCCGGACAGATTGGTCAGGGCGGCGGTGATTTTTCGTTCCGCCACCCGGGCGGTGAATATGCAGCGGTAATCGGGGTTGAAGGAAAAACGCCGGGCACGATTTTTTTTTCCGTCCCCCGGCGGTACGGCGGCGGGCTTGATCATGCCCGCCTTGAGGTAATGTTCGACGATGTTGTGTACCGTCATGATGGAAAGCCCGCTCACCCGGGCGATCTCGGCCATGGACACGCTTTCCTGCTGACGGATATAATCAAGGGCCTGGTTGCGGTTTTGATTTTTCAGGGCGCTGAGGGAATTCCGCCCTTCTTTTTTGGCCATGTCGCGGCTTCCGTAGGCAGGAGGGGCGGAGTACGGGTTGTTGGTCGGGTATTCATATTAAACGAATTTTGACTTTTTCCCAGTAAAAACAAGCGCCTTCCCGACGAATTTCTTCCGGCCACGCCTTCGTGGCAAAAAAAATCCCCGCCCCGACCTTCAGCCCTCAATCCTCCCCTTCCACATCAATTCCCACAAGCGCCGGAATTCCGCCCGGGCGCCCGGGCCGGTTATGCCGCTCCGCCGCACGCCGAACCGTTCCACCTCCTCGTTCGCCCCCACCCGCAATTCCAGTATGAACCGGCTGGGCCAGGACGGTTCCAGGGCGAAAAAGCGCCGGTCCTGCAGGCTGATTACCCCGTCCTCCGCGGCGTCTATAAGCCGCGTCGCCACCACCATGCCTTGTGTCCGCCAGAGGAAACGCCGGCCGTCCCGGCTGGCGAGGGCTTTTTTCACGTCCGGGTGGTCGGAATTGACCGCCTTTTTGAACTCCATGGGTTGTGGCGCATAACTCGAATGCACCGCGTTGTAGATATTCCCTTCCGCATCCTTGGCGGCGATTTCCCAGGCGATGTAGGTGAACATGATGGGGGACGCCCGCACTTCGGTGGGGACTATCCCTTCCGCCCGCAGCGCTTCGCCGGCTTTGCGCACCGTCTGGCGGTTCTGGTGCCAGCCGATCAGCAAGTAGATTAGGCATAGGCCGACGATCAGGCGGGCCAGCCAGTCCGCCGCTTTCCGCCGCCGGGGGTGTTCGTGGACTTTTGGGTAGGCGATCGGATTGAGGGGGTGCTCGACCCGTTCCCAGCGGAGAATGCGATTGGCGAGAAAGGAGGTGGCGGTGAAGGATAATACGAAAATGTCAATGATGGGGGCGATGTCCCAGGACACCCGATCCCATGAGAAGGGGAGGAAGGGCATGGTTCCCCAGCTGGTGGCGAGGTCGAGGAGGGTGTGGGAGAACAGGCACAAGAGGGCGAGGAGGGACCAGCTGGTGAAGCCGCCTTTTTTACGGACGAGGAGCCAGGCCGCGAGGCCGAAGAGGGGAGCGGCGAGGGTTTGCGGCAGGAAGCTGTGGGTGAGGCCCCGGTGTTCGAGCCAGGCATGGTGGCCGAAGAGCCAGACGGCGGGGATGTCGAGGTCGGGCGCGGCGGCGACGAAGAGGGCGAAGGGGGTGGCGAGGGGTCCGAGGCGTTTACGGAAGAGGGCGTCGGAGATGGCGGCGCCCATGAGGGCGTGGGTGACGGTGTCCATGGTTTGGGGTTCCGGTGAATGAAGGAGATTGGTGTTTTCCGAAAAAAGCGCAGCGCCTTCGTTCGGCAATAAAGGAGGCTGCAATGGCGCGTCAGCGCGGGGGAGCTTTTTTGAAGAGGGAGGGGTTTGGGGAGGGAGGAACATTTTTTTCTCTGGAAAAAAGTTCCAACCTCCCCAAAAAGCCGGCGGAAGGCCAGCCGGCCGTCTCCCGCGCGCCCCCCCATATAGCGTGAGGGTTAAAATAAAGT
>JAVBRG010000056.1:0-6380 GCA_031548195.1 Planctomycetota bacterium | reverse complement strand
TTTTAGGAGCTACTTTAAAATCTCGTACCCTTTATTTGGTAACCAGCCGCCATCGCATTTGTGTTTCGGCCTGGATTCCGGCGAGTTGCGTTTCCCCCCGGTTCGACGCACCCGGCGCCGGAATGACGAGCGGGGCGGGATCTGGCGTGAAAGGGTGGTTTAGACGCGTATGAGGCCGGCATAGGCTTTATTTCCGCGCCTTTTTACCCCCCGCCCCTTTTCCCCCATTCTTCGCGGCGACGTACTCCTCGACCAATTGCAGCGCCTTACTCAGGCGTTCGTCATCCTGGTCCCGCCGGGCGGCGGCATTACGCCGGGCTTCGGGCGGCGCCGCCTTTTTGCTGGCGGCGAGGGCTTTTCTCCTGCCTTTGCCCCTCGCCGGTTTGGCGGCGGAGGCGGCGGGTTTACGGAGGGGTTCGGCCGCCGGGTCCGTGACGAAAGATTCCGAAAAGGCCGGGGCCTCGCCCGCTGGCAGCAGATCGATACCGAACATCTCCGACAAATCCTCGCCGCCGAAGCGTCCCCCTTCCCCTTCGCCTTTGGCCAGGACCGCGTCGACGCCGCCCTCGGCGGCGAGTTCGGTGTGGTCGACCCCGCGCAGCAGGAACAGGAGTTCCGGCCGCGCGTCCAGGCGCGCCCCGACCCCGTAGAGAACCGCCGCGACGTGCTTACACATGTCGGCGTAATCGGGACAGCTGCATTCCAGTTCGAATTCGTCGGGGCCGGGGAACAGGCCGTTCTTGCGGTCGGTCACGACCTGCATCACCCCGTCGGAAAGTTTACCCTTCAGCAGATCGATTAGGGAGGAAATTTGCCCCACGCACTTTTTCTTCAAGGCCGCCCAGGCCGGCCGCGGCAACAGGCCGACCTTGATCTTCACCCGATAAGTGTCGCTTCCCGCGACCAGGGCCTTGATGACCCCCTTCCCCACTTCCAGATGCACCACCGAACCGTTTCTCACGTAGGTCCGGCCGCGCGGCAGCCGGTTCGCGAAGTCGTGGAACGACTCCATGTGGTCGCACCAGGCCTTGCCCCAGAAGGACGAGGCGATGGAGCGCCCGGACAATTCCACCGGCTGGACGTCGACGCCTTTCTTCCGCAGCTTGTCCGCCTCCTTTTTAGCGTTCGCGAGCTTCCGTGCCACCGGCACGTATTCGCGCCAAAAACCGCCTCCTCCCCACCATGCCATAATGTTATCTCCCTCGATATTGAGTGATGAAATGAACTCTGTGCCCTCTGTGTTAATGCGGTTTTGAAAATTCCGCGTCATTCCCGGTATTTCAATCCGTATCCGCCGCCTTCAAGTCCAGGGCGACAAAACGCAACAGCTCGTCGTTGGACATTTCGGTCAGGACCGCCGCCGTGCCCTCTTCCAGGACGCCGGCGGCGATTTCCTTCTTGTCCTCGATCATCCGATCGATCCGCTCCTCGATTGTACCGCGCACCAGAAACTTGTGAACCAGAACGTTTTTCTTTTGCCCGATGCGGTAGGCGCGGTCGGTCGCCTGGTTCTCCACCGCCGGGTTCCACCAGCGGTCGAAGTGGATGACGTGCGAGGCGGCGGTAAGGTTCAGGCCGGAGCCGCCGGCCTTGAGGGACAAGACGAAAAACGGCGGCCCCCCTTCCGCCTGGAACCGGTCGACCAGGTTCTTCCGCTCCTTCACCGGGGTCTCCCCGTGCAGGACCAGCCCCGGCCGGCCGAAGACGCCGGCGAGAAAATCCGCCACCGGCGCGGTCATTTCCCGGAATTGGGTGAAGACGAGGCAGCGCTCCCGGCGGGAGGCGATTTCCTCGGCGAGGTCCCGGAGCCGGGTGAATTTGCCGCTGTCCTCCGGCAGGTAGGCGCTTTGCCCGAGCCACTGATCCGGATGATTGCAGATTTGCTTGAAGCGGAGGAGGAACGCCAGAATCAGCCCGCGCCGCTTGACCCCGACCGACTCCTTGTCGTGCAGTTGCCGGCTCAGATCCCGCACCGACTGTTCGTAGAGGGCGGCCTGTTTTTTGGACAAGCCGCAGAAGCTCTTCATCTCGGTCTTGGCCGGAAGCGAAGCGGCGATGGCGGGGTCCGTCTTCAGGCGGCGGAGAATATACGGCCGGGTGAGGGTGCGTAGAGGCTGGTATTTGTCGCTCGCCCGCGCCTCCAGCCGGTC
Organism: Planctomycetota bacterium; assembly: GCA_031548195.1. Taxonomy (GTDB): domain Bacteria; phylum Planctomycetota; class SZUA-567; order SZUA-567; family SZUA-567; genus JAJBSZ01. Next base: position 4,230 of record JAVBRG010000056.1, on the reverse strand, counting down.
CACGAAACGGCCGAACTCCTTGGCGCCGCCAAGCAGGCCGGGATTCAGGAAATCGAAAATCGACCATAGATCGCTAAGCCGGTTCTCCACCGGCGTGCCGGTGAGGGCGATGCGGGCGTCGGCCTGGAAGGTCTTCACCTGTTTACTCTGCCGGGTGTGGGGATTCTTGATGGCCTGGGCTTCATCAAGGATGACGAAACGCCACTTCCGTTCGGCCAGCCATTTTTGCCGGAGCGCCATGCCGTAGGAGGTGAAAACGCAGTCCCGGCCGGCCAGAACCCGATCGGGATTCTTCGCCAGGGCGTTTGCCTCCTTCGCGTCCATAAAGGCGGGATGCAGGAACAGGGCCCGTAACGACGGCGCGAACCGCTCCAGTTCCGACCGCCAGTTGCCTAGAAGCGAGGCGGGAAGAACCAGTAGCGACGGAAGCCCGCCGCCGCCCCTCACCTCGCCCTGCCGCAGAAGAAGCGCGATGACCTGGACGGTTTTCCCCAGGCCCATGTCGTCGGCGAGGCAGGCTCCCAGACCGAGTTCGCTCAGGAAGGTGAGCCACTTCAGGCCCGTTTCCTGGTACGGCCGCAATTCCGCCTTGAGTCCCGCCGGCACGAGGGAACGGGACGGATCGGCTTCGGGGGAACGCAATTTCTCCAGCGTCTCCCTGAACCAGCCCGCCGCCGCCACTTCCGACCACTCGCGCAGCGCCGCCGTCTCGCCTTCGGCCGCAATCGCCCCGGCCCCGGCCAGACCGCCCCCGGCCAAAAGGCGCATCCCTTCAATGAACGACAAACCGTCCGCGCCGACGCCCCGTTTCACTTTACGCCAATGCTCGAGCGCCTCCTCGAGGCGGGTCCTGTCCACCTCGACCCACTGCCCCTTGAGCAGGGTCAAACCGTCCTGCCCCCGCATGATGTCCGCGAAATCCGCCTCGCTCAGGCTCTCGCCGTTCAGGGACAGTTCCATGTCGAAGGAAAGCAGGGCGCTCCGGCCCAAAGCGCCGGAAGCCTGTTTCCCAATCGCCGCCCGCACGATTGGCCGGGGACGCTTCGCCCACCAATCGGGAACCCGCACCATCAGCCCCGCCGCCTCGAAGGCGGGTATGTCCTTGAGAAAACGGTAGGCGGTCTGCGGGGTCCAGGCTTGGGGATGGAAAACCTTCCCCGAGTCGACCAGCTCCTTCGCCAGGGTGCTCGCCTCGGCGGCCCGCTGCACCGGCGACAGCAGCTTCAGGAGCGCCGCCTGGTTTTTTTCGCCGGCGAATTCGCGCAGGGCGTTCGCCAATGGGGCGTGCTGGGCGTGGCCGCGCGCCGACAGGCGGGGGGAATAGGTGGCGAGGAAGGCGAAGGGATGCTGGGGATCCTTCTTGTTCTCGGCCAAATGGAAACAGACTTTCCCGACCAGCCGCCAGGCGGGATTGCGGGCCCGCAGCCAGCCCGCCAGGCCATCCTCGTGATCCGCCGCCTCCCTGAGAATGCAGGCGTCCAGGCGGTCCCACAGGCGGGTGAGAACCTCCGGCGTGACATATTCCCCGCCGGGCATGGGGGGAACGCTTTCCGACAAAGCCTCCAGCCGCTGGGCGGCCGGCGGCGGGGTGGCGACGGCGGCGGCGGCTTCTTCTTCGGACCGGTGGCAGCGGGCGGTCAGGAGGGTCCGGGCGAAGTCGCGCCAGTATTCCCACGCCGGTGGCACCGGCGCCGCCGCGTCCGAGGCGGCAAGCTTGAGGAGCAGGCTTTCGGCGGCGCCGGGTTCGTCCTGCCAGGTTCCCGCCGAAGTCGTCCAGAGCCAGTCGGCGGCGACGGCTTCCGCCGCCGCCGCCGAGACCAGGATGTTCCCCTCCGGCGAAACGCTTATTTCCAGTTTGTCTTGCGTGTCCATGTGTTTTTCTAGCGCCCGCCTTCCCCCGGCATGAGCCGCCGGGTCAGGTAAACCCATACCAGGGCCGAAGTCTTCGCCATCATATCGTAATTGGCGCTGCCGCTGTGGCCGCCTTCCAGTTCTTCGTAATAATAGAAATCCTGACCGTACTCTTCCAGGCGTTTGGCGAATTTCCGCGCGTGTCCGGGATGAACGCGGTCGTCCTTGGCGGAAGTGGCCAGGAAGGGCGCCGGATAGGTGACGCCTTTACGGAGGTTCTGATAGGGGGAGTAGGCGCGGATGGCCGGGGCGACCGCCGGATCGTCGGGGTTTCCGTACTCGCCCATCCAGCTGGCGCCGGGGGGAAGCTTGTGGTAGCGGAGCATGTCGAGGAGGGGGGCCTGGATGACGGCGGCGTTGTACAGGTCCGGCCGCATCACCATCACCGCCCCGACCAGGAGGCCGCCGTTCGAACCGCCGAGTATGCCCAGGTGTTTGGGACTGGTGACGCCCCGCTTGACCAGGTCCTCCGAGACGGCGATGAAGTCCTCGAAGGATTTGTGCCGGCCGGCGCCGACGGCAACGTCATGCCAGGCCGGGCCGTATTCGCCGCCGCCGCGGATATTGGCGACGACGTAGACGCCGCCCTTACGCATCCAGGTGTGTTCGGCGACCGAGTGGTAGCCGGGGAGTTCCGTGTTCATGAAGCCGCCGTAACCGTACTGGAGGACGGGATTGTTTCCGTCGGGGACCAGGTCTTTCCGGTGCACGCTGAAGTAGGGGACCTTGGTGCCGTCCAGGCTGGTGGCGAAATGCTGGCTGACGCGGTAGTCGTCCGGATTGAAGCGGGCGGGTAGGGACTGCACCAGGGTTTTTTCGAAGCTTTTTTCATCGAGGCGGAACAGTTGCGGCGGATGCAGGAAGCCGGTTTCGTGGAAGAGGATGAAGCCTTTGTCCCGGGGGACGGAGGTTACGTAGGCGGCGGACATGGGGGCGAGGGGGACTTCCTTTTTGGACCAGGCGCCGCCGGCGAATTCATACTGGAAGATGCGGGATTTCACGTCCTCGGTTATGGTGAGGTAGAGATAGTCGCGGCTGTGGGAGAGGTCCTCGACGGCGCTGTTCGCGGCCGGTTCGTAGAGGAGGCAGAGGTCCTTTTCCTCCTTGACCAGATCCTCGTAGGGGCAATGGATTACGCTTCCCTTCCTGAAGACTTTTCCGCCCGTTTCCCAGTCTGTTTTCAGGCTGAGGATGGCCTGCCCCCGGTAAACGCCCATGAAGGAGGCGTCGGAGGGAATGAGCAGTTTCCGCATTTTGCCGTCGTCGTACAGGAAATTTTCATAATTGTAGAAATCGATGATTCGCACCAGCAACAGCTCCAGCCGGTCGTCGGCGATTTCAATCAAGCCGGCGCCGGCGCGTAAATCTTCTTTTCCGACCGAGAAGATGGTCTCCGCTTCGGCGAAGGGCGTGCCCCGTTTCCATTTCTTCACGATCCTGGGGTAACCCGATTCGGTCACTTCATCCTCCCCGAAAGCGGAGGAGACCAGCAGGGTGTCGGGGTCGAGCCAGGTCAGGCCACTTTTGGACTCGGGCAGGAAGAAGCCGTCCTTGACGAATTCCTGTTTCACGAAATTGTATTCGCGGTATTCCTCCGCGTCCTTGCCGCCGTCCGAGAGGGCGAGCATGGCCAGGTCGTTCCGTTTATAGGGGTAATTCGAGCCGCCTAAGACCCAGGTTTTGCCTTCGGCCTTCGACAGGGCGTCGATGTCCAGGACGGTCCGCCAGCGGTAATCCTTGGCGAAGAAATGTTCCAGATCGGTTTGCCGGATGTAGCCCTGGGGGTGCGCGTCGTCCCGCCAGAAATTCCGCACCACCTCGGAGTTTCGGTAGAGGGAGGGAACGACGATGCGGTCGTCGGCGTTCAGTTCCTTCAGGATGTATTGGTAATTATCCCGGTAAAGTGGGTCGCCGGCGAGGCGGCGGAGGGTTTTGGCGTTTTCCTCCTTGACCCAGGCGAGGGCGAGCGGCGAGTCGACATTTTCATATTCGAGATAGGGATCTGCGGCTGGGCCGTTCGCTTCGGCGGCGACCGCGTGTAGCTGTAAGGATATGGCGAGCAGGCAGGCGAAAAGCGTCAGTGTTTTCAATCCGGGCTCCTTAAGTAATGCCTTGCAAAGCGGGGCGGTTTCGACATTTTATACCGAACGGCTATTGAAATTGTGAAAACGTATCTCATCGAGTCATACTTCGTCAGCTCGGTCGGAAATAACTTTTTCTGCCTAGCCGCCGGCTGAAAAAGTGATTTCCGCCCTCGCTTCCTCGTCTGACACGATGATATACATTTTCACAATTCCAATAGACGTTCGGTATATACCG
>JAVBRG010000044.1:0-6005 GCA_031548195.1 Planctomycetota bacterium | reverse complement strand
TCTCGTCCCGTCATACTTCGTCAGCTCAGTCGGAAATAACTTTTTATGCCTAGCCGCCGGCCTAAAAAGTGATTTCCGCCTTCGCTTCCTCGTCTGACAGGACGATACACATTTTCACAATTCCAATAAGCGTTCGGTATAAGCTCTTGGATCGCACACAACAACAATTATACCTGATGGAAGTAACAAAACCCAATCATTTCGGCTGTTATAATCAGAACCGAAAACCTAGAACCTAATCGCCAGCGATCCCCCGAACTGGCGCAGGGTGTAATCCTGAGACTTCATGTATTGAAACCCGCCGCCGATTTCCACGCAATCATTTATCCGATAGTTGACCGCCAAATTGGCCCGCATCAGAGGACCCCAGCTCCCGCCCCGCGAACGGCTGATGCCGTAGGATCCCAAGCCGTTATAGGTGAGTTTGGGCGTCGGGCTGTGGCGGAACATCACCACCAGGGAATGCGACTGGTAATCCTGCGGCGCATAGTAATCGGGCGAATCGAAAGTGCTGTTGGAGAAACGGCCCCAGTAGCCGACCCGGACCAAAGGCATGTCGGTGACCCGGTAGGTAGGCCGTACCGACAGGTCCCAGGTATGGTTGCCGTCGGTACGGCTGATGGAGGAGGCCTGGAGGTCCGTTTCCCACCATTCGTCCAGGCGCACGGTGGTCGAACCGGTAAAGGTATTGGCGAAAATCCCCCCCCGCGACATCGCCTTCCGGGTGTTCACGACGCTGCGGGTATATTGCAAATCGAAGGTTCCGTTCATGCAGGCCAGCTTCGGGACGTTATAGACGCCGTGCCACAAGAGCCGCCCCTCGGGCACGGTCCCGACGCCGCCGCCGATATTCGTGGCGCCGACTTCGGCGAGGAGCCAATTCTGGCGCTTGAAGTACCAGCGGGCGCCGAGGAGAATCGAAGTGCCGTTGAAGGTTCCTTCGTCGTCGTACCAGCGCTGGTAACCGGCGCTGGCGCGGAGTTCCAGCCGGGGCAGGACATGGAAGCTGACGCTGGCGGTGGCGCCGGCGTATTTCTCACCGTCCGAGTCGGAGGTGTAACGCGGTTCAAAGAGGACCAGGGGCCGCAGCAGGCGGTGGGTGTCGATAATCAGCTGTCCGGTGCGGTCCCGCATGGGGTCCAGGCGTTTCGTTTCGTGGGAGCCGCAGATGGCGCTGGGGACGTCGCCTTCAAATTGGTAATTCCGGGCGTGGAAATAGGCGATTTCCCGATCGTCAAGCCCCAAACAGCGGGCTTTCCGGAACAAGTCCTCGGCCGCCGGGTACTGGCTGTGCCAGCTCTTCACCTTGGCCAGTTCCAGGACCGCCCGCCGGGTCGGGTGATACCAATGCACCGAATCGATGAATTCCTGGGTGTCCAAACCCGCGCCGACCGACCGCACCGGAATCCGCGCGGAGTCGGTCCAGGGGACCCGGTAGCCGGAGGGCACCACCGTTATCGCCAGCGGGAAATTTTCCCGCACCGCCGCGAGGTAGGCCCGGGACGCGCACACCTCCTGCCGCACCGCCCGTTGTCCGTAATCGCCCCAGGACGGATGCAGCCAGCCCCGCACCGGGATTCCGGCCGATTCCGCTTTGCCCCTGAGGCGGAGCATTTCGGCGGAGATCCGGGCTTGCAGTTCCAGTTCCGTTTCGTAACGGTCCCCCAGCCACCTCGCCTTCAGCCAAAAAGCGTCGTTTAGCTCGTCCGTCGGACCGGGGAAAGCCGCCGGCTGATTGTCGGTCAGGAAAAATTCCCAGCGCCCGCTTGCCGCCAACAGCCGGAGGTAGGACGCGCTCGGCCACGGTTCGGTCCATTCCGAAAGCGACTCCTCGCCGAAAACCAGCACCGCCCGGCCGCCGACCTGGGCCAGATATTCGTCGAAGCGGTGAATAGCCTCGGCGGTGGAACGTCCGACAAAGACCACCAGGGGAATCCGTTCCAGGGCGTCCATACGGGGGTTCGGCCCGGTTTGCAGATCCGCCGTGGAGGCGAAGCGGTGGCGTTCGTACAGGGCCTGGAGTTTTTCCTTGGCCTCGTCCAGGGTTATCGCGTCGAGGGTTTTACCGAGGGACAGCCGGCCGAAAATAATCGACTGGGTAACGCTGTTGGGGCCCAGCTGCATGATGCGTTCCAGGGTCGGGATGGCGTGGCGGAATTTGCCGTCGCCGGCGGCGGAAATGGCGGCGCGGATGACGGTCGACACGTCGTTGAAATAATGCTTGATGATGTAACGGTCGATATTCCAGCCGTAACGGCGGGCCTTCTTCGGTTCTTCGCAGGCCTTGACCCGTTCGGCCTCGCGCTCCAGGGCGCCGTTGTTCAGGGGGTTCGTCCTTAGCAGGTTCAGGTTGTGGCAGCGGAGCTCCTCCCACTTCTTCTGGTTGAGGAGAGCCTGGCCGTACATAATCTGCATCGACGCCGACTCCGGGTCCACCTCGAGATAACGCCCCGCGTAATTCTCGGTCAGGGGATCGTCCCGCAGCAGCTCGGCCGCGCCGGCGGCGAGACGCAAAAGCACCCGGTCCTTCGGAGACAGCTTCAAACCGGCCATCACCCAGGATAAGGTGGCCTGCCCTTCGCCCATGGCCAGATAGGCTTCGGCGAGCAGGCTGTCGTATTCGACGTTTTTGTACTTCAAGGCCGGGGCGGTGAGAACCCGGACCGTTTCCTCCGGCTGTTCATTCCGGTTCAGGGCGGCGGCGAGGCCGGCCAATGGCGCCCGGGAATAGGGGAAGCGCCGTACCTGTTCCCGCCACACCGGCACCGCCCGCGCATATTTCCCCAATGCCGAGTAGCTCATCGCCACAAAGGGGCCGAAGTCGGAATCGTTCTTGGCGTAGCGTTTTTCAAAAATCCGCGCCAAACCCACCGCGTCCCCGAAACGATACGCCTCGGCCAGAACCTCGACCGCCTCCTGCCGCACATTGTTGTCGTTCGGCGCCGCCTCGACGGCACGGCGCAACCATTGCGCCCTACCATTGACATCGGCGTTCAACCGCGCCTGCCAGGACAAGGCGTAAAGCCGGACAAAACCTTCCGCCTCCGCGAGCGCCCCCGCGAGGTAATCCCGCGCCCTGCCGCGGCGCCCGGCATTCGCCTCGTCCATGGCCAGATACAAATTGGCCCTGGGGCTGCAGGGATTCTCCGCCAGTTCCTCCTCGAGAATCCTCCGCCCCTCCCGCGACTGGCCGAAGCGGATCATCAAGGCCGCCGCCTCGAGACGATCGAATTTCAGCCTGCCCCGGGACATTTCACAGCCGGCCCGCGCCGGTCCGGACAGCGCCGGGGAACGGGCCAAAGCCCCGTAGGTCCCGGTTCTGGCACCGGCCCGGATGATTCGTTCCACCGCATCCACGAACAGGCCTGCATAGTTCGGCCGGGGATAGGTATTCGTCACTATGTCGCCGTCGGGGGAAACGGTCCTGAGCGCCAGCGGCGTTTCGGGAACCGGCATCCGCCAGGCCTCTTCGAGAATACGCGTGGCTTCCGCGTCGTCCCCCTCGAAAGTTTGCGCCAAGGTGGCGGCGCGGTAAAGGCTGACCCATTCCGGCGAACGCGAACCTTCGCGGGCCAGTTCGGCAAAGAGGGGCCGTGCGGCGTTCAGGCGTTCGGAAGCAAAAAGGAAGGCGGCCAAATCCAGGGCGTCCATACGCGGGAGATCCCGGCGAATCAGCATGACCGCCTGGGCGGCCTGACCGTCATTGGCTAGGGTAACCGCCGCGTTGTAGAAGGTGATGTTGAGATTGCGGACGCCGGTGGCGGCCTCGGCTTCGCGGATTACCAGGCTGTCGGGGTATTTCCCCCGCTGCCAGAGTTCGGCGGCATAATCGCCCAGCTTCTCTACATCCCGCGTTTCCTCGGCGGAAAAAACCCAGTCGCCAAACCGCGCCCAATGATCCAGGGTGGTCAAAGCCATGTACGAACCGGCGCTGGCGTCGAGGTATTCCCGCACCGCCCGCTCCTCGGCGGCGTAACGCTCGTAATCACCGTTTTCCCAGGCTAGACAGGCCCGGGCATAACCGAGACCGGCCCGCGCGCCTCTGCCCTCGAGTTCTTCCTCATAAGAACGCAGCCGGGAGAACCGGCCGGAATCGGACAAAGCCCCGTCCCGCAAATCCACATCGTGGAGAGCCAGCCATTTCCCGGCCTGAAGCCCGGCGTGATTCGGGAATGCCCCAAGCGCACGGTCCAATAAAGCGAGCGCCCGCTCCGGTTCGCCCGCACGGCGATAGGCGGCGGCGGCGTCCTGGGCCACATTGGCAGGATGTTCCGTCCCCCGCCACACCTCCTCCCAAATGGCGGCGGCTTTTCCGGGCTCCCGATTGGACAGGTGAATCAGGCCGATCAGGCGGCCGGCTTCCGCCGCCTCGAAACGGAGCGCCCGCGCTTCGGCTAGACGGCGCAAGGCTTCCGGCTTGTCGTCGACCCAGGGCAAAACCCGCCCGACCACCAGATTCAGCTGCCCCCTCAAGGCCCGGGGAAGCCGGCCGGCTTCGGGAGAGGCGAGGAGTTCGGCTGCTTGCTGGAATTCCTGGCGTACATAATGTTCGCAAATTTGCCGGGCCAATTCGGGGCCAATTCCCGCTTCGGTCCACACCGGCAGGAAAGCCTCGAGCTTGAAAACCATGTCGGGGGCGGCGAGAATCACCCCGCCCAGCATGGCCAGGAAGATTTGGGGGCTGACGCGGCGAATCTGCCGGTCCAGCAGGGGCGCCTTTTGGCTCGAGTCGAGGTCCGCGCTTTCCAATACGGTTTTAAAGGCGAGGGCATTCGCTTCCAGGTTGTCCGGATCGGCGACCACGCATACCCCGAAGGCGTCGCGGGCATCGCTATGTTGTCCCAAAGCCAAAGCCGCTTTGCCCTTCACCAGCCACAACGGCGGGTAAAAGGGGCTGGCTTCGAGTCCGACCTGGGCGGCTTCCCTGGCGCTTTGGTAATCGCGGCGTTCCAGGAATATGCTTGCCTGTTCGAGACTGCGGACAGCGGAGACGGGATTTTTCCTCGGAGGTTTAGCGGCGGGTGGTTTACCGGCTGGAGACTTGTCGGCTGGGTATTTATTACCGGTAAGCGCCTCGCCGGCGTGGGCGGAGCCGTAAGATGCGCCGATGGCGTAGGGATAGCCGGATGGAAGACCGTGGCTGGCGCGCTGGACCGGTTGCAAACCGGAGCAGGCAAAGATGAAGACGCTTAAAATTGATAAAATACCGTTGTAATTAATTTTATCAACGTGAAGCGTAAACACCCAAACCGAAGCCACCCTCTGCGTAAGTCTGAATAAAAGCCGCATGACAACCTTCCGGCTGTTATTCAGGGACAGGCGCCGTGGATAACTACACAATCCACACCCCGCGCAACCTTTTTTAAGGTCGGCGGTAGCTGCCGTCAAAACGGCCCGCCCCCGAATAAGAGCGCTTGTCTGGCTTTGATTCGGGGGAAGGCGGCTTATAATGACAACATCACCTTCTCCCGTATATCCGTTAGGGATACACGGTTAAAGTTGTCATACACGGCCTGCCCCCGAATGAAAGCGGTTCTGGCTTCGATTCGGGGGCAGGCGGCGGGTGATTAAAACCTGCGGCCTGCCCCCGAATAAAAGCAATGTGTCGAGAAGCCCCGGAAATAACGACGGAAAATAGTGTTGACTATCCTATTTGCCAATCGTTGCTACCAGTAATTCAATGAATTCGCCGTCAGCATGTCAAAATAAAAATTGTCGGCAATCTGCATCATGCGCTAATTTGCGATTATTTGGCGGTAAAATAATTAATTTTCCGTTAATAATTGAGGGAAAATTTTTACTCAACCGACACCGTGTCGCTGCCTAACACCGGCAGCCGACTCCGAATTCCGTTGAGCAGCGCTTGGTCGCACATATTTGGTAAACTTAATTCTACTACGCGACTGTTGTGGGAACCGCCTCCACAACAGTCGTGTGATCAAAAGGTTGCATGGTAAAGGGAATTGCGAGTGGTTTTTCGCCACCGCCCCTTGAGTAGCCGATAA